>CAZNXX010000280.1:0-3154 GCA_964577095.1 uncultured bacterium | reverse complement strand
GGACGCATTTCAGACCGTGCCCGTTCTGTCCGACGGAGCTCTGGTCGCGGCATAAACCAACGGCAAGCGTATGGCTGAAAAACGAAAAACCGCGAAAGACAGCAGAAAAAAGCAGGAACTCCTGGGAGTTCTGATCATGGCCCTGGCCGTGCTCCTGCTCTTGGGCGTTGTCTCCTACCGGGCGTCGGATTTTCCCGCCGGAGGCGAGAGCGGCCAGGTCCGGAACTGGCTGGGGCTGGCCGGCGCGTTCATCAGCCATTATCTCTTCGTTTACACCATCGGGTACGCTTCCATCATTTTCCCGCTGATCGTGTTTCTGTTCGGTTGGAACCTTTTCGCGGTGACGCCGCTTCGCTCCTTTTTCCGCGCCTGCGCCATTCTCGCGGGATTCGGCCTGCTGTTCTCAACCGCGCTCGCGCTTCCGCAGGCGGTTTCCGATACAGGCAGTTCCATCGGGTACCGGCTGAGCGGTCTTTTCGGGGGATTCGTCGCTGAAACCCTGAGCCGCTGGCTCGGCACGGCCGGATCCGTGATCGTCCTGCTCACCGGGTTCATCGCTCTGTTCATGACCGCGACCACGTGGAGTTTCAGGGACACGGTGCTGCGGATCCGGGAATCCGTAGGGGCGCTGGTGGAAGGGTGGCGTCTCAGGCGCGGGGAAGAGGAGGAGGAAGAGGAAGAGTCCGAGGAGGAGCCGTCCGACGAAGAGCCGGCTTTGCGTGCCCGGCCGCGCAGACCGCCTGTTCCGGAACCGCCGCCGGCACAGCCGGCTTTTCAGAAACCGGAAATTCGCACCTCGGACGATCACCGGACTCCAGCCATAGTCCCGAAGCCCCGGACACCGGAACCGGACCCGCAGGCGGGACAGGGCGAGTACTGTTTCCCCCCGGTTGACATGCTCCGATTGCCCCCGGCCGAGGAAAGGAAAATCGACAAACCGGCGCTCGAGGCCAAGGCCCAGTTCCTTGAGGAGAAACTCAAGGAATTCGACATTCTCGGCCAGGTCGTCGAGATCATGCCTGGGCCGATCATCACGCGTTTCGAGGTGCGCCCCGCGCCCGGGGTCAAGGTCAGCCGCTTCATCGGCATACAGGACGACCTGGCGCTCGTGATGCAGGCGAACCGCATCCGCGTCGCGCCGATTCCGGGCAAGGCCGTGGTGGGCGTCGAGATCCCGAACGAGAAGCCGTCCGACGTGGTGCTGCGCGAAATCATCGAGTCCAAGGCCTTCCGGAACTCCCACTCCAAGCTGACCGTCGCCCTGGGCAAGACCGTCGAAGGCGTGCCCTATGTCACCGACCTGGCCCAGCTTCCCCATCTGCTCGTGGCCGGCGCCACGGGATCCGGCAAATCGGTGTGCCTCAACACCATCATCGCGTCCATGCTGTTCCGCGCGAAGCCGTCCGAGGTCAAGTTCGTTCTCATCGACCCGAAGAAACTCGAGCTGAGCCTCTATAAAAACCTCAAGCACCACCATTTGACCACGCAGGAGGGTCTCAACGAGCCGGTGGTCACGACCGTGGACAACGCGGTGGCGGTGCTGAAAAGCCTTGAAATGGAAATGGACAGGAGGTACCGGACCCTGGCCGGCGCGGGCGTGCGGAACATCGAGGATTTCAACCGGGCCATAGACGGCGGGAAAATCCCCGTGCCCGAGGGATCGGAACCGGAGCGCAAACTGCCCTATGTCGTGCTGGTCATCGACGAGCTGGCCGACCTGATGGTCCTGGGCGCGCGCGAGATCGAGGAACCCATCGCGCGGCTGGCCCAGATGGCCCGTGCCGTGGGCATTCACCTGATCCTGGCCACCCAGCGGCCCTCGGTGGACGTCATCACAGGCGTGATCAAGGCCAACTTCCCCTCGCGCATCGCGTTCCAGGTGGCGCAGAAAACGGATTCGCGCACCATTCTCGACCGAAACGGGGCGGAGAAACTGCTCGGAAAGGGCGACATGCTTTTCATGCACCCGCGCGAGCCCGAGCCGGTGCGGCTTCACGGCGCGTTCATCTCCACCGAGGAGGTGCAGGCGCTGGTGCGGCACATACACGGCCAGCCCCGCGATGAGGCCTGGGTCCTGCCCGGCTCGGGCGGCCGCGGCGCCTCCGAGACCGGAGGCGCGGCCGGGGAGCGGGACGAGCTGTTCCGCGAAGCGGCGCGGCTCTGCGTGCGGCACCAGCAGGGATCCGCTTCGCTCCTGCAGCGCCGCCTGCGCATCGGGTACTCGCGCGCGGGCCGGCTGATTGACGAACTGGAATCGGCGGGCATTCTCGGCCCGTTCGACGGCAGCAAGGCGAGAATCGTGCTGGTGGAGGAAGACCAGCTGGGACGGATACTGGATATGGATGCCGGGACCGCGGCCTCCGGAGAGGAAGCAGAGGAATGATCACGAGACGCGTCATCATGGCGGTTCTCCTGCTGGCCGGCCTGCCTTTGGCGGCACGGGCCGCAGATTCGCGGGAAATCATCGAAAAAGTCAGGAAGGTTCTGACCGACCAGGTGACGGTCAAGGCCCGGTTCGAACAGCAGTTTCTCTGGCAGATGGTCGGGGAAAAACAGACGATCCACGGCGAATTCGAACTGAAGGGAGACACGGCCTTCCGCATCACAGCGGATGACCAGGTCATTGTGTCGGATGGAAAAACGCTCTGGACCTACAGCAAGGCGGCCAAACGGGTTCTGGTGGACAAAATGGAGAACACGGACAACGAATGGCTCCCCCAGACGCTGTTTTTGAAGACGCAGAAGGATTACCGCCACCGGGTATCCGGCGAGGAGACCGTGGCCGGCCGCAAATGCGTCATCGTGACCTTTGACGCGCTGAAAGAGGACACCTATTTCCCCAAAATGAAAGTGTGGGTGGACGCGGAGACTTACGTACCGGCACGTATCGAGCAGGTCGACATCAGCAAGAACCGGACGGTATACACGCTTTCCGAGGTTCAGACCGGGATACCGATACCGGATTCGGCCTTTCAGTTCAAGGCGCCGGAGGACGCGGAAGTCATTGATCTGCGATAGAACGGTACAATTCTTGCTTGTAAATGATGGGTTTATACCGACCCTCTCCAACCCACATTTATAAGGATGACTGATTTGGACACGCCGCAACAGAGACAATTCAGCGTCAACGACTACCTCCGTATCTTCTACCGGG
>CAZNXX010000279.1:0-3159 GCA_964577095.1 uncultured bacterium | reverse complement strand
TAAAAATAGAAATCCGATCGCCCCTCGACAGACTCAGGGCGATCGGATCGGAAATCTCTTCTCTCAAGTTCCCGGGCCCGCCGACCGGACACCCCGCCGGAAAATCCCCTTTCTCACCTCACATAGGACATCTTGACCGTATCCGAGAACCCTTCGGCCTCCAGGTGAAGCAGGTATAGGCCGCTGGATAGATGGGGTTCCGGCCGCCAGGTCATCCGCTGAGGACCCGCCTCCATCTCTCCGTCTACCAGTGTGTCAACCCATCTTCCCCTGGCGTCGAAAACATCCAGCCTGACGTGAGTCCGCCGGCCGAGGCTGAACCGTATTTGTGTCGAGGGATTGAACGGGTTTGGATCGTTCTGGAACAGCCGGAATCCATGCGGGGCGGAACAGGTCGGATCGACGGCCGAGCCAGGCGTCACCTTCAGCCGGACGGAGATGCGGATCGGAGAAACGCAGCCGGTCGCACGGTGATGGATTTTCACCGTGTCCGTGAAGGTTCCGGCCGTAACCGGTCTGTATCGGACGAAGAGCGTATCCGTTCCCAGAAACCCGATCGTGCCCGCCCCCCCCTTGAGGGAAACCTCGAAAAGGCCGGGATTCCCGACTGTGACGCTGTCCACATGAACCGGTCCGGAACTGAAATTCACTAACTCCACCTTCGCCGTGCCCTCCAGACCCGCCATGAGCGTCATCGTCAGGCTCTTTTTCCCCACATAGAGATCGCTGAAATCGATCACCGGCAGAGTCCGGCTGAAGGGTCCGCCGAATACACCCATGTCGTTTCGAACTCCGCCTCTGGACGGGGCACTGGCGGTTCCCGGAACGCCCGGATCCCGGTTGTCCTCATAGGATGCCGCGGGATCTCCGGCGTCGATGCAGGGGGACCCGTTCCGGAGCATGAACGTTCCTTCTTCCAATCCCGGATCGATTGAAATATTGTCCGCGTTCCCGAAATCCTCGATGTCGTTCCAGGCGCAGGCCTGCGGCCCGGTCACCTGCCCGCCCGAGGCCTGGCGGTTCAGCCAGATGATGTTGTTCCGGATCATCTTCCCCGATGTTCCTGTGTTGATGATTCCGCCCCCGTCCTTCTGCGAGAGGTTCCCGACGATGGTATTGTTCTCGATCTGTGCGGAATCGGCAGGCGGGTACCAGGCCATGATTCCCCCGCCGCCGCCCGATGTCCCCCCGACGTTGTGGCTGATCAGGTTGTTCCGGATGATGCCCCCGGACCAGTTCAGGACGATTCCCCCTGCGTACCCCGCCTTGTTGGACACGATCACATTATTGAGAAGCAGGGGATGGCCGAACATGACGGCGATGCCCCCGCCGCCGCCCGGCTGCGCACCGCCGGACCTGGGCCGGATTTCGTTCCCGGAGATGATGTTGTTCCGGATGACCGCGGAACTGCGGCTGATAATGATGCCGGCACCCTCCTGGTACGCGGCTCCGCCCAGGTTGGAGAACACGTAACGGGTGCCCGCTCCGCCCGTGATCGAAAAGCCGTCGAGCACGGCCGTGGACGGCTCGCTGTTCAGCATCCGAACCGTGCTGGCGGAGTCCTGATTGGTGTAACGGCTTCCGTCGATGACGGTCGCGACAATGGTCGCGGGATCCTTCGTCATGCGATAGCGGCTGGCCACGACAATGCCCTTGCCCTTGAAGTCGATGTTCTCGTAATACCTCCCCTCGGAAACGAGCACCGTATCCGCGGCCTCGGCTGCGTCAATCGCCGCCTGGATGGTCGGATACATCTGGGGCACGGTCAATTGCCCGGCCCAGAGGGATTCCGCGGTCCAAATGACCGCGGCGATGGTCGACAGGATTCGTCTCATGCTGCCTTTCTCCTCGAAATATAGGACGGATTGCGGGATTCTCCTTCCGGAAGTGATCCCGCAGGATGCGGCGGGACCGGCCCGAACCGGGACTGGTCCCGAACCATGGCCCTATGATACAAAAGGAGCGGGGTGGATTCGACCGGATATAAATATCCGGACTATTTCGGGGATGTGGGGTTTCAGGATGCGGATGGCGGGGGACCGGAGTCCCTGGAGGAGGCGGCCGAGGCTTTCTGGAATTCCTTCGGTGTCGTACCGGTGAACTTTCTGAAGGCGGTGTTGAAGGTCGATTTCGAATTGAAACCCGTTTCGAACGCGATTTCGAGAACGTTCCGTCGGCCGTCGACGCCGGCCAGCATCCGCTTGCTCTCCTCGATCCGGTGCCGGTTGATGAAGTCCCGAAAATTCTCCCTGTATGTTTCGTTGATGATCTGCGAGAGGTAGCAGGGCGCGATGTCGAGGGTCCGGGCCAGCTGGGGCAGGGAGAGAGCGGGGTCCAGGTGGATTTTCTTTTCCTTCAGCAGACCCGCCAGTCTTTCGCGGACGAGGGTCTTTTCGGATTCCCTGAGCGGCGAATCGACGTATTTCCGGGAGGGATTGAGCAGGTGGGGCCTTCTCAGGCCGAGATAGACCATCCCGTTGAAAAAGAAAAAGACCGTCAGGAAGTACAGGCTCTGGACATAGGGGCACCAGCGGGGGTTTTCGAGCACGTCCCAACCGACGAAAAGCTGCATCTGGACCGCCCAGAGAAGGATGTAGCCGCCGACGAAAAACCGCACCCAGGCGAGCCTGGTATCCGCGATGTAGGAAAGGAAGGACCTCCACGACAGGCCGTATGCGTCGAGCGTCCGGAACGCGGACAGGAGGTACAATCCGTTCTGCAGCAGGAATGCGGCGGAAATGACCAGCCGGCCCGGATAGCGCCAGGCGATCAGGGAAGGCAGGTGAAAGGAGACGATCAGCGCATAGAGGAAACCCGCAAAAAACGGGGCCAGGTGGACCCCGTGCCTCGGCCGGAGCCGGAAACCCGGATTCAGAAGGGATTGGATGTAGAAATGGAGGAGCGGTCCGACCAGAAAGGCGATCTGCCCCGCGAAGAACAGCGGTTTCTGGTAGCGCGGATCGGCCTTGACGCTGTCCAGGCTCATGGCCAGGGAGCAGGCGATGAGGCCGGCGAAAACGAACAGCTGTCCGGAGAGGAAACGGTTCCCGTAATTCGGGCGGTTCGCGTCGCGGGCGAAAAAAACGGCCATCAAAACGGCCTGGAACAGGGCGATGACGCTCGCGATCTGAAGCAGGTTAAGATGCATGCGGCCGGTCC
>CAZNXX010000278.1:0-3199 GCA_964577095.1 uncultured bacterium | reverse complement strand
CTGATCGACGAGAAAACCGAGAAAGTCTTCGTGAAGAAGCTGTTCAACGGCGACGGCGACGCCTACGGCAAGCTCATGCAGAAACTCGAGGACGCGGAAAGCTGGCGCGTAGCCAAGATCCTCATCGACAACGAACTGTTCAAGCGCGACGTGGACCCCTTCTCGCGCGAAGCCATCAAGCTGGTGGACCTGATCTACAGCCGTTATTATCCCGAAGAAAACGTGGGGGGAGCGAAGCGATGAGAGGCTTGCGCCGCGCGGTCTGGCTGGTCCTGCCCGCGATGCTGATGCTGGCGGACGGGCGCTTCTCGCGGAGCGAGGAGCGCAAGGGAATCGTGGCCTTTGCCGAGGGCGAGGTACGAAAGCAGCCGCCCGCCTCGGAGATGTGGGAGAACGCGCCGGTCCAGTCCGCGGTGAACTCCGGGGAGAAGGTCCGCACCTATCAGATGTCGCGCGCCGAACTCGAGCTCATCCAGCTGGACATCATCCGGCTCGCGCCCAAGACCACGATTCTGCTCGACCGCCTCTACGAGGAGACCCGGGAGAAGAAGCTGGCTACGACCATCAAGGTGGAAAAAGGGGAGATCTGGGCCTCGGTGCACGAGGTGAACGCGGAGACGGAATTCGACATTTCCGCCCCCGTGGCGGCCGCGGCCATCACCGGCACCGTGCTCCGCATGACCGTGCGCGACGATTCGACCACCCAGCTCAAGGTGTACAAGGGCGAGGTCAAGATCACCAACGCGCCCGAGAAGCCCAGGGCCGGACAGACGCCCTCCGGGAAGCCCACGCAGATCGAGGGCCCGAAGCCCATCCAGGGACCGCATGAAGTCTCCCTGGACGAATGGGTGTACATCGTCAAGGGCATGCAGCAGATCACCATCGACCCGAAGGGCATCGTGCTCTCCATGGGCCGGTTCTCGAGAGAAGACGCGGACGAGCAGAACGACTGGGTGAAGTGGAACGCGCAGCGCGAGGACATCCGCCAGCGCAGGCTTCGGAACATGATTCAGAAACGCAGATAAACATCCGTTCACCAGGAAATCCAATCCCGCGGGCCCGAACCCCGCGGGATTTTTTATCTGTCCGTCTGCGGACAGAGAAATGATTTGTTTTTCTCGCAAAAAGTGTGAATTTTAAATATCGTAATCCCGTCCGACTCGGGTGGGCATGAAAAATCCCCTTCAGAATTTTCTGTTCATTTCAGCATGCTTTTTCCTGACGGAGACCTGCCCGGGCTTGGGGAACGCATCCGGACCGACGCGTTTTCCTGAAATTTCCGAAACGTTTCGTTTCCACAGCCTCTCCAAAAACCTCTCCTACAACACGGCCGAATGCATCCATCAGGACCGGCGCGGATTTCTCTGGATCGGGACGCCGCGGGGCCTGAACCGCTACGACGGCATCAACATCCGAATTTATGTCCACGACCCTGAAGACAGCACGAGCCTTTCGAACGACCATATCCGTAAAATCGCCGAGGATCCGAAAGGCGACCTCTGGATCGCCACGGAGAACGGCCTGAACCGGTACGACCGGTCTCTGGACCGATTCGTGCGGTATCACCCGTCCGCGCGGGCCAACAGCCTGGCGGGCAGTACGGTCAGCGACGTCCGGGCCGACAGGCAGGGCCGAATCTGGGTCGCGGCGGATGACCTGTGCCTGTACAGACCGGATACGGATGATTTTCTCCGTTTCCTTCCGGAACTTGCGCCGGCTCCCGGAGATCCCGCGAATTATCACAATTTCATTTACGAGGACAAAGAAGGACGCGTCTGGTACGGACGATGGCGCGAATTGTACCGTTTGGATTCCCCTTCCGGACGGCTGGAGCGGGTTTTCGACGGAAACGCGGAACCGCTCGGAAACGAGTTCTGGAACTTCCAGGAGATGATTCAGGACGCGTCCGGAACATTCTGGGTGGCCACCAATCAGGCCGGCCTGCAGTATTTTGAAAACCGGTCCGGTCCGATCCGATTGAGGCGTTTCACGGATTCCATCGGCGAAAATGACTTTCTGAGCCGGTACCGGATTCTTGCGCTCTGTGAGGACAGGCAGGGTCGGCTGTGGGTCAGCATGGAAGACAACGGGCTCGCGGTTTATGACCGGCAAAGACGGCTCAGCCGCAGGTTCAAAAGCAGGCGCGACGAGGAATTTTCGATCAGCGGCAATTCCGTGTGGTCCATTTTTGAAGACCGTCAGGCCAGACTGTGGTTTGGAACATGGATGGCGGGTGTCAATTTCATAGACCCGAACGAACTCAAGTTCAGCCGCATCCACAGCTTTCCCGGAAGCGGATTCAGCGGCGGCATCGTGACCGCGTTCCTGGAAGACCCGGCCGGCAATTTCTGGATCGGGACGGACGGCGGAGGATTGAGTTATTACAATCGACTGAAACGGACATTCCGTTCATATCGGCACGACCCCCGGGATCCGCGGAGTCTCGGCAGTAATGCTGTGCTTTCGCTGGCGCGGGACGACGCCGGCCGGCTGTGGGCGGGAACCTGGAACGGCGGAATCAGCATTCTGAACGCGGACGGGAACGGATTCCAACGCCTGAATTCGGGCAACAGCGGCTTGCAGAGCAATCACGTATTCGCGCTCGCCAATGCCGGCAGGGGCCGAATGGCGGTGGGAACCTATGGCGGCGGGCTCACGCTGGTCGATTCGCGGACCGTCGCAATGAAGACCTATCAGACGGATCCCTCGGACCCGGCCAGCCTGCAGAGTAACATCGTATTCTCCCTGTACCGGGACCGCAGAGGCACATTGTGGGTGGGCACTTTGTCCGACGGATTGGCCCGGTTTCAGGAGGACGGGAAGGGCACGGGACGCTTCATCCGGTTTATGCAGAATCCGGCGGACACAGCGGGTCTGAGCGACAACCGGATTCATTCCATGTTCGAGGACGGGAAGGGCCGGTTCTGGGTCGGAACTTCGAACGGACTGGGCCTGCTGGACCGGGGCACCGGACGTTTCAGGACGGTTCGCAGGAGAGACGGGTTGCCCGATGATTTCATCCTCGCCCTTCAGGGCGACGGCAAAGGCAACCTGTGGATCAGTTCTCTGGCCGGAGTCACGCGGTTCAATCCGGACTCGGCCGAGTTCCGGACCTTCGAAAGCATGGGTGAGGCGCCCGGGGGCCAGTTCAACCTGAAGGCCGTTCTCCGGACCCGCGACGGCGAACTGCTGTTCGGCG
>CAZNXX010000277.1:0-3212 GCA_964577095.1 uncultured bacterium | reverse complement strand
ACACCACCGGCCACTCGAGCCCCTTGGCCCGGTGCACGGTGAGCACGCTGACCGCATCGAGGTCCGGATCCGTCTCGGCCGTGCCGGGATCGTCGCCCGCCTCCATGAGCATTTCGAGGTGCCGGACAAAATGAAACACGCGGTCCTCCTCGGCCATCCTTCCGAAGGACCCGACCACGTCGAAGAACCGGGCGATGTTCTGGATGCGGACACCGTCCTCCGGGTCCGAGCTCTGGGACAGACGTTTGAGAAAACCGGACTGCATCAGAAACTGGTACAGCACAACGCCGGTCGCGTGGTCGCGCGAAAGGTCCGTGTACGCGCGCAGGTCCGCGGCGAGCTTCCGGACCGTGATGCGGCCCTCGTCCGTCAGCCCGGAGAGCGGATCCGGCTTCTTCCGGGAATCCGGTTCCGGCCGTCCGCTCTTCGCGTGATCCTCGGATGCCGCGGCCCGGAACACGTCCATCAGCGTCCGGTTCGAACGCCGGGCCAAGTTCGCGCACAGCAGGATGTCCTCCATCGGCATCTGGTACACCGGGGAGGACGCGAAAGCGAAGAGGTTCAGCGAATCCCCGGAATCGGAAATCGCGCGGAGAAAGGAGATCAGCAGGCGGACTTCGCTCCGCCCGTACAGTCCGCGGTTGCCCGAGAAGCGCCAGGGAATGTTCTTGAGATTCAACGCCCGCAGAAACGGGTCCGCGTCCGAGTTGGAACGGACCAGGATGGCGATGTCGTTCGGAACGGCTTTGCCGGACTCGAGCATTTCCTGGATCAGGGCCGCGGCCCGGTCCGACTCGGAGGTCAGGGAATCCGCGTGGATGTGTTCGACCGGAGAGCCTTCGGCGCGGTTCGAGACCAGCCGCTTGTCGATATGCTCCTGCACCTCGAGCCGGTCGGGGTTGTTGTGCTGGATGAGCCGGTAGGCCGTGTCGAGAATCTCCTGGCTGGAGCGGAAATTGTCGGTGAGCACGATCAGCCTGGCCTGCGGGTACGTCTTGCGGAATCCCAGGATGTTGGAGATCGCTGCGCCCCTGAACTTGTAGATGGACTGGTCGTCGTCGCCGACCACCGTGACGTTCGCCTCCGGGCCGCCCAGCATCTTGACCATCTCGAACTGCGCGTGATTCGTGTCCTGAAACTCGTCCACGAGAACGGTTTTGTAGCGCTTCCGGACCTCGCCGAGCACGTGCGGCCGTTCGCGGAACAGGCGGAGGGTCACCGTGACCTGGTCGCCGAAATCCGCTTTTCCCTTTTCCGCCAGCAGGCGCTGGTAAGCCGCGTAGGTGCCCGCGATTTCGGCCTGGCGCGCGGTTTCCTCCGGGTCCGCTTTCGGGTCGTTCCGAAGGGCGGCCGCGTAAGCCGCATAGTCCTCCGGCGAAACGTCCTCGTCCTTCGCCCTGGAAATGACTTTCAGCATGGCCTGGATGAATTTGGTGGGGTCCGAGAGGGGCCGGTAATGCTTCAGCGGAAAATCGAAGAGATGCTCCCGGAACAGGATGACCTGCTCGGCCTCGGACAGGACCTGGAAATCCGGATTCAGGCCGAGCTCGATCGCATACTCCCGCAGAATCCGGTCCCCGAATGCGTGAAAGGTGGACACATTCACGGCCGCAAAACCGTAGGGCAGAAGAACGTCCACGCGCTCGGACATCTCGGCCGCGGCCTTCTCCGTGAAGGTGAGGGCCAGGATCTCCTCCGGCCTGAAGCGCTTCGACTTGATCAAGTGCGCGATGCGGCGCGTGAGAACGAGGGTCTTTCCCGTGCCCGCGCCCGCCACGATCAGCAGGGGGCCGTCCCCGTGCTCCACGGCCTGGCGCTGGCTCGGGGTCAGGCCGACTCCCGATTCTTCTGGAGTCGCGGGATGTCCGTCTTCTTCAGGTTCGATCATCGGTCTCTTTTTTCAAATGTCGGGCGGGCTGAAGGCCTTGATCGCCCCAGGGTTCTACCCTGGGGCGCACATCTCCGAGGGCTCTGCTCTCGGCAAAAGCGCACATCGATCTATTTCAATAATACTGTCATCCTCAAACAACCAATTCCTTGCACTGCTGTATTTCCATTGTTCGCAGCTTTCCACAAATCCTTTCCGAACGGGATCATTATGGGTATATTCGATTTTCTGTTTGACCCATTGCCGGCTTTTTAATGCAACAGGGTGGAAATCATCCGACCAGATCTTGAATTCCTGATTCTGTCGACTGACCGCCGCCTTTCTGAATAAATCCAAGAATAAAAACCGACAGATCGCGCCGGGGCTCTGCCCCGGTGCGGCTAATAGCGGAGGGCTCCGCCCTCCGATCGGGGCGGAGCCCCGGTCATTGTTACACCCCAGGGCGGAGCCCTGAGGCGATCAGGGCGGGGATGACACATGCCTTGGGCGGTCAGTCCCGCTTTTCGGGATCCGGCGGAAACCGCCGTCTGCCTTCCTTCCGAAAAAGGCCATCCCGCCTCCCCGGACAAGGAAGGCGGGATGGTTAAAAATCCGTTTCCCAAGAAGGACAAACGGTCAGAACTGGACTTTCGGCGCGGTCTGGGCCGATTCCTCGGCCGCGAACTGCGCCTTCTCCTTGAAATTGAACAGCCCGGCCAGGATGAACTGGGGGAACTGGCGGATGTACCGGTTGTACTGCTGCACCGATTCGGTGTACCGGCCGCGCTCCGTGGCGATCCGGTTTTCCGTGCCCGCGAGCTCGTCCTGGAGCTGTTTGAAATTTTCATTCGCCTTCAGGTTGGGATACTGCTCCACGACGACCATGAGGCGCTGAAGCGCGCCGGAAAGGTTGGCCTGCGCGGCCTGGAACTTGGCCAGGTTCTCGGGCGTCAGGTCCTTGGCGTCGAGCTGGGTGACGCCACCGACCTTGGAACGCGCCTCGATCACGGCTTCGAGCGTTTCACGCTCGTGCTTCGCGTATCCCTTCACGGTCTCGACGAGGTTCGGAATCAGGTCGAACCGGCGCTGATACTGGCTCTGCACCTGCGCCCATTTCTGCTTCACGTCCTCGTCGTAATTGACCATCTGGTTGCGGATGCCGAAAGCCCAGGACACGATCGCGATGGCCGCGATGGCGAGAAGCCCCAGAATGCCGCATCCGATTTTCATCCCTTTGCTCATGTGTTCCTCCTGTTGGATGGACTTAAACCGTCGTGAGCTGATCCACGTCCCGGCACAGCCGGTCGATCTCGGCGATGTACCGGTCCATGAAATCCTCCAGTTC
>CAZNXX010000276.1:0-3221 GCA_964577095.1 uncultured bacterium | reverse complement strand
TTAATACTGAAGGGGCAAGTAAAAGGTTGTCACGGAAGGATGCCGGGAAGCGGCGTTTTTGATGAGATTTTATCGGCGATGCTCTCTGCCGGGTCCGGTCAGATGGTGTGACGCGGAGGACGGAACCTTCCGATACGTTCGCGCCGGGGTGGAACCCCGGCGCGATCACTTTCTGTCAGTTCTCGTTTTCCCTGAAAGCAGAGGGGTCTGCGGGAGGTGTCTGCGCTATCACCCCGTCCACCGCTGATCCCCTATTGAAAAATTCGGGGATGACACCCCTCAATACGAAACCCGGAATCGTATTAAATCCCCGGAAGACGGGACAGGGACGCGACGATCTGTCCGTGGCCGGAGTGGACGTAGACACCGATCTGGGCGATGATGGACCATCCGAGCGCGAACTGGCCAAGCACCCACCCGCCGATGGCGAACTGGGCGACTGTGACGGCCCCGATTCCGAACTGTGCCACGGTGACCACGCCGAAGGCGAACTGGCCGATCGCGATGATGCCCTTCGCGGGCACGGGCATGCGGTTGGGGCGGTATTTGAAGGAAATGTGCACGAGCGGCAGTCCGAAATAGACGGCCGCGGACTTATACTCGAATCCCCATCCGTCCCATTTCGGTTTCGCGGGGTACGGCGTTCCGCATTTCGGGCAGGCGAGGGTCCGCTGCGCGGACCAAGTTATTTTATTTTCTAAATTATTGAAGGCCATTTCGGAGACTTCGGTTTTACATTCCCTGCAGGGTTTCATCGCGCTGCCTCCCGCTGTTCGAGCGGTTCCAGCCCCTCCCGCAGCACCTTATCCGCGTACCAGGACAGCGGGTGCAGGGACGCGGGATCGGTAAAATCGGCAAGGCGGCGGTTGAGCTGATAGATGGTCGTTGTGTCAATGCCCGCCGGATCCCCGGGAGAGGTCCCGACCATCTGCAGAGCGTACTGAGAGGCGATGATGCCGTGGGAATCCATGATGCCGGTCATGTCAATCGCCATCGTTTCGGACAGCGTGTGCCGCACGGAGAAGAAGAGGCCCGTCCAGATTCCGAATGGGCTCGACCATGTCCGGAAGCCTTCGAAGTCGAAGGTCCTCCGGAGCGACTCGTAGTTCTCGCCATACGGCCGGTAGGCGTCGTATTGCCCGTAAGGCCGCGGTTTGCGGGGATAAACCGGGCCTTGTCCGAACAATTCGGTCGGGACGGACATCGTGTCCGTGCCGGACCGGAGGCCGCGTCCGGGCTTGAGGAAGGGCTCAAAACCGTCCATCAGACCGCAGGCCTGGAACAGAACCCAGCTCCGATCCACGGAAACGAGGATGCCGCCCGAATCCGGCTCCGTTTCGAAACCCCGGATTTTCGACCGTGTGAAGCCGGCGGCGGCGTCGAACCGCGGCGTCTGCAGCCGCGTGACATGCCCCATGTAAAAAAGCGTGTCGTCCGAGGCGCGCGTGCCGTCGAATTGGATCGAAAAAATCTTCAGCCATTGCAGGCCGGTGGAATCCACGCGGTCCGCGTAAGCGGCGCATGCGTACACGCATTTCCGGCCGATGGGGAAAGAGACATTGACCGGATTGTTGTCCGAAGGGCCGGTGACTTTCTTTTCGCACCCGGCCTGCGGCAAGAGCAGACACCATGCGAAGGAGGCCATGAAAAGGCCCCGGATGAGTCGATTCACCGCGTTCATGTTTTCCTCCCTGCGATCAACGCGCAAGCACCGTTTTCCGGACGGCGGCATCGCGGCCCGCCTGAAGGCGGATCAGATACACGCCGCTCGGCATTTCCCGGCCTGTCTCGTCCCGGCCGTCCCAGACGGCTGTATGGGTACCCGCTGCCCGGTTTCGGGTCCCGATCATTCTGACCCTATGGCCGAGCCTGTCGAATACCGTAAGCGACACGGGGCTGTCGGAGGGGACGGAATAGGAAACGGCCGTGCATGAATTGAAGGGATTCGGGAAGGCCGGATTCAGGTTGAACGCATCAGGTCCGCCGTGGCCGTCCGTTTTCCCTTCCACCCCGGTCGCGTCCGGGATGAAAACAACCTTGTACCGGAATCCGTCCGGCATCAGGGACAGCCTGTCCGCGGCCGTGGTGATGGTCGAATCCGGGGGCTGCACACCGCCGTCCGAGCCGTCCGTGGATCCGTAGCCGCCGTACTCCGGGATGCCGGCGCTGTCCGCCCGATCCGCGAAGCGGACCCGGGCTCCGAACAGCACGGATGGCTGGCCCCGGTAGAAGGAGTAACTGTGCCAGGCGTTGAGCTGGAACGAACGGTTGACTTCCGCGATGATCCCGTATTCGTTCGCGGGCAGCGGCCCGACCCGGCGGGTGACCGTGACCGTTCCGGCGTCCGGCGTGGCCTCGGAAACGGCGTCGATGTCCGCCGGGTACGACGGCTTTGACTGCGGCGGCGGATAGAGGCTCGGGACGCCGTACGCGGAATCGACCGTGTTCCTTCTATGCGCCCAGACCGGGAGCGCGTCGGGCCGGTTGCCGGATCCCGTGTCGAGGGTCGTGTCCGCGGTCCGGTTCCCCCCGCCGCGGCGGCCGATGAAATCGGTCAGCCAGAGCGTCCGCAGATATTCACCCTCCGCGTCCTGAAGCCAGATGGCCATCTGGTTCGACCCGGAGGAGGGCGAGAAAGTGACGAACACCGTGCCTGAGGCGGCGGTCTGTCCGAGAACGGCCACGCCAGCCGACAGAAGAACCGCCGGCAATAAGGCAGTTGTCCAATTGCGAAGATGCGATCGGGCCTGGGTTTTCAAGTCTTTTCCTTATATATACTTGTTGATAATAACATAAAACCTCAAAAAAATCAAGCCATTTTTCGGTTCGGTGGCGTCCCCCGGCCCTCCCAAACACCGAAATTCCACTTGCTTGTATAGAACAAATGTTCTAAATTTCTGATTCCGGTCCGGGACCTCCGGCCCGGTCCGGGACGTTCCCATACAGCCGGAGCCCGATGGACTTCCTGACCCTTCTGCTCATCTCGTTCGGTCTCGCCATGGACGCTTTTGCCGTGTCCGTGTCGTGCGGCATTTGCGGGCGGCCGCGCCACTGGCGTCTCCCGGTGAGGGTCGGACTGTACTTCGGCGGTTTTCAGGCGCTGATGCCCGTTCTCGGATGGCTGGCGGGCATGCGGTTCAGGGGGCTCATCGCTTCCGTGGACCACTGGGTCGCCTTCGGTCTCCTGGCCCTGATCGGCCTGAAGATGATACACGAATCCT
>CAZNXX010000275.1:0-3242 GCA_964577095.1 uncultured bacterium | reverse complement strand
GACCGCCGCATCCCGCTCGACGCCATCGTCCAGGACTGGTTCTACTGGCGGGAGGACGACTGGGGCAGTCATGAGTTCGACGCCTCGCGTTTTCCGGACCCGGAGGCCATGGTCCGCACGCTGCATGACGAGCTCAAGGCGCATGTCATGATTTCCGTGTGGCCGAAGTTTTACACCTCCACGGAGCATTACCGGGAATTCGAGGAGAACGGCTGGCTGTACCGGAGGAACGCGGAACTGGGCCAGAAGGACTGGGTCGGACCCGGCTATGTCTCGACCTTCTTCGATCCGTATTCCCGGGGCGCCCGCGACCTCTACTGGAAGCAGATCGACGAACACCTTTTCCGCAAGGGATTCGACGCCTGGTGGCTCGACGCGACCGAACCGGACATCAATTCGAACCTGTCGCCGAAGGAACGGCTGCTGCGCATGCATCCCACGGCGCTCGGGTCCGCGGCCAGGTTCGAGAACACGTTCTCCCTGCAGGAGACACGGGCGGTGTACGAGGGCCAGCGGAGATCCGACCCGGACAAGCGCGTGTTCATCCTGACGCGGTCCGCTTTCGCCGGCCAGCAGCGCTACGCCGCGTCCCTGTGGAGCGGGGACGTGGCGGCCCGCTGGACCGACCTGAAAAACCAGATCCCGGCGGGCCTGAATCTCTGCCTGTCCGGCATTCCGTTCTGGACCACGGACATCGGCGGATTCGCAGTGGAGCCGCGCTTCGAGCGGGCGAAGGGCGAGGACCTCGAGGAATTCCGCGAGCTGTCCACGCGCTGGTTCCAGTTCGGGGCCTTCTGCCCGCTGTTCCGCGTGCACGGCCAGTTTCCGTACCGCGAGATGTTCCATATCGCGCCGCCGGACCATCCCGCGTACCGCTCCATGCTCGCCTATGACGAACTGCGGTACAGGCTCATGCCCTACATCTATTCCCTGAACGCGGCCGCGCATTTCGACGACGGCACACTCATGCGGGCCCTGGTCATGGATTTCGGGAACGACCCGGCCGTGCTGGATGTCGCCGACCAGTTCATGTTCGGCCCGGGCCTGCTGGTGAATCCCGTGACCGAACGCGGAGCGAAGAGGCGCAGTGTGGTTCTGCCGGACGGATGCGGATGGTTCGACATGGCGACCGGCGCGTGGCACAGGGGCGGAAGGACCGTGGAGGCGGACGCGCCCTATGAGCGGATTCCGGTGTTCGTGCGCGAAGGCGCGATCATTCCCACCGGGCCGGCCCTGCAGTACGCGGACGAGAAGCCGGCCGATCCGGTGCGCGTGCACGTGTATGACGGAAAGGACGGCCGGTTCACCCTGTACGAAGACGCCGGATCGGACTACGGGTACGAGCGCGGCGAATACGCGGCCATCGAACTGTCCTACAAAGCCGGATCGAGGGAATTGACCATCGGCGCGAGAAAAGGGTCTTTTCCCGGAATGCTCCGGACGCGCACATTCGAAATCGTCCGGATATCGAAAGAGAAACCCAGGCCGCTGGAATTCGAATCCAAACCGGACCGTGTCGTGAAGTACGACGGCAGCAAGGTCACTGTGAAAATCGGCTGACGGCAGCTTCTGTTTCAGCGGTCCGGCCGGGTGCGGCTATATATAGAGACTTCTGAAAAGTTTGAAATTCCCGGTAGCCGCGAGCTTCAGCTCGCGCTAAATTTAAATTTTTGTATGTGATAAATACAGTTATTAGTCAATTTTCCGAATTTTTCAGAAGTCTCATATAAGAAGTCAGTGAAGAGAGCGTCATCGAGCCTGGGAGGGAAATGGAAAAGGCGATTCCAGGCCTGCGGGGCCGGAACTCGCCTTTTCTTATGTTCGAAAATCAGCCGGAAAATTGATTTTTCGATCAGATGAACATGCAAAATGAAGTCTTGTCCGGATGTCCTTTGTGTTGATTTTCGGCTCGGTTTTTATGGCATTAAGTTAAGATAAATAAATGTTTTAGGTCGGCATTGAGATACCGGCATGGCATACCAAAGTGGCGTGATTTATGCAGTAAATATGAAGGATGTATCCGTAGCCGGATACAATGGGAGGGTACGGATGGATTGTCCATCTTCATATCTCGTAAACGCTATCAGATGAAGGCGTTTACGATGATTACGGCTATCAGGAGGAGTTCATGAAAGACACGGTCATGGTTGTGGACGATGATCCTCTCGTTCAGATGACGGTCCGGCGCGTTCTGGAGGGAGCGGGACTCAAGGTCACCTCCGCGGTCAACGGGGCGGATTGCGTCCGCATGGTGGAGGAGGGTTTCGAGGGGCTGATTCTCATGGACATCATGATGCCGGGCATGGACGGGTGGGACACGATTCAATCGCTGGTGGACAAGGAACTGGTGCACGGCAACATCATCTGCATGCTGACCGGAAAGGAACAGCCGGACGACCGGATGAAGATGCTCAAGGAATTCATACTGGACTATATCCGCAAGCCTTTTGACCAGGAAAAATTCGTCCGGACCGTGAAGGCTTACCTTTCATTTCTATAAACCGAGTCGGAACCGGGAGATTTCATGGAGAAGCGCAACCTGGCCGTGATCGGCTCATCGGGCGCTGGCCTTCCCATCATCACTTCGATATTTCACGGCATGCCCAGGCTGAAGGGGCCCGTGGTGCTCGTTCAGCACATGCCTGCCTATATCAACAAGTCCGTCCGGGACAACCTGGCGGGACGCACGGAAATGACCGTGAAGATCGCGGACCCCGACGACCCCCTGCTTCCGGGATTTCTCTACCTGGCGCCGAGCGAACTGCACCTGTCGTTTTCGAAGAACGAGCGCATCCGCCTCACGGGCGGGGCGAAGGTCAATTACGTGTGCCCCTCGATCGACGTGGCGATGAAATCCCTGACCGAAATGCCTCCGGTGAACCCGCTGGGCATTCTGCTGTCGGGCGTGGGCGATGACGGCGTCGAGGGCATCCGGCACGTCAAGCGGATCGGCGGGGTGACCGTGGCCCTGAAGAAAGGCGCCACCACGATCACCGGGATGGCGGAGGACGCCGCGGCCACGGGCGACGTCGATTTCACCATGGATCCCGAATCCATCCGCAACCTGCTCATCGCGCACCTGGGCGCCTGATTCGCGGCGTTCGGGCCTCGTTCCTCAAATCGGGAGGGCCCCCATTGCGTTCAAGTCTCCTGCTTTGCGCCGCGGCCGCTGTTCTCGCCGTCGCGGCGGGATGCGGCCGGGAACCGCTTCAGGTCTGGCCCCTGCAGTCGCCGGCCGGCCG
>CAZNXX010000274.1:1784-3246 GCA_964577095.1 uncultured bacterium | reverse complement strand
GAGGTGCCTGCATTCCGTATTGCGGATCAGGCGCATAAACCGATGTAATGACTGACCCGTCTGGCTGAGTGATGGTGGTCGATCCATCAGGTTTACTGATCGATATTGTTGAAAGACCGTTTTCCCATGAATTGGTCATTCTCTCCGATCCATCGGGCAGGTTCTCCACCACGTACGATGTTTTACTTCCCTCTGCTGTCGTCACATGAGTGGCCCATCCGTACTTCACCGGATTGCTTGAAAGTGCGGTGAATCCACCGACCGGATCTTCATCCATGATGAGCCTTCCGGACCCATCGTACCGGAAATAAGATGTGTAACCTCTGGCGTCGGTTTTCTCCGTCATTAACCCCGTATTTGTATACTTGAAATAATTAGCCTCGCCTGCGGGATTGACGATACCTGCCAGATATCCGCAAGAATCCAGCGTGAACGACGTCCGTTGCCCGAAAGGCGACAAGATTGAAACGGGCTTGCCTGAACCGTTCCTCTCCACGCGCGTCACCAGTCCGTCCATGTCGACAATCGAGGAAAGCCGGCCGTCTTCAGTATATTGAAATCTGTATAGGACGGAATCCGTGAGCGCATCCACGGTTCTGAGATGTCTTCCATCGCGGTTGAAAATATAGACTTCCTTCCCGTCCTCCGAGGCGACGGATGTATTCGTCAATCCGAATTTCGGGAAGAATGAAGCGATTTGGCGGATGTAATCATAATACCAGGAGGAATAATATAATACATTGTCAGGAGAAAGCGCCAATCGGCCTTCAGATGCGATGTTTGAGGACACAGCCAACGCACCGTCGACGTCCATTACATTTTCTTCCCCGCCGGAGTAGGTTAGAATGAATCCATCCGTCATAACCTTCCGGATCCTGTGGTTTCCCGTGTCGAGGATATACAGTTCTCCGTTCGGGGATAGCGCCAATCCTTTCGGTTCCGCAATCGCTGCCTCCGTTGCGGGGATTCCGTCTCCGTTATACTCCGTATCCCCGTTGCCGGCAAGAGTTGTAATGATTCCGTTGATGTCAATCTTACGTACCCGGTTATTGTACGAATCCGAAAAATAGATGTCTCCCGAGCGGCTGATTTCCACATCCTCGGGCGCATCGATATGCGCAAGAGTGGCGATTCCGCCGTCTCCGTCGAAACCGCTCTCTCCGCAACCGGCGATAGTGGTGATGGTGCCATCTGGACCGACCCGACGGATTCGATTGTTAATGTTGTCGGCAATGATCACACTTCCGTCAGGCGCGACCGCTACACCGGTGGGCCAATCGAGACTTGCGGAAACCGCGGGACCGTTGTCTCCGGAATATCCGTATTCCCCGTTCCCCGCGACCGTTTTTACCAGGCCGTCCATGTCGACTTTCCGGATACGGCATTTGTCCGCTTCCGCGATAAAAAGGCATCCATCCGGCCCAATCGTCAGATCGGAAATGTAACTGAAGAATGCCTCTTT
>CAZNXX010000274.1:0-1684 GCA_964577095.1 uncultured bacterium | reverse complement strand
CTACCATCAGGTCCGATATCCATGCCAGTGGGCGAGTTAACTCGCGAAGCCGATGCGGGGCCGCCGTCCCCCCGGAATCCCGCGATTCCGTCACCCGCTACTGTGCTGATGATACCACTGGTGTTTATTTTTCGTATCCGTTGATTCCCGCTGTTACTGACAAAGAGGTTCCCAAATAAATCGAACACGAGCCCGGCGGGATTTTGCAGCCCGGCGTTGACCGCAGGTCCCCCATCGCCCGAGTAATTCGTGGACCCGTTTCCCGCGATTGTCTGTACGATTCCATCCGTTCCGATCCTGCGAATCCGATGGTTGTGGTAGTCCGCAGCATAAATACACTGATCCGGACTCACGACAATCTGCGCGATCAGGTTGAAACGGGCGTTGACTGCAGGCCCGCCGTCCCCCCCGAACCCATAATTGCCGTAACCCGCTACAGTCGTGATGATACCGTTGGTATCGACTTTCCGGATGCGTGAGTAGAATGCGATGTACAGGCTTCCATCAGGGCCAATCGCCACGTCGTAGGGTTCCTCAATCATGGCGTTAACCGCGGCTCCGCCGTCACCGCTGAATCCCTCAACACCGTTGCCCGCCACGGTAGAAATCACTCCGTTTGGATCGATTCGCTGAACCCGGTTCGTGTATGGGGCAACGATGTAAATACTGCCGTCCGGGCCTCGCGCCATTCCCTGGGCATCGACGGTCGTCTGGTCCGCCGGTTTGTTCTCTCCGCCGTAACCCGTTTCACCGCTTCCCGCCACATGCGTGACAACCGAGCCGGGGGAAAGCCGGTAAATCCGATCGTACCAATCCGAAAAATACAGCGTTCCATCAGGCGCTGTGCATACGGGCCCCTCGATTCCGTTCGGCATCTGGCCCGAGCGGATTACCATGTACTTGGCGTTCAGATCATCCTGTGAACGGCTTGAGCCATACCCGTAATTGACCGTCTTCGAGAATGGATCATAGCTGTGTTGCTCGCTGATACTCCATCCCCCCAAGTCATTCTCGGAGGTTTTCCATTCGCCTACGGTAACGGAAAACTTCTGCGCCAGGTATCCGCTCGCGATTCGGGCGCGAATGGGTGCTGTCTCCAGTTTACAGTATTCAATTGCGCTTTGAAAGGCGCCGAAAACACCGGGCATTGTATTAGTGGAAGCGCATTCAAAAGATGTCAGAGAATAGTAAACATCATAGTAGTATCGTATCTCGATTTTAATTTTAGCCCGAGAATTGACGAACCGGCCGTATGCATCCCTCCTGTCCCATTGAAAGAGATAGCGCAGATTCTGCTGCGCCGGAAAATTCAGCGTATACACTTTCCCCGCCGCTTGAATGACCAGATCGATTTCCTTGACGCTCTCTGGCAACGTGGAATCGCTTATCGATATATTGAGTACAGGCATTCTACCTGCAACCCTGTCGCTTTCATAATGAAGGGCCATGCCTGTACCCGTCAACGGGATAGCTTCACCCAATGTCTGGTTCTGAATACCAATGGAGGACTGACCGGTCTTGTCACATGGGTTTGGGCATTTCTCCTCTTCGGGTTCATTTTGTTTGGGAGGCTTGACGCTTTTCGGCAAATCTCCAGCGCAGTTCAGGTCGGTAACGGAAAAGTGCGAGATGGGCGCACGCCAGAGGCTCTGCCCGGCGGTATAGGAAGCCGCCAGCAATCTCC
>CAZNXX010000273.1:0-3252 GCA_964577095.1 uncultured bacterium | reverse complement strand
CTTCGAGCGCAACCCCCATCTCATGGAGCGTCTGGGCGTCAACGCGGCGTTCAACTCGGGCGCGATCGAATTCGACGGCAGGATCGCTCTCGTGGCGCGCGTCGAAGGCGCGGACCGCAAGTCGTTCTTCGCGGTCGCGGAGAGCCCCAACGGCATCGATCGGTTCCGGTTCAGGGACTATCCGGTCACGATGCCCGAAACGGACGACCCGGACGTCAACGTGTACGATATGCGGATGACCCGGCACGAGGACGGCTGGATTTACGGGGTGTTCTGCACCGAGCGCAGGGATCCCAAAGCGCCTCCCGGGGATCAGTCCTCCGCCACGGCACAGGCGGGCATCGCGCGGACGCGGGACCTGGAGCGCTGGGAGCGGCTCGACGACCTGAAGAGCCCGTCTCCCCAGCAGAGGAACGTGGTACTGCATCCCGAGTTCGTCAATGGGAAATACGCCTTTTACACGCGGCCCATGGACGAATTCATCAGCACCGGATCGGGCGGCGGCATCGGGTTCGGCCTGTCGGACTCCATCGAGCACGCGGTCATCCATGAAGAGACCATCATCGACCCGAAGGTCTACCACACCGTCAATGAGGTGAAGAACGGCCAGGGGCCGGCGCCGATCAAGACGGCCGAAGGCTGGCTGCACCTGGCTCATGGGGTGCGGAACACGGCCGCCGGGCTCCGGTACGTGCTGTATCTGCTGATGACGGACCTGAATGACTTGACCCGGATCATCCGAAAGCCTGGCGGATACTTTCTCGCGCCGGAGGGGCAGGAGCGGGTGGGGGACGTGTCGAACGTGGTGTTCAGCAACGGGTGGGTGGCCAGGCCGGACGGCCGGGTGTTCATCTACTACGGATCGTCCGACACGCGCACGCACGTGGCCACGACCACGGTGGAGAAACTCCTGGACTACTGCCGCAACACCCCTCCCGATCCGCTCCGGTCCGCGGCCTGCGTGGCGCAGAGAAACGAACTGATCGCCAAAAACCTGAAGATTCTGAAGAAGAAATAGCACGGTAGCCGAAGGCCTTCACTAACAGGGTGCTGAAAAACAGAAAAACGCTCGCCGAGCGGAGTCGAGGCGAACTGTTACTGCGGCATTTAGCGCCCTTCGACTTCGCTCAGGGCGCGGTTATTTCGAGTTTTTCAGCACCCTGCTAATGTAAATATCATATTGATTGGTCCTGCTCTGCAGGGCTTAAGCCTGCATTGAATGAAATGATACTATTCGTATCGGGGATGCCTTGCACAGAAAGACGAGAAGGGCGGAGCCCCGATTGAACTCTCGCCTCTGGGTCGAGCCTTGGGGCGATCTCACCTTAAGGTCAGCTTTTTCTCCCCGGAACTTCAAAGTTTTCCTTGATTTATTCTTTAAGGCGTTCTATATTAAGACAACAAATTTATCCCCGGTTTTTTCCATCCTCAGGCTCGCAACGGGAGGGATTCATGCCGTTCGATGTCAGAGAGTTCACCCATCCATTCCAAAAGGACGGCGGTCTCGCCGGATGCCTTCCGACGGCGGATTTCAACCGCTTTTTCAGGCAGGCATGAACGATCTTCATTCGATGGAATAATCGGAAAATCCGTTCATTCCCATCCGGTCGCATCCGCGCGTTCGCATTCAGGAGAAACCGTGGCGGGTCGGGCAGGCAGGAACAGAGACGCATCTGGGGCTGCTTCGCAGAAAAAGGCGGAGAGGCTTCCGTATGGACGTTCATTCCCCGGAAATTCCCCCCTGGATGGCCGACATGCGGGCCGTGCTGAGGGCCCTGCATTACAGCCTGCGCACGGAGACCGCGTATCTCGGATGGGCGGCCGGTTTCGTCCGTTTTCACGAAAACCGGGATCCCTCGGGCATGGGGGAACAGCAGATCAACGACTATTTGAAGCACCTGGCCGTGCGCCGGAATGTCTCCGCCTCGACCCAGAATCAGGCCCTGTGCGCGATTATTTTCCTGTACAAGCACGTCCTGAAAAAGAACATCGGGGACCTGGAGCTGATATGGGCCGAGAAGCCCAGAAAGCTGCCGGTGGTCTTCTCTCCGGCGGAAATCAAGGCGGTCATGGGCCGGCTGAAGGGCACGTCCTGGATGATCGCCATGCTTCTGTACGGATCCGGACTGCGCCTGATGGAATGCCTCCGACTCAGGGTGAAGGACATCGATTTCGACTATCGCCAGATCACCGTTCATGACGGCAAGGGGTTCAAGGACAGGGTCACCATGCTTCCCGGGAGGCTGGTCGATCCGCTCAAGGAGCATCTGGCCAGAGTGAAGAACCTGCATGAAAGGGATTTGTCGAACGGAACCGGAGCCGTTTACATGCCGTACGCCCTTGAACGCAAGTATCCCCAGGCTTCGAGAGGATTCGCCTGGCAGTACGTCTTTCCGGCGCTGCAGATTTCGACGGACCCCCGAAGCGGAATCCGGAGAAGGCATCATCTCGACGCGACCGTCGTTCAAAGGGCCTTCAGGCAGGCGGTGCGCGGCGCCGGAATCCTGAAACCGGCGGGCCCCCACAGCCTGCGGCATTCGTTCGCCACGCACCTGCTCATGCGGGGCAGCGACATCCGGACGGTTCAGGAACTGCTCGGCCACGAGAACGTGGCCACGACGCAGATTTACACGCACGTTCTGAACCGCGGCGGCCTGGGCGTCAAGAGCCCGGCGGACGATCTATAGGGAGTCAACCCCGGAAACGGCCTGATTCCGCACCGGAGCGAGCCGGGGAGGTCCGATTTCGTGAAAAGCAAATATGCGGATTGTCAAAAGGGTGCCGCCGGGGAAGCCCGGCGCGAAGAAGTGGATGGAACGGTACGGCGACCGTTTCGTCTGCCTGCGGTACTGCATCGATCCTGAAAACAAAAAGCGCGTAAAAACGGTCGAGATCATAGTCGATGAAAGCGAATGGAAGCCCACGGAGAGAATCCCTTCCAACAAGATCGCGCATTTACGGATCGAATACGGCGAAATAGAGGTGGCTAGGCTCGTGAAAAACGCGGGAGGAAGGTGGAACAGGGCGGGGAGATACTGGGAATTGGCGTATGGGGAGGCGAGAGCGCTCGGGCTGGAAAATCGAATCATCGGGACAAATACCTTTTAGTGGAAATACGATGCATTTGAGCATGAATCCATTTGTGGAAATATTACATCCTGTTTGCAGAAACATTCCCTATTCATGGACACTCGATTCCTGTTAGTGGAGATTTTGCAGGGTTGAGCAGGGCATACTAATAATAAGGTTATA
>CAZNXX010000272.1:0-3264 GCA_964577095.1 uncultured bacterium | reverse complement strand
AGAACCGGCGCCTGTCCTGATCGAAGAGCACCGACCCGTCCAGGCCGTCGATGAAATAATCCCACCGGTTCATGCCGCCGACGAGTGTGACGTGCCAGGCCAGGCGCATGCCGGACGGGGCCGGGTAGAAGACCAGCTCGGCCCGATCGACCCGCTCCATGCGCCGGGAGGCGGCAGCATCGAGCGCGATCCCTCCGGCTTTTTCCCCGCTCACGGACGGTTCCGCCTTCAGGCCGAAGGACGGGTGGTAATGGCCGTCGAACCGGTACAGAACGGATTGCGCGTTGACGTGCAGAATGACTTCGTCCTGCAGAACCGGGATGCCCTTGTGCACCCGTTCGTAGCGGTAATGGGTGAAGCCCAGCGCATCCCCTTCCGCTTGTTTCAGCCGGAGCTCCTTTTGCGGATCGCTCAGCTTGAAGAGTTCCGCGTTCGCGCTGAAGAACCGGATCAGGGCCTCCGGCCGCTTCTCCTTTTTGATATCGGAGAGGTCCGCCAGGCTCCCGTTGATCAAGGATGGCGTGCCTAGGGTTTCATTGACCGTCATTTCGACGTCCTTCCGGCCCTCCAGCTTCAGCAGAGACGGATCGATGGCATTGGCGCAGCTCAAGCCGAGCAGCGCGGCCGTCAGTAAAAAGAGTTTCATGGGCTTTCCTCCTGAAATGACCGTCCACCCGGCCCGTGTCGCAGGAAGGACGCGGGCCGATTCCAAAACAAGCGGCGCTTACCGACGTTCCTGACGTGGGATCACGGACCGATCGGGCATACCGGAGACATCCGGATTTCCCCTCATCCCCCAGGTTTGAATTGTCTTTCTGAACAACCGGTCCGCCAGCGCGAAATATAAAAACGTGAGAGCGGCCATCCAGGCCAGCTCGAAACGGATCTCCGGAAAACCGGCATCGAAGTTCAGCACTTTGTTCATGGCCCGCGTGGCTGTGGCCGTGGGCAGTATGTCGTTCAGGAAAACGGGGTTCCCGGCCAGCCGGAACAGGGTCGCTTTCGGGAGGGGTACAAAGCAATCGGAGAAGAACATCAGCACGAAGAACGGGAAACAGCCGACGGTCAGCAGTCCGAACAGGGTTTTAACAAAACAAGCGGTGATGATGCCGATCGCCACGACAGACAGGCAGGCGAGGACCCCGACGGCCAGCAGCAGGAGCGCGGAACCGTCCGTCCGGTATCCGGCCGCGAGAGCCGCGGCCCATGTCAGCGACAGGCTCGCCAGGCCGATGAGGACCTGGTTCATCACCTGGGCCGTCAGGAACTGGGACGCGGACAGCCGGGAGAGGGAGAGCCTGAGAATGGTCTGTTTCTCGATTTCCCGGACGATGGACGCGCCCGCCGTGAACAGCATCATGATGATCGACATCACCAGCAGGGCCGGCACGTAGAGGTCGAATTCACTCAGGGCTTTCCGGATTCCCGCGGATTCGGTCCGCACGTTCAGCGGCATCTCGACCCTCGCCTGCGCGCACAGGTGCGTGAATGCCGCGTAATCGAGCATGGAGGCCGCCATCATGGTGCGGACGTTCGCCATGTCGCCCGCGCTGACCAGTTCCGGCGGAGCGGCATTTCGGGCCTCCGCGTATTCAATAAATCCGGCCGAGAAACCGGCGGGAATGGTGACGAACAGGTCGGCCTTGCCTTCCCGCAGGGCCTTCCGGCCGTCTTCCGGCGTTCCGACCGGCCGGAGGTTCAGCGCCTTCTTCCCCTCCTCGGAAGTGACCTTTTCCCACGCGTCGAGCAGGCCGGACGAAACCGGACCGCTTCCGTCGAGGTTGAGCACCGCCACCGCGTAGGTATAGGATCCCGTGTTGCCGAAATACAGGCGCATCAGCAGGACGAAGAACGGCGCGAACACCACCACCAGGCTCAGGATCTTCCATTCTCGGACGTTTTCCCTGAAGGTCTTGATGAAATTCGGAAGGATCATCATTCCCGCAGGCTCCTTCCGGTCATGCCGATGAACACGTCCTCGAGGCTGTTTTTCCGGAGATGCAGTTCGTTCACCCGGAGTTTCCGGTCGCGAATGACGTCGAGAATCGCGTCCAGAGCCGAGAAATCGCCGATCCTGAAGCGGGCCGTGGAGTCGGAAGTGACGGTACACATGCCCGCCGTCATTCCGAGATAGGGAAGCAGATCCGATCGGATGGAACCTTCGATGCCGATCTCGATCACGTCCTCCTGCCCGCCCGGCTTCCTGATCTCTTCGGTCTTCCCGAGTGCCAGGAGTCTGCCGTGGTCGATGATGCAGACCCGGTCCGACAGTTTTTCGGCTTCCTCCATGTCGTGGGTCGTCAGGATGACGGTTGTACGGTCCTTCAGGGACCGGATGAAGTCTCTCACCAGCACGCGGCTCTGCGGATCCAGGCCGGCCTGCGGCTCGTCCAGAAACACGATTTCCGGGGAGTGGACCAGGGCGAGCGCGATGTTGAGCCTTCTCTGCATGCCGCCGGAAAGGGTCTTTGCCAGCCTTTTGCTCTTCTCTTCGAGGCCGAAGGATTCGAGGAGTTCCGCCGACCGTCTCCGGGCATCCCCCGGGGACAGGCCCTGCATCCGGCCCATGTATTCAAGCTGCTCGTGGCAGGTCAGATTGTCCCAGACGACGATGTTCTGCGGGCATATTCCGACAGACGGGGTGCTGCCGTGGAAACGGATGTGGATACTTCCACTGTCCGGTTTCAGCAGGCCGGCCATCATCCGGATGGACGTGGTCTTTCCGGCGCCGTTGGGGCCCAGAAAGCCGAAAATCTCGCCCCGGTGCACGTCGAACGACAAGCCGTCCACGGCGGGTGTGTCGCCGAAACGCTTGCTCAGGGATTCGACATGGACTAAAACGTCCATTTCCCGATTCTCCCATGAAACAACCGAACCCGTGGAGGTCTCAATGCGGAAAGATGTAAGTTATCGTATTTTTCCCTATTCCGCAACGGCATTCTTCCCAGCTGCCGGTGGCCTCCGGCCGCAAGAACCGCGTTCCCGCGTTCCATCCGGCGATTCGGACGGGACAGGATTCGGGGGGGAACAAAAAAACCCGCCGTAAAGGCGGGTTTTTCCCCGAGTCGGTATTTCACGGGACTTGTAACAATGGCTTGGGTTCGGGCGCCTATTTCTTTTCAGGCTTGCGCTTCAGCACCATTTTCATGTCCTCATCCCCCATCCCGGGGACCTTCATGATGATGGAATCGGCGGCCGCCGTGCAGTCGTGATGAATGACCATGTCCCCGAATTCCACATCAAAGGCGAAGCGGTCGCCGTCCA
>CAZNXX010000271.1:0-3269 GCA_964577095.1 uncultured bacterium | reverse complement strand
CAGCGCGAGAAACGCCGCGTGGTTCGACACGAGCGGATCCGCGTCCCCGGCGATCAGGCCTGCGGCGGCTGCTTCCGCCCAGCTGGCGGTTCCGGGGATGGGCGAAAACGCGGCCAGGCTGACGCGCATTCCGAGCGAAAAAACAAAGGCCAGGGTCTCGGCCGTTTCCTCGATCGGCTGGCCCGGCAGTCCCATGATCGCGTACGCCCCGAGTTCGGCCGGCCTGTAACCGGCTTCGACGAACCGTGCCACCGCTTCCTTCAGGCTCTCCGCGGTGACCTTGCCCCCCATGTCGCGCAGGCGGTCCGGATTCACGGTTTCCACGCTCAGCCGGATGGTCCGGAAACCGGTTTTCCGCATCAGAACCGCGGTCTCCCCGTCGATCCAGGACGGGTGCATGCCGTTCGGCGCGTGGAGTCTCAGGGCCAGCCGCTTGGCTGCCAGAAGCCTGAGAAGCGGCAGAAGATGCTCGTCTTTGCGGAACAGGAGCGCGTCGTCCACAAACGCGAAATCGACCGTGCCCTTTTCCCGCACAAGCGTCTCGATTTCCCGGACAACGGACTCCGGACCTCGCGTCCGGAAACCGCCGCCTGTGAGCAGGTGCGACGCGCAGAACGGACAGCGGAACGGGCATCCGCGCGAAGTGATCAGGGACGCGGACCGCAAGACGGGATAGAGATCCTGCGCTGGGGCCGGGAACGGTTCCCCGTCCGCGGCCCGTGACGGATCGACGGCCAGTCCCGTGATCTCGGCCACCGCTTCCAGGCCGGACCGCTCGCCCTCTCCGGGTATCACGCGGTCCGCTCCGGACCAGCGCCTCGCGTGCTCCGTGCAGAGCGTGGCGTACACGCCGCCGAGCAGAACCGGGACACCTGGATGGCGTTCCCGGATGCACGCGATGACCGCCTGCACTCCCGGATACCAGTACGTCATGCCGGATGTCACGAGAACCGCGTCCGGAACGGGTTGTGAGGCGATCAGGCCGCGGACCGTGTCCAGTGGAAGCCCGTACCGGCCCCACCGCCTGGGAACGGCCGCCAGGACTTCCGGCTTATCCAGAATGGTTTTCAGGAAATGGCCGGACCCGTCGTCCCGCGCCGGCACGGCCGCGAGAGCCCGGGCCGCGGTGTCACCCGCCAGGGCGGGATGATACCGGTCCATGCAGTCCAGCAGACGGACTTCACACCCCGCGTCCCGGAGCGCGGCGCCGACGGACAGGAGCCCCACCGGCTTGTTCCAGAAATCATACGCGGCGAAGTCGACGATCCAGGGATTGACGAGAAGGATCGACGGAGCGGATCTGGACAAACGGCTGCCGGAGCGGGGGATCGCGGCGCGGAAGGACTACGCCGGGTCCTGTTTGTCGTCCTTGCGGCTGTTCTGCCGGACGATGAGGTAGACTCCCAGCCCGATCAGCAGAAGCGGGAGCCAGGGCACGTCGCGGTCCAGCCATCCCATGTTCCGGGCCAGCCAGACCAGGCCCACGGTGATCAGGGCGACGGGCCAGAACGTCTCGTTCGATCCGCCGCGGGAGGCCGGGCGGCCCTTCTCCGGGACGGGTGATTTCTTCGAAGGCATGGGGGCTCCTGATTAGGGGTTCCGGGTTTCGAGTTCCAAGTTCCGAGTTGATCCCGGACGAAAACATCCTGTCTTTGACCCGGAACCCTGAACCCGGAACTCGGAACTTATTTTCTGGCCGCTTCCAGCGCGTCCAGTTCCTTCTGTATCTTCTTCCGCATTTCCGGATTGTCCGTGCTTTCGAGTATGCCTCTCAGATATTGAATCGTCAGGTCCCAGGCATTCGCCTGACGCGTCACGCCCCGCAGGAGGCTGAACACATAATCCGGGCATCCGGGCAATGCCACGGCGCGTTCCATGTACGCGCGGCTCTTATCCACGTCGCCCCTGAACATCCAGTAATACCAGCCGAGGTAGAACGCGAGTTGCCAGGATCCGGGATTCTCCCGGTGCCCCTTGAGCAGAAGGCTTTCCGCGGCGTCGAGCTCGCCCGTGTCCATCAGGAGGTAGACGCCGCCGAAGACATACGGATGGATGAAATGCGGATCCAGCGTGGTCACCCGGTCGAGCAATGGATAGATATCCCGCACCAGCCCCCGGCTTTTGAATCCCCGCTGCAGCTTGGCGTGCAGCGTCTCGAAGCCGGGATTGGAGGGGATCCGCACTTCCCTTTGGGAGACGTTGGCCAGCTCCCGGTCCAGCGTCCCCCTCTCGATCGCATGGCGGTAATACGGATTCTCGTCCTCCAGCGTGCGGCGGCCGACATACAGGACGCTCTGAATCCAGAGGGCGTCCGCAAACGACGACGCGTGCCCCATGCTCATCCACCGGAGCAGTCTGCCGTTCGGTAAAAAAACGGGCCGAGTCTGCACGAAATGCACGGACCGGTCCCTGTCCAATTTCCGCTGAACGGCCGTGACGCAGGCCGCGGACAGGGCCAGGAGCAGCCAGAGAGGGAGAATACGGAACCCGCGTCGCATGGCCGCCATCCTATTTCAGGTCCTTGTTCTCGAAAATCAGCACAGTCAAAGTCAGGACAAAGGCGATATAACCGATCCCGTACAGGCCGCCGAACGCAGCGGCATGGGGCGGCAGGGCCGCGTGCTCCACCGCGGCCGTTTTCAGGTTCAGATTTTCAAGGTTGGGCATTGCCAGATAGATGACCCGCAGAAGCCAGTGGAAGCCCCCGTCCGGGTGGATCGCGATGAATTCACGGATGAACGCGGTGGTGTGTCCGATCATGTAGACGCACAGGGTGAAAACCGCGGCCAGCGTGGGCGACGTGATGGTCGAGAAAAGCAGGGCGAAGGCCACGATGAGCAGAATCTCCAGGTAGATGAGGAGGATGGCCGGGATCAGGCTCAGGTCGACGCGGCCTTCCTGGATGAGCCCCACGGCCCACAGCGCCGCTGCCATCAGCGCCACGTTCACCGCGAGCGTGGCCGCGAGCCCCAGGTATTTCCCGAGAACGAACTCCCAGCGCCGGATGGGTTTCGAGAGAATCAGATAAATGGTGCGCTGTTCCATCTCCTGAACCATCAGGCGGATGCCGATGAAAACGGCGATCAGAAGCCCGAACAGGGACATGGCGGAGAGACCGAAGTCCTTGATGACCTTCACCTGATAGCCCATCGACCATTCCCCGATGACCAGCGAGAGCAGGATGAGAAAAACGGCGAACAGCAGGATGTTCACCAGGATCCGGTTCCGGATCGTTTCCTTGAATGTGTTCGAAGCCACGGCCAGGATGC
>CAZNXX010000270.1:0-3272 GCA_964577095.1 uncultured bacterium | reverse complement strand
CAGGCTATAGCCGACAGGGCAGGCGCCAATAAAGCCATGATTTACTATTACTTCCAGTCGAAGGAAGCCCTGTTTGAGGCTGTTCTGCGCGAAACATTCGAGGAGCTATTCACCCGTTTCGCTGAAATCCGTCCTCAGGGCGATCCTGATCCCAGAATTCTGATCCCGCAGATCGTGCGCCTGCATTTTCGGTTTCTGGCGGACCACCCGGCCATCCCTAAAATTCTTCTGCGTGAAATGCACTCGAATCATCCCATTGTCCCCAAAGTGCTGGGGGAAATATTCGGAAGAATCAAAGCGGAGCGCTATCCCGATTTTGTCCGGATCTTCGAGGCCGGGGCCCGGGCCGGAAAAATCCGAAACGTGGATCCGCTTCAGACCATTCTGAACATCCTATCCATGAACATTTTTTATTTCATCGCCAGGCCCGTGCTGTCCGTGGGGTGGCCCGATGTGTTCGCGTCCGTGCCCGAGGAGCAACTGCTCGAGATGCGCGAAAAGGCAGTGTCTGATCTGGTTCTGAACGGGCTGTTGCCGAGACAAGGGGATTGAGATGAGCGTTCGCAATTGGCTGATCTTCGGATTTTTCGCAACCGCGTGCGCGGGCCAGACCTTGGTCACGCTGGAGGAATGCGTCCGCTTCGGGCTGGAGTCGAATCCGTCCCTGGCCGTGGCCGAGGCGGACGCGCGATCCGCGAAAGAGGACGCGGCCCAGGCTATGGCCTCCTTTTTTCCATCCGTTGACGCTTCCGGATCGTTCAGGCGGCAGAGCATGGTGCCGAAGCTCGAATTCCCCTCGATCGCTCTTCCGTGGAGCAGCGGACCGCCGGTTTCGCTTTTCCCTGAAGGCGGCATGTCCCTCGGCGTACGGGACCAGACGGACCTGAGGCTCACGGCCACACAACCTTTGTTTACTGGATTCCGGCTTGTGCACGCGAAACGCGCGGCGGACGCGGCCGTTTCGGCACGTTCCGCGGAAGCGCAGGCGCGGCGGAGCGAGTGCGTCCAGACCGTCGAAGCCGCTTACGCCGGATGCCTGAAGGCGAGGAAACTGCTCGACATCGTGAAGTCAGGACGCGATCAGGTCGGCGCCCATCTTTCGGATGTCGAGGGATTTTTCGAACAGGGACTGATCAAGCGGGATGAACTGCTCAAGGCCCGAGTCAAACGAACCGAGGCCGAGCTTGCGGTTTTGCAGGCCGAGAATGCGGTGCGGCTTGCGGAAGCGTTTCTGGAAAACGCCATGGGCCGGCCGCTTCCTGCGGGCGCTGTTCTCTCGGATGTGGCACTGGATACGTCCGCGTCCGTTCATCTCGAAACCTCGATCGGACTCGCGGAGCAGGCCAGGCCTGAGCTCGCGGCCGCGCGTTTCGCGGTCAAAGCGGCTGAGGCGGGAAAGGGCGTGGCAGCGGGCAGGTGGTTTCCGTCCGTGGCCGCGTTCGGCGCTTTGGGATACGGCAAGCCGGGATTGAATTTTATCGGCGCCGAGTGGATGGACTACTGGCTGGTCGGCGCTGGCCTGGAATGGAATCTCTGGGAATGGGGGAAAACGCGCTCCAGGCACAAACAGGCGTCCCTGCTGGCCTTGAAGATGAAGGACACGGAGAGGAAGATACGCGAAGCCGTGGTCCTCGATGTCACGGCCGCGGTGCTCAGGCTGGAGGAGGCTGGGAAACGGCTGGCCCTGGTCACGGAGATGGAGGAACAGGCATCCGAAGGATTCCGCGTGGCAGAGAACCTGTACAAGCAGGGCCAGTCTTCGCATTCAGAATTTTTCGACAGCCAGTCTGAATGGGACCGAAGCCGCACTTTGAAGGCGCAGGCTGAGATCGATGTGTTCATCGCCCGGTCCGCGTGGAGGAGGGCGGTGGGGAGAAGCGGATACAATTGACGGAAGTTCCGGGTTCCGAGTTCCGGGTTCCGGGTTGAAACAAATTGTCGCCCTGAGGCCTGCTTCCCTGATTTGCCATCGAAGGGCCTCGGAGCGGAATGACAAAAAAGAAAGAGGTTTTCATGAAACGATCGGCATATACGACAGCCGCGGTTGGCGTGATTCTGCTTGCATGGATTGGCTGTTCCCGCAATCCTGCGCCCGCATTCGACGGGTCAGGCGTGCTCGAGGCCACCGAGATCACGGTTGGAGCCAAAACAGCGGGAACCGTGGATTCCCTCGCCGTGAGGGAAGGGGATTCCGTGGGCCGGGGAGACGTGCTCTGCGTCATCGAAACGGAAAAGCTCCTCCTGCAGAAGCGCCAGCTCGCGGCAGGCCTGAACGAAGTGCGCCTCAACATCCAGAACGCGAAGCGGGCCGCCGATCTGGCAGAGGAAAGCTTCAAGGCCGCGGAAAAGAAGTTCGAACGCATCCGCGCCCTGCACGGGGAGTCGAGCGTGTCGCAGCAGCAGTTCGAGGACGCGGAAACGGGGTTTCTGGCCGCGAAAACGCAGTGGGAGAACAGCCGGACCAGCCTGCAGGCCCTGGCCTCGAAGGAGGAGCAGGTGCGGCTTCAGCTCGAACTGGCGGAGAGCGGTCTCAACGACGCGACCCTGCGGTCTCCCCTGACCGGAACGGTGACGCAACTGTACCTGGACCGGGGTGAAATCGCCAGGCCCGGCGGGCCCGTGGCCGCGGTCGCGGATCTGGAGAGGATGTGGGTCAAGGTGTACGTGAAGGAGACGGCCCTGGGCCGCGTGAAACTGAACAGCGAAGCCACGCTCCGTGTCGATTCCGCGCCCGGACGCGAGTTCAAGGGAAGGGTGTCCTGGATCTCGCAGAAGGCCGAGTTTACGCCGAAAATGGTGCAGACGAAGGACGCGCGGTCCGATCTGGTGTACGCGGTGAAGGTCGAGGTGGCCAATCCGGACGGCACGCTGAAGATCGGCATGCCTGCGGATGTGACGATCGACTGAGACCCCGGGGTCTCCTTCCGATCGCCGAAGGGGTTGCGTTTCAGGAGATGCATTGATCCGCGGGACCCCGGGGTCAGATGTCCGAAAGCCTCGCAGGCTCGGCATTTCGGACCTACAGAAAGACGAAATAAAAGACACGATGAACCATGAACTGAAGAGCCAATGACCCCAGCAATCCAAATAAAAAGCCTCGTCAAGCGTTACGGCAAGGTCACGGCCGTGGAAGGCGTGGAACTGACCGCGGCATTGGGCGAAATGACAGGTCTCATCGGTCCGGACGGCGCGGGCAAGACGACTCTGCTCCGGGCCCTGTGCGGCCTGATCCGGTTCGATTCAGGAGAATGCAAAGTGGCCGGCCTGGACAC
>CAZNXX010000269.1:0-3306 GCA_964577095.1 uncultured bacterium | reverse complement strand
CTTGATCATCCAGGCCCCTTCGATCCAGGGCACCTCGTCCAGCAGGTTGTCGTCGCCGCGCCTCTCCCATCCGTGTATCCGGGCCTGGTTGGGGACCACCACGACCGGGCTTCCGATCTCCTTGAAAGAGATCGGATCCAGCTCGACGATGCGCATCACGTCGTTGTTCGAGAGTCCGTAGCACATGTACAGTCGGTCGTCGTCGTCGTAGAAAAGGTCGGGATCGCCGTAGGGCTTGAACGTCGGACCCCTTTCCCATATGCCGGCCTTCGGGTCCGCGGTCCTGTACACCTGGCCTGAGGTGGTTGCCGAGTAGAACACGGAGTCCCGCATGACCACGACTGCGGGCGCGTATCCCTCGAGTTCCAGACCGGTGGGGATGATCAGTGTCCAGTTCCGCAGGTCCGGGGAGGTCCAGTACCCGCCGGAGCGTGAAGCGAACAGGTAGTAGTCGCCCTTGAACAGGATCATGACCGGGTCCGCGGCTTCCCGCGCGTCGATCTGGTCCGACATGAAGCGGTAGCTCAGATCAAGCGGGTTGCAGAAGGTCTGCGGGTCCGCCGCGGGCTGAGCCTGCAGCTGTGTCAGGACTGCCAGGCCGAACAGGACCGGCATCCAGCGTTTGACGGAAGGTTTCATGGCTGCCTCCAGTTTACTGGAAAAGACGGGGATACGGAGGAATGGACGGAGACTTCCGAAGGCACGCGTGTGTGCGCGTCTTCATTTCAGTATAAAGATTTCGGAGAAGAAAAAGAAACCAGTTTTTATAATTTTATCACCAGTTCGCGCAGTACCCGGCTTGGCGCCCGGGTACCACGCGCACCCGGGGAGCGTCACACGTTCATTCACTGAATCCGGTTCCGTCCGGCGATGCCGGACCAGGCCGTAGGCAATCGTTTGTCGTTTTGACCGGAGCTGAGTCCGGCATCCAACCGCACGGATTTTCGAGGACGGCACACCACCGCTCTTCGAGCGGACCCGCGGGACCATCCGTTCAGGCGATACCGCTACCGCATCCCCACCTCGAACCCCAGCGCGTGCGACATGTTCTGGAGTTCAACCTCGGGGAACCCCGGCCCTGTGGGGAGCGAAAGTTCGGTGAATCCCATGCAGAAACGGTACTCCACCCCCATCCGCACTGGACCAGCCAGCCACTCCACCCCGTACCCGGAGGTGAAACCCCAGTCCCATTCCCCGAGTTCTTTCATCGGTTCGGTGAATCGGGCCAGACCGGGAAGCGTGACCGTGTACTCCGGTTTTCCGGTCAGACGGCCGGCATACAGCCCGCCCGTGAGATAGGGACGCACCGGCTTCCAGCCGAACGGGACGGTTTTCAGGAGGACGGGAACCTCGAGATAATCGTACGCGTACTTCGCCTTGATCACGGGGAACAGGAAATCCGGAATCTCGATGGTATGCGCCGCTCCCCTGCGACTGTGGCGTATCTCCGCCCGGATCCCGAACACCCGGTTCAGCGGCCATTCCGCGTAGAGCCCGGCCTGCGATTTCCACAGCGAGCGGGTGGAAACGTCGGCTCCCGCGTACTCCCGGTCCGCGGGACTCCATTGGGTGGACAAAACGGGTCCGCCGAGAAGACCGACGGACGGAAGTTCCATGCCTAAGAGAGGAGAAATCATCGTGGTGACCGTCAAAACGCACACTGCCCGTTTCATAAAACCTCCGTCGGATGACCGCTCTGTCAATGGGCTTCCCATCCCCCCGATCGCGCCAGGGTTGTACCCGGGCGCGATCGTGATCCTTCCATGGATACCGTGTGACGGATACGCCCTACTTTTCGAGCTGACAAAAACCGTATTGATGCCTCTTCTCAACAATTCCACCGATTCTCCTCACGACAGAGGATTCGTTTCTGTCCGTGGAAACGACCCCGGCGGAAGCCTGGTTGCAGTTCAGATTGACAAGCACGGTGGCGAACATATAGCTGGATCCGCTGGACATATCCAGGAAAATATTGCCTTCACCGCCGGATTTCTTGGCCACGGTGAGGGAAAATGTCCCTTCCCCTTTCGCTGAAATATCAAAATCTTCATACGTGTTGTATTGTGTGGTCCCTCCCCAGTTCAGGCTGATTCTTGCGGTCTCGAAGGTCGTCAGTTTGTATCTTCCGGAACAATGATAGGTTCCGTTCCTGCAATTGGACACCGTCGCTCCCTCGGGACCCACAATACAATCCACCCTTATCCAATCCTGTCCGGCAACGCCGAATCCGGAACCATAATGGTCCACCTGCCTGCAGAATTCCACTGAATATCCCTTTCCTGCCCCGCAGGTTTCCAGCGAATCGCCGTTTCCCTGGGTTGGTGATTTCTTCTTGCAGGTCACCAGAGACATGACAGCGATAAGAAGAATCCCTGTAAATCGCAGACTGTGTTTCATCGATGTCCTCCTCCCTTCAGCAATTATGCCTTTGTTATTCGTCGACACGCCGCACTGAGATCCTTCCGGCCTGGGGTGTCATAACTATCCATCCGCCGGGAATCCCAGGAATCGATCACCCGGAGTATCCCACGCGACCGTCCCGGATTCCCCGGCCCGGGTCGCGGAATCCCGCCGGGCATCATTGCCCGGCAGGATCAGAAGAAATAACCCCCACGGACCGCATTTGCATGAAAGATAACGGATACACCGTGTTCAAATCACTGAATCACCATCATGTAAGTCTTTATCCGCGTCAATCCACACCATCCGCCCGATCCGTGCTCGCTCTTTTCAAAGACCGCTTAAATGATACTCGATCAGCTTTCCGATCACCGTATCCATGGCGCCCGGAGTCGTGCCCGCGCATATGTTCGTGGCCGCGATGACACCGAGTTTTCGGTTCGGGGCGAGCCAGGCGACCGCGAAATTGTACGTATTGCTCCCGGAATGCGTTATCGCCTTGCCCTCCGCCCAATCCCGCTGAAGCACGATCCATCCGGCCGAATAGGACCCTTCGCCTGGCATGGGGGTCGCGCCCGCGGTCAAAACCGCAGCGGTCTCGGGACTCAGGCCGACGGGATTGCCGGCTTCGCATGCCAGAACCCACAGGATATACCTGCCCCAATCACCGATGGACATGTGGAGCCTGCCCGCGGAGTTGTAGACCGGAGGATTGTCCGCTGATTCCGCGGGTTCAAAGGGTTTGTATTTCGGGGAATGCTGAAGGGGCTGGTCCTCCAGGCCGATTGTGCCCATGGGGCCCCATCCGGCCGTGGTGATGCCCAGCGGTTCGAGAACCCGCTCGAACAGGAGGTCCTCATAGGGCCTGCCGGTCAGCTTGTCCGCGATTGCAGCGGCAATGATGTA
>CAZNXX010000268.1:1330-3316 GCA_964577095.1 uncultured bacterium | reverse complement strand
TGCTCGATTCGATCCATGTCCGGGCAACGGAATACACCGTGGGTCCGAACGGGCCGGCCAATATGCCGGCTGTACTTCCGGCGAATGTGGGCTATACTTACTGCGCGGAACTGACGGTAGACGAAGCGATTTCGGCCGGAGCCAAATCCGTTCAATTTGACCGGCCTATCCATTATTACCTGGACAACTTCCTTCAGTTTGAGACAGGCACTCTCATCCCAGTCGGATACTTTGACCGCGAAAAGGGAGTTTGGATTCCTTCCGATAACGGAATCGTGATCCAAATTCTGGGGGTGTCACGGGGAATGGCCGAGCTGGATGTCAACGGAGACGGATCGGCAACTGAAGCGGATTCTCTTTCGTTTTTTGGGATCACAGAAAATGAACGCAGACAGATCGCAGCGCTGTATGGTTCGGGGAAAAGCTTATGGCGCGTGCCCATATCCCATTTTTCGCCATTCGACCTCAACTGGCCTTATATTCTTCCGGCTGACGCAGTCAGATCCGACATGGAAAAGCCGCCTAAGAAAAAGCCCGGACCCTGCGAGGATAAAGGTTCAATCATTGGCATTCAAAACCAGACTTTAGGGGAAGCTGTCCCGATTACAGGGACCGGAATGAGTCTTTATTACAATAGTGACAAAACTCCGGGCTATCGCGACATGCTTGATATCCACCTGACCGGGTCAGAATTACCGGGCAGTCTGCAGAGAGTTGATCTGAAAGTCGAAGTCGGGGGAAGAACCTATAAATACAATTACTCTCCCTCGACCAATATCGTTCATCATTTTATATGGGATGGCCTGGATGTTTATGGAAGAAAGCTGGCAGGCATCCAGACCGTTCAAATCACGATCGGATATGTCTATCCCGCCTACTTCCTGACGACTCCATATATGCCGAATCAGTACGATCAGGAAAGAATTTTCGGGATCTCCGGTCCTGACGAATCCCTGGTTAGCGGGCGATTCGAAATGGTATTGGAACAACAAATGCGGTCAAAGATCGGGCATGCCGTTGTCCCGGTGCAACAGATGAACGGGTGGAGCATCGATTGTCACCATCAGTATGATCCCGTTCATCAGGTGTTGACCATGGGTGACGGGCAGGAAAGGGGATCCTTCGATGTAGGATATATTATTGAAAGGGCTCTTCCGGCCGGTACAGCGCAGAATATCTATCCGAACAATATCGCTTTTAACCAGAGTGGCGTGATGTATTTCACAGATTATGAGAATCGGATATTTAAAGTCAATCCGGACAGCAGTCTTCTGCTGGTCGCCGGGACAGGAGAATGGGGATATAACGGAGACGAAATACCCGCGACCCAGGCAATGCTGGCCTACCCGGACGCGATTGCGATAGGCCCGGATGGGAGCATATATTTCAGCGATTGTGATAATGTTAGAATCAGGAAAATCGATACAAACGGCATTATCCACACGATCGCCGGAAACGGGGAATATGGCTTCGGCGGAGATGGTGGACCTGCGATACAGGCGCAGATTGACTGGGTGAATGGACTGGCCTTGTCGCAGGATGGCAGTATCTATTTTTCGGACAGCGGAAATCAACGAATCAGGAAAATCAGCACGGATGGCAATATTCACACCATTGCAGGGCCGGGAAATGACAGCTTCAGCGGAGACAATGGGCCCGCGACGGAAGCCGGAATTACCCCGTACGGCCTGGCGTTCGGACCGGATGGAAGCCTGTTTGTCATTGATGGCGCTCGAGTTCGACGGATCGGCAACGACGGCATCATTCAGACCATTGCAGGCAATGGCACGGGAGAAACCAGCGGCGACGGCGGCCCTGCGATCGATGCCGGAATAGACTGGGCGTTCGACATCGCGGTGGCATCAGATGGAATTCTTTATATATCCGATCTGTTCGGCGGCAGGATACGGGCAGTCAGCGGCGACGGCATCATCACGACGCTTTCAGGAATCGGTAAATTCAATGGATTATTCGAGGAAGGAGGTT
>CAZNXX010000268.1:0-1230 GCA_964577095.1 uncultured bacterium | reverse complement strand
CCTCTGGAGAGGCAACCGCACTCGTTTCCCCGTTCGGGCAGCGGACCTTGCTGGAAACGCATTCAGCCGGGTACCTGTCGGCTATAACCAACCCAGCCGGGGAGCGGGTTTCCTTCGAATATACTCCGGACGGATTGATGACCGTCATGAATGACGCCAGGGGGTATCCTTATCATTTTCAGTACGATTCACTGGGATATCTGACGAGAGATGAAGACCCAGCCGGCGGATATAAAAATCTTACGAATACTCTTCTGGATAACGGCTACCAGGTCGTGATCGAAACCGCGGAAGGAATAAAAAGAACATATAAGATTGAGGATGTCACTACCGGTGGAATTCGATATACTAATATCGACGAGAGCGGAAGATCCATTATTACATCACAGTTTAGCGATGGAAAAATCAGAAATAGCTATCCGGATGGAACGGTTATTGAATCCATTCAGGGGCCTGATCCGCGATTTGGAATGGAAGCTCCGTTGGTAAAGAGAACGACGGTAGAAACCCCGTCGGGCCTGAAATCTGAAATGAGATGGGGGAAAAGAATCAGCCAGATTTCCGGGCTTGAAGTGACAGGCATTCAAGATACGATCACGGTTAACGGAAAGAATACGATCACGGAATACAACGGACAGTACAGGACATACACCACCACTTCCCCTGAAGGCCGCGTAGCCATTTCTTATATTGACGTAAATGGCCGGGTGATTCAGGATTCGATTCCCGGCATACTTTCCACTCATTACATATACGACGATCAGGGGTTCCTAATCCAGGCACGCCAGGGTGAACGTATCACGACGTTTGGTTACAATGACAAGGGCAGGCAGGAAACCATCACTGATCCTATGAACCGGACTGCGACCATGGCGTACGACTCCGTGGGAAGGGTCGTCCATCAAACCTTGGCAGACGGACGGGTGATCGATTATTCATACGACGCGAACGGCAACCTGACCACTCTCACGCCTCTAGGCAAACCCGCGCATGCATTTTCGCACACACCCGTTAACCTGACTCGGGCGTATTATCCGCCGATTCTTCCCGACAGCACCGGAAACACTGGGTATCTCTACAATCTGGACAGGCAGATCGTGCAGACCGTGTTCTCCGATTCCAGTCTGATACAAGTCGTCTATGACACGACCGGATGCGGTTGCGGGGGAGTAGGAAAACCCGCTCAGATCATCTATGACCGGGGCACGGCTCAGTTCATGTACGATAACG
>CAZNXX010000267.1:0-3320 GCA_964577095.1 uncultured bacterium | reverse complement strand
TCATGCTGCCCGGGCTCGACGGCCACAAGGTCTGCCGGATGATCAAGTTCGACCGCAAGCTGTCGCGCATTCCCGTCATCGTCCTGACGGCCCGCGATCTGGACCAGGACGCGGAGATCGCGAAACAGTGCGGCGCGGACGCGTTCGTCCTGAAGACCACGCGGCCGCCGATCCTCCTGGAGGTCATCCGCCGCCTGCTGGAGCGCGAGCCGGCCGCGGAAGCGCCCCCCTGAAGGGCGCCCGGCGGACACCGGTTCGGGAGTGTCCGCCACTCAACCTGGATTTCAATGCTGGAGTGATTCATGTCCGAAAGCGTTCAAACCTGGATCCGCAAGAACCACGTCGTCCATGCCGTGGCGCTCGCGTTGACGCTGTCCTTTTTCGGCCTGGGCCTGGCGGCCGCGATCCTGCGGCTGGATCCGGCGGTCACCTCCCGGCTCCTTCTGGCCGGATGCCTGGGCGGGGGCGCGACCGCGCTCCTGCTGGGGTTCCTGCTCTGGCGGCGGGACGTCACGCCCTACGGCCGTCTCTCGAAACTCGGGAAGACGCTCAACGAGGAGGACCTGACCAACCTGACCTATGCCGTGACCGAACTCGCCCAGGGCAACCTGGCCGTGCGCTACCAGGTCAGTTCCCAGCCCGTCCCGGACAAGGACGGCGGGAACGAGGGCACGCTCGCCCGGATCATGAACGGCATGGTCCAGAACCTCAAGACCATGTCCATGGAATTCAACAGCCTCACCGACGTCCCTTGCCGGCGCCTGTGCTACGTGGGCGCCGACTCGTTCCTCGAGGGCCAGAAGTGCGGGGAGGTGATGGGAGAACTGCTGGGGGGCAGGGGCAAGATCGCCGTCACGACGGGGTCCTTCACCTCCACCGGGCTCGAACTGCGGCGCAAGGGCTTTCAATGCGTGATGCGCGAGCGGTTCCCGGACATCGAAATCGTTCACATTTTCGAAAACGGAGAGAAACCGGAGCTGGCGTTCAAGGGAACGCTTGAAGCCATCGCCAAGTTTCCGCATTTGGCCGCGGTCTACGTCACCGAAGGCGCCACTCCGTCCGCGGTGGCGCAGGCCGTCAAGGAATCCGGCAAATCCGGACAGATCCGGGTCGTCGGGCACGACATCACGGAGGAATCGGTCTTCTACATTCAGGACGGCACCATCTCCGCGACACTGGGGCAGAATCCGTTCGCCCAGGGCCATGATCCGGTCATCCACCTTTTCAATCACCTGGTGGCGGGCTGGCAGCCGTCAGTGCCGCGTCTGCTCACCTCCATGGAGGTGATCAACCCCTCCAACGTCAAGCAGTTCTGGGAGATCGGGAAAGGGATGATCCAGTCCCAGGCGGCCATACGCGAAATGGCCCATCCCATCCGCCAAATGCCCCGGAACCCGCTCCGTCTGGCCGTGATCGGCCGCGAGGACTCGGCTTTCTGGACCCCGGTCAAGAACGGCGTCCTGCAGGCCGCCCGTGAGCTTTCGGAATACAACACCGCCGTCGACTGGATCATCCCCGAGCGGTCCATGCGCTTCAAGGATTTCAGCGCCGCGGTCTACGGCGAAGTCGTTGAATCCCTTCTGGAGAAGGGGTACAACGGGCTGGCCACCTGTGTCACGGACCGTGCCCTGGTTCCGTTCATCAACCGGGCCGTCGAGAAGGGCGTTCCGGTCATCACCTTCAACAGCGAGCCCCTGAGCCTGCGCAGCCTGGTCGCCACCATCATGACGCAGGCCGGAAACCTGATGGGTGTCAGCGAACAGCTCGCCGCCTCCACCGTCCAGGTCAGCACGGCCACGTCCCACATCAACACCACCATGGGCGAAGTCGCGCGGGGGACGGTCCAGCAGAACGACCAGATCAAGCGGACCGAGGAGGATCTGGAATCCCTTCTGGGCAACATCGACCGGGTCAGCCACGAGGCTTCGGAAAGCGCGGTCTCCGCAGAAAGCACGGCCAAGGCCGTTCATGAGAGCACGACGGCCATGGACCGGACGATCGGCACGATTCAGTCCATCGAACAGTCGGTCGCCGAGACCGGCCGCGTCATCGGAGAGCTCAGCGGGCATTCCGAACGCATCGACGTCGCGGTCGAGCTCATCGATGACATCGCCTCGATGGTGAACGTGCTGGCGCTGAACGCCTCCATCGAGGCGACCCGGGCCGGAGAGGCGGGGAAGGGATTCATGGTGGTGGCCAATGAAATCCGCCGGCTGGCCAAGCGGACAGCCGAGGCCACGCGCGAAGTCAATGAATTGATCAGCACCGTTCAGCGGGGGATCGTGAACGTGCAGAAATCCATGGAGGAAGGTCTGTCGAAAGTGCATGATTCCGCGGTCATGACCGACAAGGCCAAGGCCCTCCTGGGCGGCATCCGCGACCTGGTCGAGGCGAACCAGACCCGGATGAACAAGATCGCGTCGGCCATCAGCAACATGCAGCGTCTTTCGCACCAGGTGGGCGGCGCCATGCAGAATGTGGCGTCGGTCAGCGGGCGGAACGTGCAGGCCGTGGAGGATATCAACGTGGCCACACGCCAGCTTTCGGACCAGTTCACCGACGTCGCGGGACTGGCCCAGTCGCTCGAAGTCATCTCGCAAAGCCAGCAGAAACTGCTTGCCAAATTCTCGGTTTCCTGACAGGAGCCGCTTTCCGGCGGCCGTCCTGTTCGACCTGGGCGGCGTTTTCATCGACGTACGCGTCGAGGACGGTCTGTCCGCCTTCCGGCGTCTCCGGTCCGGACCCGGACCGGGCCGGATCCGGCGTGTCCTTCTGGATGACGGCCTTCTCGGCCGGTACGAACGCGGCCGCATCGGAAGCCGGGAATTCCATGCGGAGGCGGTGCGGCGTCTCGGTTGGCCGGTTTCCTTCCCGGATTTCGCCCGTTGCTGGGGCGCCATGCTGGCCGCACCGGACCGGAGAATGATGAATTTTCTCAGGCGCCTGGACGGACGGACGCTCCGGGTCGCCCTCTCCAACACCAATGAACTCCATATCCGGTCCATCGAACGGAAAAGCCGTCTGCTCGGGCATTTCGACCGCCGAATCTACTCCTATGCCTGCGGTTTCGCGAAGCCCGAACCGGGCATTTACCGGGCGGCCCTGGACGCGGCGGCCGTGGAACCGGCCGCCTGCCTGTTCGTGGACGATCGTGCCGAAAACGTCCGTGCGGCGCGCCGAATGGGCATTCCGTCGGTCCGTTTCGAGGGAACGGTCGCGTTCTTGAGTTACTGGGAGGGACGTTTCGGACCGGGTTGAGGCGGGACGGGTTTATTCCAGCAGAAAATGGATGGGATTCCGGGCGTCCCCGTTCTGCATGA
>CAZNXX010000266.1:0-3342 GCA_964577095.1 uncultured bacterium | reverse complement strand
CGGTGAAGGCGAACTCGAACCCCGAAATCGTCAAGACGCTGTTCGAAGAGGGCGCGAGCTTCGACGTCGCCTCGTACAACGAATTCATGCAGGTCTACGAGTACATCCGGCATTTCAAGGAGAAGGACCAGGAGTTCTTCATCTGGGACAAGATCATCTTCTCCAACACGATCAAGGACCGCGACACCCTGAGAAAGATCAAGCGGTACAGGCCCCTGGTCACCTACGACAACCTGGACGAGGTCCTGAAAATCCGCGACCACTGCAAATCGGCGGGCCTGGTGCTGCGGCTCAAGGTGCCCGACGTGGGCTCGCAGGTGGAGATGGGCTCCAAGTTTGGATGCGAGCCCGGCGACGCCATGAAGCTGATCCGCAAGGCCGCGGACGCGGGCCTCAAAGTCGAAGGGATCAGCTTTCACGTGGGCAGCCAGTGCACGCACTTCGACAATTACACGTCCGCGCTGGCCATCACCTCGGACATCTTTCAAGACGCCCGGAAAAAAGGTTTTGACCTGAATCTCATCGACATCGGAGGGGGGTTCCCGGTGCCGTACGACGACCGAGCCCCCCGGTTCGAGAGGCTGGCCGGCCTGCTGAACGCCGAATTCGACCGGCTCTTCCCGGACGACATCGAAATCATCGCGGAACCCGGGCGGTTCATGGTGGCCACGGCCGCCACCCTGATCTCGGAGATCATCGGCAAGGCGCGCCGCGATGGAAAGATGTTCTACCACATCAACGACGGTGTGTACCACACGTTTTCCGGGGTCGTGTACGATCACTGGATTCCCAATTTCAGGGCAGTCCGGCGCGGCAGGCCGGAAGTGTGCGCGGTCGTAGGCCCCACCTGCGACAGCTTCGACAAAATCACGCTGTCCGCCCACCTGCCCGCGAATCTGAAGATCGGAGACCTGCTGATCACCGAAAACATCGGCGCATACAGCACGGCTTCGTCGACCCGTTTCAACGGTTTCGACGGAGCCGTCATCCTTCATCTCGACGGGGACAGGCCGCGGGCCTAGGCCCCGGCCGGCGTCACCGGTCGCGGGCGGTTCCGTGCGGTCCGATTCCCGTGGAACGGGCGCGGCCGTCCGCGATCCGTCCGGCCAGGGAGTTTGTCATGAAACCGTTCCGTCCGCTTCTCCTTTTTCTGTCCGCCGCGGCGTTTTCGCGGGCCGCGGTCTGGGTGACGGCGCCGGACGGAACCGACGCCAACCCCGGAACCTTCGACCGGCCTTTCCGCACGCTCGCGAAGGGCGTCTCCTCGGCGGCTCCGGGGGACACCGTGTACGTCCGCGGCGGAACGTGGAGGCTCGCGGACGCGCTCCGCATCGGGGCGGACCGGAGCGGCCGGCCCGGGCTTCCCGTGCGCTTTTTCGCCTTTCCCGGAGAGCGACCCCTGCTGGATTTTACGTCCAGCCCCCTGGGGAGAAAAGGGGTACTCCTTCAGGCTTCGCACTGGCACGTCATGGGGTTCGATGTCCGCGGCGCGGGCGACAACGGCATGGAGATCGACGGCGGTTCGCACAACATCATCGAACGCTGTGCCTTTTTCGAGAACCGGGATTCCGGCCTTCAATTGGGCAACGGCGCGGCGGACAACCGGATTCTCCACTGCGACTCCTACCGGAACGCGGACCCTCCGGACTACGCGGATGCCGACGGTTTCGCGCCCAAGCTGACCGTCGGAAGCGGGAATTATTTCAGGGGCTGCCGGGCCTGGGAGAACTGCGACGACGGTTGGGACGGGTACCTTCGGGGCGCGAACGACGTGGCCACGATCCTGGACTCCTGCTGGACCTGGAGAAACGGCTATCTCGCGGACGGCTCGGATCCCGGCCCCAAGGCGAACGGAAACGGGTTCAAGATGGGCGGAGGGGACGACGGCAACAGCCAGAGGCTCATGCACCATTTCACCCTGACCCGCTGCGTGGCCTTCGACAACAAGGCGAAGGGATTCGACCAGAATCACAACATGGGTTTCATGATCCTGCGGCACTGTTCCGGATTCCGGAACAAGGCCGCGGATTTCAGCCTGTCTGAAAAGGTGAACGACGGGCAGGAAGCCTCGGTCCGGAACAGCCTGTCGTATCCGAGTTCGACCAGCCTGGACCGGTCCGTGGTCCAGGGACCCAACAGCTGGCAAAGCGCCTTCCGCGTGGAAGCGGACGATTTCGCCGGTCTGGACACCGCGGGCGTGTCCGGTCCCAGGGGCGGACACGGCGGCCTTCCGGTTCTCGATTTTCTCAGGCTCGCGGAGGGCAGCGATCTGATCGACGGGGGGGAGCCGCTCGGACGTCCGTTCCTGGGGGCCGCCCCGGATCTCGGCGCGTTCGAGAGCCCGTTCGTCAACGCCGTTTCCGATCCACCGGTCCGGCCGGACGGATTCGCCCTGGTTCCGGCGTTCCCGAATCCCTTCAACTCCCGAACGGTGTTCCGTTACCGGAACCCCGTTTCCTGCCGGGTGACCCTCGCGGTGCTGGACGTGACCGGCCGCCTCGTCGAAACGCTCGTGGATGCCGCCCTCGATCCGGGGACGCACGAGACCGCGTGGGACGCCGGAAACCGGAGCAGCGGCGTGTATCTCGTCCGCTTTTCGGTGAACGGTTTCTCCGAAACGCGCAAGATTCTTCTGCAGAAATAGGGTTTAACGCCCGGGAAAAGTTCAGAGTTCAATGTTCAAAGTTCAAAGTGAAAAATGTCAGTCCGTCGTCATCGGCTGGATGCTCGTCCTGCTTCTCGGTCTCCGGCCGGCCGCGGGTCAGTTCAAGCCCCGCCTGCCCGAGGGATGGCAGGTGGCCGGGAAAAGCGATTACGCGGACGAGGACATCCGGTTCTTCAACGGCGCTCTGCCGAATCATGCCTACGCGGATTTCGACGGCGACGACCGCAAGGATCACGTCCTTCTCATGATCCAGAGGGAGGAGTCCAGATTCGGGTTGTTCGTCATGCCGGGTTCCGGAGGCCGCATTCTCAAGATCGAGGAAATGCCGCTTTCCCGGAGGGACAGGAAAATACGGGCGGGGCTGTCTCTGGTCAAACCCGGCCTGTATCTGACCGCCTGCGGCAGGGGATTCTGGGATTGCGGTCCGGACGAGCCCGCGGAACTGGAACTGACGAGGAACGGTATCTACTTCTTCATCTTCGAAGGCTCCTGCTCGATCTACTACTGGAACGACCGCACCCTGCGGTACGACCGCGTCCCGGTGTCCGAGTGAAGCGGATTCAGGACCCCGGCCGCGGAACGGTTCCCGGACTCCTCTCAAGGATGGACACGCCATTGAAAAAGCCGCCGTCGATTCCCGGCCTGGAACGGCCGGTCCGTTTCCGGAAAGCGTCCGC
>CAZNXX010000265.1:0-3375 GCA_964577095.1 uncultured bacterium | reverse complement strand
TCTTCTTGACCACGCCGATGAGCATGATCAGGCCCACGAAGCTGTAGAGGTTCAGGTCCGACCCGAACACCAGCAAGGTGAGAAGGCCCCCGAATCCCGCGAAAGGCAGTCCGGACAGGATGGTGAGCGGGTGGATGAAGCTCTCGTACAGGATGCCGAGAATCATGTAGATGACGAGGATGGACAGGAGCAGGAGTCCGACCAGGCTGGACTGCGACGACTGAAATGCCTGGGCCGTTCCTGAGAAGCTCGTGACGATGGACGACGGCAGGGTTTCGGCGGCCGCCCGGTTCACGGCGGACACGGCCTGGCTCAGGGAGACGCCCTCTCCGAGGTTGAAGGAGATCGTCACCGAGGGGAGCTGGCCCGAATGATTGACCGTGAGCGGCCCCGCTCCGGTTGTTGCCGACGTCAGGGCCGTGATCGGCACAAGCTCGCCCCGGCCGGACCGGACATAGAGAAGCTCCAGGGCCGATGGATCGCGCTGGTATTCCGGGAGCAGTTCCATCATGACGTAGTACTGGTTGTTCGGCGCGAGAATGGTGGAAATCTGCCGCGTGCCGAAAGCCGAAAAGAGTGCGGCTTCGATGGCCTCTGGCGTGACGTTCAGGGACGCGGCCCGGTCGCGGTCGATGGCCAGCCGCAGTTCGGGATTGCTGATCCGCAGGTCGCTGTTCACGTCCTGGAGCAGGGGGTCGTTCCGCAGCCGCGCCTCGAGGACGGGCGCGGCCTCGTACAGGGTCTGCAGATCGGTGGCCTGCAGGGTGAACTGGTACAGACCCGAGGACGACCGGCCGCCGACATTGATGGCGGGCGGATTCGATACAAATACGCGGATCCCGGGGATGGAAGCCATTTTCCCGCGGAGCGACTGCACGACCTCGTCCGCGCTCATGTCCCGGTCGCCGCGGGATTTCAGCCGGATGAACATGCGGCCCGAGTTGCTGCCGCCCCCGCCGCCTCCCCCCACCGAGGAGGTGAATCCCTCCACATTCGGGTCCGCCGCGAGCACGTCCGCGGCAGCCTTCTGCCTGCGCGCCATTCCCTCGAACGAGAGCCCTTCGGCCCCTTCCGACGACCCGTTGATGAATCCCGTGTCCTCGCTGGGAATGAAGCCCTTGGGCATGACGGTGAAGAGCAGTGCGGTGGCGGCCAGAACAGCCGCGGAAAAGAGGACGGCCGCGCGCCTTCTCCGGACCACCCATTCGAGGCTCCGCTCGTACGCGGCCAGCGTGCGGTTCCAGAAGGATTCGATCGCGTTGAAAAAACGGCCGTGCCGCGAATCCTTCTCGTGCCGGAGAAACCGGCTGCACATCATGGGCGTCAGCGACAGGGAGACGAATCCGGAGATCAGGATGGCCACCATGATGGTGACCGCGAATTCGCGGAAAAGCCGTCCCATGATGCCGCCGAGGAAGAGTATGGGAATGAACACCGCGACCAGCGAAAGGGTCATGGACACGATGGTGAATCCGACCTCCCGGGACCCGTCCACGGACGCCTGCAGGGGCGTCTTCCCCTGCTCCATGTGCCGGAATATGTTCTCGAGCATGACCACGGCGTCGTCCACGACGAAACCGACCGCGAGCGTGAGCGCCATCAGCGACAGGTTGTCGAGATTGAAATGGAACAGGGCCATGGCCGCAAACGTGCCGACCACGGACAGCGGCAGGGCCAGGCTCGGGATGAGGGTTGCGGAAAAATTGCGCAGGAAGAGAAAGATGACGGCGACCACGAGAAAAAGCGTGAGCAGGAGCGTGAATTTCACGTCGTCCACGGATGCCTGGATGGGCTCGGCCTTGTCGAAGAGGATGGACATCTCCGCGGAGGCGGGCAGTTTCTCTCTGATGCCGGGCAGGAGCGCCTGGACGGCTTTCGAGACCGCGACCGTGTTGGTGCCCGGCTGGCGCTGGATCGCGAGCAGGATGCAGCGTTCGTCCCCGAACCAGGCGGCGACCTTGTCGTTCTGCACGCTGTCGAAGACCCGGCCCAGGTCCCCGAGCCTCACCGGCGCGCCGTTCCGGTACGCCACGACAATGGGCCGGTACCGGTCCGCGGTGTTGAGTTGGCCGTCGGCCTTGACCGTGTAGGTTTTCTCCCGGCCCCACAGGATGCCGGTCGGCAGGTTCACGTTGTTCGCGGACACGGCCGAAGTGATCTGGTCGATGCCGATGCCCCGGCTCGCCAGGGCGCGGGGATCGACCTGAATGCGCACCGCGTAGCGCTGGGCGCCGAAAATCATCACCTGCGCCACGCCGCTGACCATGGAAACGCGCTGCGCGAAATGGGTTTCGGCGTATTCGTTCAGCGTGTACAGCGGCAGGGAGGATGACCGGAGCGCGACGAACAGGATGGGCTGGTCGGCCGGATTCACCTTGCGGTACGAAGGCGGGGTGGGCATGTCGCGGGGAAGCTGGCGCGAAACCGCGGCAATGGCGGCCTGCACGTCCTGGGCGGCCGCGTCGATGTCCCGGTCCAGGCTGAACTGAATGGTGATGTTCGTCGAGCCCAGACTGCTCGTGCTGGTCATGTTGTCGATGCCGGCGATCGTGGTGAACTGCTTCTCGAGCGGCGTGGCCACGGCCGCGGCCATGGTTTCCGGGCTGGCGCCGGGAAGGCTGGCGGACACGGAAATCGTCGGGAAATCGACCGTGGGCAGGTCGCTCACGGGGAGCTGCCGGTATCCGAGGATTCCGGCGATGATCACCGCGGCCATGACCAGAGTCGTCATGACCGGCCTTCGTATGAAAATGTTCATCGGGCCGTGTTCCCCCGCGCTTCCGGACCGGAACGCTTTTCCCCGGCGGCCGGTTTTTCTCTGCGAGCCGGAGAGGACCCCGGACCGGCCGTCGACTCCTGCAGCGCTTTCACCTGGGCGCCGGGCGTCAGGCGCATCTGGCCGTCCGTCACCACGGTTTCCCCGTCCTTCAGGCCCTCCGCGATCACCGCCGTGTCGCCGTCGATGCGGTCGACCCGGACGATCCGCTTTTCAGCCTTGCCTTCGGAGGTCACAACGTACACGAATGTCCCTTCCTGTCCGGTGACCACGGCCGCGTCGGGCACGGTCAGGGCGTTCCGCTCGACCGTCAGAATCAGCGCGACGTCCACGAACTGGCCGGGCCATAGGGCCATGTCCGCGTTCGCGAACTCCGCCTTCAGCGAGACGGTGCCCGTTCCCGCGTCCACCTCGTTGTCCATGAAGAGCAGACGGCCCCTGATTTCGGGGCCGGCCGCGCCGCGCTCCGGACGCACGGCCGCCTCGAGCGGCCCGGCCGCCGCGTACCGGCGTATCCGGGCAAGCTGATTCTCGGGCACCGCGAACCGGACGCGTATGGGCCGCATCTGGTGAATGACCACAAGCGCCGCGTCATTGGC
>CAZNXX010000264.1:0-3384 GCA_964577095.1 uncultured bacterium | reverse complement strand
GTTGAGCCAGTGCAGTTCAGCGGCGCTGATCACCCGGTCGCCGTCCGCCTGGGCAGCGCGCATATGGGTCACCTGCTCAGCCAGCAGTAAATCGGCCATCACCATGTCGAACGACTCCTGTGCGCTTGTTCCGATGCATTGTGTAATCCGGCATCCCGTGTCTTTTCACGAAGGGCCCTGTCACACCCGAAGGGTTCCGGATAAGATCTTGATTTCAAACAGCTTGTCTCTGTTGTAAAGTGCTTTGTCACACGATGCATGCTTGACATTATGGGGCAAATCGGCAAACGGCATGCCTTTGCCGGCCTTTTGTCGGTTTTGTCACAATCCCGTAAGGCGTTCCGCGCGGTCATTTTGCACGGCGCGAACTTTAAATAATTATGGAACCCCGGCCGCGGTTCCACGTTCAAAATATGAATGAACCGGTTTTCCTATCAGTGGGAGAGTCAGCCATGACCTGGACCAAACGGACACTCGCGGCGACGGGATTATTCCTGTCGATCAGCCTCACGGGATGCTATACCGTCCTCATGAAGCCGCAGGCCGAAGAGACCCTGCCGAGGAAGGAGAGGGCGGCCTCGGAGCCCCTGCTGGAACCGGTCGGCGAGGAAATCGGAACGATTGCCGATTCGGAACTCGACACCTGGGACCGTGAAGAGGAATCGGAACGGGACGTGACCGTCAACCGCTTCTACATCTACGACAGCTGGCCCGGCCACTGGTATTACGATCCGTTCTGGGACTCCCCGTTCGCCTGGAGTTATTCCACCTGGTGGTGGGGTTCCATGTACAATCCCTGGTACACCCCGTGGCCGTATTACTCCGGCTGGGGCTGGAGGAACACCTATTACCCCTTCTATCACGGGTATTCCCCCTGGCATTACCCGGGATACTACGATCCCTACTGGGTCTACGCCGATCATGACTGGAACCATCACGGCGGCGATCCGAACCAGCGCCGTCCCTTCAACCGGCGCGAGCTCGTGCACACGCGCGACGCCGGCCTGGTCGGCGGATCCGCAGTTCCGGCATCGGCACGGTCGTCGGTGACCGGCATCGGCAAGGCGGAATCGCCCGCCATGGTCTCGGGCACGCGGCGCGTTCAGAGGACCGGCGACATGGGGGCCGCGAAATCCTCGGCCGGATCCGCGCCCGCGTCCACTTCGCGCCGGGTCAAGCGGCAGGAGAGCGGATCTTCGGGCGGAAGCGGATCGATTCAGCGCACCGGCCGGAGCGCGCCGGCCGGAAAGGCCAAATCGGGCGGCGGATCGTCCGGTTCCGGCCGCAGGGAGCGCAGGGAATCGTCCGGTTCCGGGAATTCGTCGCCTTCCTATCATCCGCCTTCAAGCTCCGGATCATCGGGTTCGAGCGGGTCGAGCGGATCGGGAAGTTCGGGCGGCTCGAGCCGTTCGGGCGGTTCCAGCGGCTCCAGCTCTTCAGGTTCTTCCGGATCCGGAGGCGGACGCCCCTCGCGTCGCTGAACGGTTGCCCCGCACCCACGGCCAAACACGGAGGATCGCATGAGACCCCAACGTCTCGCACTGGTATTGATCGCTTGCATCGCCGGCCCGCTGAGCCTGGCCGGCCAGGACATTCCAATGGCCTGGGGCCAGCCCTGGGGCGTCGGGGCCAGGGCCGCAGGCATGGGCGGCGCCATGACCGCGGTCGCGGACGATCCGTCGGCCCTGCATTACAATCCGGCGGGGCTCGGGCTGGCCGAACACACGGTTCTCACCGGCACTTTCTCGCATCTCATGCGGACGAACACCGCGGATCTGGAGGGGCAGAAGGTCCAGGTCGATCCCTCGTTCACGCGGCTGAACGAATTCGGGCTCAGCATGCCCATTCCCACGGCGCGGGGAAGCCTCGTGTTCGCCCTGGCCTATCAGCGCGTGCGCCAGTTCGACGACGAGACGAACATGCAGATTTCCGACCCGCTGGCCGCCGGCCTGCTGTGGAACCACGACCGGATCGAGGAGGGTTTTCTGAGCCGGACTTCGGCGGGGGTTTCGGTTGAAATGGCGCCCGGCCTGTTTCTCGGAGGCGGGCTCGCCATCTGGGGCGGAAACAACGATTACACCTGGCGCTTCCGGGAATCCGACGTCTCCGATCAATACACGTTTCTCGATTCCACCTCGACGGAGCACATCGGCACCGATTACAGCGGCGTTCAGCTCAACGTCGGCGTGCTGATCAATGCCGGGAACGTGGCCCGGCTCGGCCTGGTGCTCGAATCTCCGTTCACGCTCAAGGGCTCGGAACGCTGGGATTACCGCGACGCGTTCACGTGGGACGCGGACCAGGCCGCGGAGCCCGCGATTTACGCGGACGCGGGTACGGATGAATACCGCATCCGCGTGCCGACGGTGATGCGGGGCGGACTCGCGGTGACCGGAGGTCCGGTCACCGTGTCGGCCGAGGGCGAGCTGATGAACTACCGGGAGTTCGAATACAACAGCGATCCCCCGGGAGGCGGAATGACCCGCACCGAGGCCAACATGCAGATACGGGACAATTTTCGGAACGTGCTCAACACCCGCGTCGGAGCCGAATACGCCCTGCCTCTGGCCGGCGCGCGCCTGCGCGCGGGCTGGGCCTCTCTTCCGTCGCACCGCAAGGACGCGGCCTCGGACGAGGCCCGCAAGGTGATCTCCCTGGGCGCCGGTTTCAGGCTGCAGGACCGCCTGTCGCTCGATCTGAGCCTGGCGAAAACGGAGTGGACCTCGGCCGGGTATTCGCTGTTCTATGAGAGCGACCTGGGATCGTACGGCGGGGTCATCGGGGAGAAAAAGGAAGCCACGCAGTTCATGGTGTCATTCGTGTACGGATTGTAGGCGGAGCGGTTCACGTTCCAGCCGGCTGGCTGAACCGGATGAAACGCGGAGGAATATTCATTCGATACGGGGCCTTTCGAGGCCCCTTTTTTTATATTTTCCTTGCCCGCGTTTGTGTGCTCGATATGCCCCTGAACCCCCCTTTTTTCAAACACTTCAGTTAAAATATTTTCGTCTTCAGAATATTTCTCGCCTGTATTTGCTTTTTCATCGATAATTCAGTATATTCAGTGTCCGAATAAATCATTTTCATGCTGAACGATCCATGCGGGTCATTATCGGGAAACGGATATCGGACAGAATGATTATCGATCCATCCGTGTTCCGGTTCAGGGCTGGGGACCCGGTTTTTGTCTTCGTTCTGGCCTTTCAATCAGGAGGGATTCGCGCATGGGGAAGAAAAACCGGCATTACCACATTCTGAGGATCATCGAGTCCAGCCCCATCGAATCACAGCAGGACCTGCTGGACGCCCTGGGCCGGGAAGGGCTGGACGTGAGCCAGTCGACGCTGTCGAAGGACCTGAAGGAACTGGGCATCATCAAGGTGA
>CAZNXX010000263.1:0-3422 GCA_964577095.1 uncultured bacterium | reverse complement strand
GAAGTACCTGGGCACGGTGAAGTTCCTCGACGGCAACAAGCTCCAGTTCGTCGCGAAGAACAACATGACGGGCAAAGAGAACGTGATTCCGTACGACGGCAGCGACTACACCCGCAGCGGCGTCGAGGAACATTCCGTCACGCCCAAGGCGTTCGCGCTGCAGCAGAACTATCCGAACCCCTTCAACCCGACCACGACCATCTCCTACGCGGTTCCGAAGGCCTCCGATGTCCGGCTGACCGTGTATGACATGATGGGACGCGAAGTCGCGCTTCTGGCCGAAGGCCGCAAGGCGGCGGGCTTCTACACCGTCGAATTCGACGGCAAGAATCTCGCCTCCGGCGTCTATTTCTACAGGCTGAAGGCCGGTTCGACCGTTCTGAAACAGAAAATGGTGATGCTCAAGTAGCGGGCGTCACTCCGGGGAAAACCGGCGGGTCCGCGGCGCATGATGCGCGGGCCCGCTGGACCTCTCCGGTTGCGATCCGTAAAAAAGAAGAAGCAAGGGGGGACGGGAATTCAACCGTCCCGTTCCCCCATCTTTCAAACAACGGCCGGGGAGTGTTCCGAATATGACGCCGAGACGCCGAACGATTTTCACGATGAACGCCGCGGGATTCGCCCTCGCGGCCGCGGCGGCCGTGTGCGCGGGCGTTCTGGCCGCGTGCCGCGCTTCGAACCCGGTGCCGGACACGCTCCCATGGTCGGTCCGCATGACGGAATCAGTTCTCCGCCGTTCGCCGGATCCCGCCGATCTGGAATTGCCGAAAGAGCCGTACTGGGAGTACACCTACGGACTGGTCCTGAAAGCCGTTCTGGAAACGTGGGCCGTCACCGGCGACGGACGGTATTTCGAATATGTCCGCGCTTATTACGATCAATTCATAGACGAAAACGGCTCCATCCGGACCTACCGGAAGAGCGAATACAACATCGACCGCGTCAATCCGGGGAAACCCCTCTTCCGGTTGTACCGTGAGACCGGAGACGAAAAATTCCGCAGGGCGCTGGACACACTCCGATCGCAGATGGCCACGCACCCCCGCACATCCATCGGCGGATTCTGGCACAAGAAGCGATACCCGCACCAGATGTGGCTTGACGGCATTTACATGGCCTCTCCGTTTCTGGCCCAGTACGGGGCTGAGTTCAGCGAGCCGGGGCTGTTCGACGAGGCGTCGAAACAGGTGCTGCTGATGGAAAAAGTCAGCCGCGAGGAGAAAACCGGGCTGTTGTACCACGGCTGGGACGAAAGCCGGAAACAGAAATGGGCGGATCCGAACACCGGACTGTCCTCCCAATTCTGGGGCCGGAGCATGGGCTGGTATGCCATGGCCGTGGTGGACGTCCTCGATTTTCTGCCGGCCGGTCATCCGCGGAGGCCTGAATTGGCCGCCCTGTTCACGCGGCTGGCCACGGCGATCGCCAATGTCCAGGATCCGGAAACCGGATTGTGGTACCAGGTGCTGGACCAGGGGACCCGGAAGGGCAATTATCTGGAATCCTCGGCTTCCTGCATGTTCGTCTACGCGCTGGCCAAGGGCGCGCGGACCGGGCTTCTGCATCCCGCCTACCGGCACATCGCGGAAAAGGGATACAAGGGCATTCTCGAGCGCTTCATCCGGACGGACAGGAGAGGGTGGGTGAACATCGACTCCGCGTGCGCCGTCGCCGGACTGGGCGGCGCCCCCTACCGGGACGGTTCCTACGAATATTATATCGGCGAGAAAATCCGTTCCAATGACCCGAAGGCCGTGGGTCCCTTCATCCTGGCGAGTCTTGAAATGGAGAATGCCGTCCGATGAACAGGACGTTTCAGGGACGCGCATCGCTCGCGGGAAAAGCCGCCCTTCGCTCGTTCCGCGCCGGCCGGACAGCATCGATCCTTGCGGCCCTTTCCTTTCTCCTGATCCTGAACGCCTGCCGGACCGCGACTCAGCAAGGGCCGGCGGATAAGGGGTGGGAGAAGGTTCCGGCCATCCTGTCGCGGATACGGCCGCCTGTATTCCCGAATCGGGATTTTGACGTCACCGCGTTCGGAGCGGCCGGTGACGGCCGGACGCAGTCCGGCGGGGCCATCCGCGCGGCGATCGAAGCCTGCGCCGCGGCGGGCGGAGGCCGGGTGACCGTACCGGAGGGCGTCTTTCTGACAGGACCGGTCGTCCTGCGGAGCCGCGTCAATCTGCACCTGGAGAAGGGCGCGGTCCTGCTCTTCAGCCGGAACCCGGAGGACTATCTGCCTGCCGTGTTCACGCGTTTCGAAGGCGTTGAATGCATGAATTATACGCCGTTCCTGTACGCCGTGGACGCGGAGGACGTGGCCGTCACAGGCCCGGGGGTTCTGGACGGCCAGGCCGATTCCACGGCATGGTGGTTCTGGTCCGGAGGCCGGGATGACGGCTGGCGCGAGGGCCTGCCTTCCCAGGCGCGCGACCGGGCCGAACTGCTGGCCATGGGCGAGGCCGGCGTGCCGGTCGCGGAACGGGTGTTCGGGGGCGGACATCACCTGCGCCCGAATTTCATCCAGTTCATCCGGTGCCGAAACGTCCTGATCGAGGGCATCACCGTGAAACGGTCGCCCATGTGGTGCCTCCACCCGGTGCTGTGCGAGAACGTGACCGTTTCCGGTGTGACCGTCGTGAGCCACGGCCCCAATAATGACGGGTGCAACCCCGAAAGCTGCAGGAACGTCCTCATCGAGGGATGCACCTTCGACACAGGCGACGACTGCATCGCGATCAAGTCGGGCCGGAACCGGGACGGCCGCCGCATCAGCGTCGCCAGCGAGAACATCGTGGTCCGCGACTGCGTGATGCGCGACGGGCACGGCGGCGTGGTGATCGGGAGCGAGATCTCGGGCAACTGCCGGAACGTGTTTGTCGAGAACTGCCGCATGGACAGCCCGAACCTCGATCGGGCCCTGCGCATCAAGACCAATTCAGTGCGGGGCGGCGTCATCGAGCATGTGCGCATGCGCGATATCGAGGTGGGCGAGGTCAGCGACGCGGTGATCTGGATTTATTTTCATTACGAGGAGGGCGACGCGGGGCCGCACACACCGGTGGTGCGCGACATCGACGTCCGCCGCGTGTCCAGCCGAAAAAGCAATTACGCCCTTCTGCTCGAAGGATACGAGCGGTCGCCCGTGTCCGGTATCCGGATACAGGACTGCAATTTCAACGGCGTTCGGAACGGCAACCGGCTGGCGCACGTCTCCGGGCTGGAACTCATCGGCGTGACCATCAACGGAAAAAAGCAATGACCGGAAACCCGGCCGCGGGCCCGTACCGCATTCCGGGCGGATCCGCTCCGCCGGGCGATTTCCAAAACGGAGACCATTGATTTCCTCTCCCAATCTTCTCTCCTCTGAACGCTCCGGGTCGGTTCGATCGCCATTCGAACCGGCCCGGAGTCGTGTCCGG
>CAZNXX010000262.1:0-3427 GCA_964577095.1 uncultured bacterium | reverse complement strand
CGGGATGCGGCCGGGAACCGCTTCAGGTCTGGCCCCTGCAGTCGCCGGCCGGCCGGCTCACGGTTTTCGTCGAGCAGTCCGCGGATGTGCGGGCCCTGTCGTTCCGGATCATCGAGAGCCGAAGCGGGGCGGAGATCGTGCGCCGTTCCGGCCTCAGGGTGCCCGCGGACTTCGGTGATTCCCTTGAGTTTATATCGCAGAGCCCGGTGCGGGAAATCGACACCACTATCGTCCTTGCCGCGGGCGGGACCTTCGGCCTGACCGCTTTTCAAACGACGCTGAGGTTCGAGAATCCTTCGGCGTCGCGCATCGAGCTCGACTGGCTCGCGGCGGATGACGGCATCGCGTTCCGGTGCCGTCCTCCCGACGCCGGCGCGGCCGTCCCGCGCGCCGCAGCGTGGCAGGTGATGACCCCCGCGGACGCGGCTTCTGATCCGTTTTCGGGCGCCGGTTTCGCGGAGGCGGTCGGGGCGCTGTGATCATCGAAAATGTGGGGCTGTCCCAAAAGAAGTAAAAACAGCTCCGTTCGTCCTGAGCTTGTCGAAGGACGAACGGATAATACTGGATTTATCGCGCTTCGACAAGCTCAGCGCGAACGGTGTTTTTCTTTTTAGACAGCCCCGCGTTTCGTCCGGAAATCACGGCCCGGGCGTTCAGCGCAGAATCGTCATCTTCACGGTTTTCACGAAACGCCCGGCCTTCATGCGGCAGAGGAACACGCCGGAACCCGCCTTTCTCCCTTCGTCATCCGTCCCGTCCCACACGATCGTGTATTCGCCCGGCTGAACCGTCCGATCGACCAGGGTCCGCACCCTGACGCCCGACATCGCCACGATCTCGATTGTCACGCGTTCGCGTTTCGGAACGGAGTAGACGACGGCTGTGCCCGGGTTGAACGGATTGGGGAAATTCCGGGACAGGTCGAAACTTATGGGAACGGCCGGACGATCCGGCACGTCCTGCAGGGAACCGATCCGGAATCCGCCTTCGGGAGACGCCCAGCGGACATTTCCCGCCAGGTCAACGGCTTTCGACGTCCATCTGTAGGATCCGGTTTCGAGGAAAGTTCCGGACCAGGTTGTGTCCGGCGTCATTCCGACGGAATCCATCTCTCCGGTTTCCGGGCCCACGACCAGGACGTATCGTATGCTGTCGGTATTGATCGCGTCCGCATTCGAGGAGGATGACCAGCGGAAAACGGGGATTATCATATCCGGAACGACGGTTCCGTCCCCGGGTTCAAGAAGGGAGAAAGGGCCGGGCGGATCGTCGACGGGCACGACGGTGACGCGGATCGTGTCCGAGTCGGAGGAGCCGAGGGGATCCGTGACCGTGAGGCTGATCCAGGCATCTCCGTTCCAGTCCGGATCCGCCCAAACGCCCAGACCCCAGGACGTCATGTCCGCATGCAGTTGCGGGGACCATTCCCCGATTCCTGCTGTCAGGGACAGGACGGGATCCACGGAATCCGAGACCCAGGATAGGATTTGGGAAAGGGGTAGGATGAGCGTGTCGTCTTCGGCGAAAGCCGTATCCGGCACGGAGAGAACGGGAGGGTGCAGGGAGCGCTCGAAGCGGGCGATGATTATTTTCGATGTGTCCATGACGACTGAGGCGGGGTTCGAAGTCCCGGAGCATGCGCCGGCCCACTCGACGAAGCGGAATCCCGGTTTGGGGAGGGCGGTCAGGGAGACGGTCGAGTCTTCGTCCTGCCACACGCCGGCCGGATTCACGGCCACGGTTCCCATGGCCGTGTCCCCGGCCAGCGCGTTCAGGGGGAACAGCCTGTCCCAGAAAGCCGTTTCCGTGATGCCGCCGTTGATCGTGACCGCGGACGGGTTGTCCGTTCCTGTATAGTGCCCCAGTCCGGTGCCCTGCCACCAGCGGAACCGGAACAGCACGCTGTCCGCGACCGTCGTGTCCGGAACCGCCCCGGTCGTGTCGATGCGCGTCGTGTACTCGATGACCGGGCTCTCCACCCCGAACGGCACGGCGCTTCCGGCCTCGTACATTCCAGCGCCCCAGGGCGTCCCGTGTTCCGAGAGGGGATCGAAGCGGTACTTCAGTACGTAATGGGCAGTGAAATCGTTCATGTAGACGCCGACAGGAACGGTGCAGCAATTCAGGCCGCTTCCCCCCGCGTCCCAGTGATCGAAGAAATAGGTGCCGCCCAGGGGTCCGGGTTCGGTTTCGTGGACATTGAAAACAATCGCGTCCCCCTCGTAATAGGGGACGTAGAGGGGAGCCGGCGCGGAAAAATGGCCCGGAAACGAATTCGTGCCTTCCACGATGAAATTTTCAGGAGCGGTATGGATGCAGACGTATTCCACCGGCGTGAAAACGACGGTCACGGTTTTCGTCTCCCCGGGTTCGAGGTGAACGGGAACCGCGTGTTCACGGTCGGGTGAATTGATGTAATACGTGTCCGGGTACGGATTGAAGCGATGGCAGGGGGAGAATTCGCACGGTTCCCAGACCCGTCCGGCCATGATGTAGTAATCGCCGGCTGGAAGGTTCGTATACGTGTTGGTCCAGGAACCGCCCGCCACACCGTTCCAGGCGGTGTCGTAAATCATGCTGGACAGCCGGTAGCTCCACAAGTGATAGTACCGAATGGCGTCCATCATGACGATGATCGTTCCGGGTGTTCCGTCTTCGGATGAAAGCGGGGATGCGGGCTTGGACGTCGCGATCGGACCGGCCGCGGGATCGTCTCCGCCGGCCGTCGCGTTTTCAGGGGCTCCGGCGAGAGCGGAGAACGTCAGAGCCAGACCGATGCAGATTACCGCGGTTGTGATACGCATCAGTGCCTCCCGGAATGCTGAAAAAATACTGAGATACGAGGATGTCCTTGTTCTCCGGTGGGTTCGTCCGTGCGGCAGAAAGCGGGGGAAGGCCAGAGTGCGCTGGATCACGCGTTGGTCGGGGCGAAACCCGACGGATGTCATACCGTCAATATAACGAATCCAACTGATTTTAAAAAGCTGTTTTTGCCGGCCGACCCGGGGCGATGGATCACATGGTTTTCGGTTCGGGCGCGGGACTTGTCTTCAGCGGCGTTTGCGGCCGGCCGGGGATTTCCGGGTTTTGCTCCTTTTATCCCGAGTCCCGGAGGACGCCGGTTTGCGACGCGGCCCGGAGCGGATCAGCTCCTTTTCCGCCACCCGCTTCACCTCGTCATACACGGCCCGGATCGGCAGTCCGGTCTCCCTCGCCACGCGCCTGCAGTCGTCGTACTCGGGCGCGGCGGTCTCCTCCTTCTCCGACAGGCCGCGTATCTTCACCTTCATGTCGCCCCAGGCCGTGGATACGGCCGCGATGTCGCGGCGCGCGACCATCCGTTTCTTGAGGTCCGAAATGCGGACGCCGAGTGTCGTGGTCTCGCGCAGGAGAATCGACACGAGCGGTTCCGTCCGCTCCTCGGCCG
>CAZNXX010000261.1:1579-3433 GCA_964577095.1 uncultured bacterium | reverse complement strand
TTGTAATAGGCGGAGGAATAATACATGTTGGTGAACAGGCCGCCTGACGTCATCAACGCGTTTTTGATGACCGCGGGATCTCGGGGAAGAAAATGAACGGATCGGATCGTTCCCTGGGGATCGAATCCGGCCGGACAGTCGACCGACGTGTGGCCGTCGTCGTACGGATCATCCGTTTCCGAATAGGGCCCGGATCCCCTCACCAGGCAAGCGGATGCCATGTAAACGTTACCGCCAAGACAGGGCGCCTTCAGGAAGGGAAGATGGCAGGTGTTCAGGTGGTCTTCGGAGAGGTCGAACTCGCCTCTGCCCACGACTTTCCACTCAGACTCGATGGCGCCCATGACGCCGAAAGCCCAGCACGATCCGCAATCGCCCTGGTTCCGCACAGCCGTCAGACTGCCCGATTCGCGAAGGTCGAACCTGGGTGGGGGTTCGGACTGCGGCGTCATCCATGCGCCGTCCACAGGACGGTCTGAGTGGATCAGGAACGGCGGTGGAATCTCGCCGAGCCTTCGGCCTTCGGCTGTGGCGTCCCGGTCACGGCCGTTGCCGTGCCGGGCCCGCCATTGCAGGAATGCCGGATTCCAGTCTTCATTCCGCGACGCCCCCTGGGGAAACGCGGCGGAGACAGCGGTCAGAACGACCGCAGCAATGACTTTTCTCATCCTGATCGCCCCCGGTTGTCCCCCTAAGGCCGGTGAATAAGCGAATGGACTGACATGGAAGCGGAAACCGCTTGTCCGGGCTTAGGTTTGTCAAATACCACGGACAGCGGAAAACCGCATCGAAGCAGGGATGATGGCGAGCCGGACGGGAATGGACGAGAACAGGAGAGGGATTACGCGCAGTTGAACATCAGGCACTGCATGAAACGAATCATCGATCCCCGTCCGCCAACGCGGATCATCCGAATGACCGATATAAACCGTTCAGGAATCCCCTCAGGCTGAATATCGCGATATGTAATTTCGGGGATTCTCAGGTCGGAATATACCGATCCATCCAATGCACGTGCAAGTGCAGTGCCACGCCTTTTGTTTCTAAGCCATCCGCTGTAATATCAATGGGTTGAAAAATTCTGTGGATCGGTATGCTTGGGGGTAAAACCGGAAAAAATTACTTCACCAGGCACGATTTTCGGTCAATCATCCGACCCCGGGGTTGACCCCGGGGTCCAAGGACCGTGAAAAACCCTCCCGCAGGTTCGTACCCACCTGCGGGAGGGTCCATTTGTATTGGGATCAACGAATTACCCCATTATTCCATTCTTGATCCGTGTGAATCCGTTTGATCCGCGCCGCAGGCGTCCGTGTTCCAATCTTATCCGATCCCGATCGCCTGCACCACGATGTCCCTCTTTCTCGGTCGCGTGTCGCAGTCCACGAGCACGATTTGCTGCCAAGTTCCGAGCAGGAGGCGGCCGTTCTGGAACGGGACGGTCAGGGACGGACCGATGAGAGAGGCGCGCACGTGTCCGTGGCCGTTTCCGTCTCCCCAGGTGTTGTCGTGCTGGTACGGATGGTCCGCCGGCGCGATTCGCTCGAGCGCTTCGGGAAAATCGTGGAGCAGGCCGGGTTCGTACTCGATGGTCGTGACGCCCGCGGTCGCTCCGGGCGCGAACACCGTGACCTGCCCCTCGGTCATGCCGCTTTCGGACAGGACGCCCGCCACAGCTTCAGTCAAGTCGACCGGGTGGGAGTTCCCTTTAGTGGAGACAGGGATGTGGGAAGTGCGGATTTTCATTTTCGCCCTTTCGAATCGCTGTCAATGCGAGCCCGGACCGGCGGCAGCCGGGACGGGCGCGGCAATCTCGGCCCAAACCGACTAATCCGAGATTGCTTCGTCGCCGCG
>CAZNXX010000261.1:0-1479 GCA_964577095.1 uncultured bacterium | reverse complement strand
GCTTCGTCGCCGCGTTTCACGCGGCTCCTCGCAATGACAATCCCATGAAAAAAGCGGCAACCCGCATCAACCGGATCACCGCCAGGAACCTGTGTGAACCCCCTCACCCCGCGAGCTTGCGGATCTCCTCGGAATCCCCGAAATTCACCACGTACCGTTCGATGAATTCAGGAACCGTGTACCTGTGGCTCTGCGGCCCGTCCGTCTCGATCACGTACGCGGCGGCCAGACTGCCGATTCGGCCCGCGGTCTCCCACGAGAGGCCGAGCGCCATGCCGCGCATGAGCCCGGCGCGGAACGCGTCTCCCACGCCCGTGGGATCCAGCACTTTTTTGGGTCTCGCGGGCGGAATCGGAATATCCCCCCGGGACGTGCGGATCATGGATCCCTTCGCGCCCAGGGTGACGATCAGGCATTCGGACAGCGCGAGCAGGCCGGCGTTATCCAGGCCGGTTTTCTTGCCCATCATCTCGAGCTCGTACTCGTTCATGATCAGCACGGCCGCCTTGCGGCTGCCCTCGACCAGGTCCTCGCCCGACAGGCGGGCGATCTGCTGACCCGGGTCGAAGATGAACGCGGTTCCCGCGCGCCGGCACTCGTCCGCGTATCGGATCATGGCTTCCGGGTCGTTCGGCGCGACAATGGCGACCGCCCGGGGACCGGCCGCGGCCAGAAAAGGCTTCAGTGAATACTCCTTCGAGAACCGCATGGCGCCCGTGTAAAAGGAGCAGATCTGGTTGCCGGCGAGGTCCGTGTTCGCGAAAAAAGACGCGGTGTAAACGTCCGGAATCTCGTGAACGCCCGACGTGTCCACCCCAGCCCCGTCAAGGAATTCGCGGTATTCCCCGAAGTCCTGTCCCGCCGTTCCGATGAGCAGGGGCTTCGCGCCGAGCAGGGCCAGGGAATAGGCGATGTTCGGCCCGCAGCCGCCCCGCAGTTTCTTCATCGAATCCGCGAGAAAGCTCACACTGATCTTGTCCAGCTTGTCTGCGATGAAATGATCCGTGAACTTTCCGGGGAACTGCATGAGGGTGTCGTAGGCGATGGAACCGGTGATGAGCAGTTTCACGGTCGATTCTCCTCGTTGGGATGGACGGGGTTCCCTCCCCGTCATTGCGAACCCCGTCAGGTTTTCCCGGGACCGGGCACGGCAAGTTCAGCAAGGCGCGGCAATCTCAACATTAACTCCTAAACCCGAGATTGCTTCGGCCCGTCCGCTGGACGGGCCTCGCAATGACAATTCTCTTGAATATATGCAAACCCCATGTCATTGCGAGCCCGGACCGGCGCAGCCTGCGGTAGCCGAAATCTGTCGATTGGTCCCGCGAAAGCGGGACCGGTACGGGCGCGGCAATCCAAGGTTCATCCGAGATTGCTTCGGCCTGTCCTCCGGACGGGCCTCGCAATGACATTCATCAACATTAAAACAAAACCGCTGTCATTGCGAGCCCGCCTTGCGGGCGCGGCAATCTCAGCTTC
>CAZNXX010000260.1:0-3434 GCA_964577095.1 uncultured bacterium | reverse complement strand
GATTTCTTCTCTACAGATAGAAGATTCCCCGCGGCTTGCCGCGGGGAGCTTCAACAGGAGAGGTTGAGGATGTCCAAAGAGGCGGGCCGCAAAATCCCCCGCAACATCGTCGTGCTCGGAATCGTGAGCCTGCTCACGGACGCGGCGAGCGAGATGATCTACCCGCTGATCCCGGTTTTCGTGGCCGCGCTGGGATCCGGCGCCGTCATTCTCGGCGTGATCGAGGGCGTGGCCGAGACCACGGCCGCTTTTCTCAAACTGTTCAGCGGCGCGCTGTCGGACCGGCTTCGCAGACGAAAGCTCCTCGTCGCGGTCGGGTACACGGTTTCCTCGCTGGTGCGGCCGCTCACGGGCGTCGTGTCCGCGTCCTGGCACATCGTTCTCGTCCGGATGACGGACCGCGTCGGCAAGGGCATCCGCACCGCGCCCAGGGACGCGCTGATCGCCGCGTCCGCAGACAGGGACAGGCGGGGACGGGCCTTCGGATTCCACAGGGCCATGGACCACGCCGGCGCCGTGCTCGGCCCCCTGCTCGCGGTGCTGGCGATGATCGTGCTGGTTCTCGGTTTCGGAATGACGGACACGACGGGGGTTCTGCGGCGGACGTTTTTGCTGGCGGCCGTGCCCGGACTGATGGCCGTGGCCGTGGTGTGGGGCCTGGTCCGCGAGAACACGGCGGATCTGTCCCCCGCGGCAAAGCGGTCTTTCTCCCTCCGGCCGTTCGGCCGGAATTTCACGGCTTACCTGGCCGTGCTTCTTCTGTTCACGCTCGGCAATTCGTCCGACGCCTTCCTGCTCTTCCGCGTTCAGGAGGCGGCCCGGAGCGGGGGCGGACTGGCGCCGCGGTTTTCCGGCCTGCCGCTCGTCGGGGACATGCTCGGCCGGCTGTCCGATCCGGCCGCCGCGGAGATGCTGGCCGGCGTCCTGTTTCTGTCCCTGATCTGGTCGTTCTTTCACGTCATCAAGGTCGTGTTCTCCACGCCCCTGGCCGGATGGTCCGACACGCTCGGCCGGAAGCGGGTGATCGTGATCGGGTGGATGATTTACGCGGCCGTGTACCTGGGCTTCGCGTTCCTGGACCGCCTGCCGGGGAACCTGCAGGTTGCGGCCACGCTCGCGCTTTTCGCCGTGTACGCGCTGTTCTACGCGTTCACGGAGGGCGCGGAGAAGGCTCTGGTCGCGGACCTGGTCGGACCGGATCTGCGGGGAAGCGCGTTCGGACTGTACAATTTCACGATCGGTCTGGGCGCCCTTCCCGCGAGCCTGATCTTCGGGCTGATTTACCAGAGGTTCGGGGCCGCGGCCGCTTTCGGGACCGGCGCGGGCATCGCCCTCGTCTCGATGCTGCTCCTGGCGGTTTTCGTCAGGGAACGGAAGGCCGGCATGCCACATCCGATGTAGGTCCGAAATGTTTGATGGCCTCAGGGTTCTTACCCTGAGGCCCGCTTTCATCGGGGCTGCGCCCCGATATGAGGGAAATTCTATAACGGAGGGCAAAGCCCTCCTTGAGGTTGCGCCCCAGGGCACAGCCCTGGGGCGATCACGATTTTTGTGCGGGAAAAACAGAAGACCTGAAAAGCTTTCTGTACGATTTTAGTTGGTTGTAGATGGCCTCAGGGTTCCTACCCTGAGGCCCGCTTTCATCGGGGCTGCGCCCCGATATGAGGGAAATCCTATAACGGAGGGCAAAGCCCTCCTGGAGGTTGCGCCCCAGGGCACAGCCCTAGGTCTTATGTTTAAAAGAATGGTAAGCCTCAACTTTCCTTTGTAACTTGTTTTGGGCACAAAAACAAAGCAAAGGAGGCTTACCATGAATAGGCAAATTAAACAACTGGACTTCAAAGGTCAACATGTATTTATTGGCCTGGACGTCGCAAAGAAAAGCTGGAAAACCTGTATTCTGGTGGATCAATTTGAGCACAAACTCTTTACACAACCGCCAAAAGTCCAGGATTTGGTCCGATATCTCCATCACAATTTTCCTGGAGCAGTGTATCACTGTGTCTATGAAGCCGGATTCAGCGGTTTCTGGACTCATGACCAGTTGAAGGAAGCAGGAGTTGATTGTATGGTCGTCAATCCTGCAGATGTACCGAAAACCGATAAAGAGATGACAAATAAATCAGATCGGGTAGACGCACGTTTATTAGCGCAAGATTTGAGAAGCAACCGTTTAAAACCGATTTATGTACCTGACAAGGAACACATCGAAGACCGGACACTGGTTCGTATGCGATATCTTTTTGTCAAGAAACAGACGCGATGCAAGAATCAGATCAAGGCATTATTGTACTTTTACGGAATACCCATACCGGAAGATGCCGGAGGCCGGTATTGGTCAAGACATTTTATGCAGTGGCTCGAAGAGCTTAAAACGAATCGTGAAAGCGGGACGCAGGCATTGAAAGTTCTCCTGGCAGAGCTACTGTCTTTGAGGAAGATAATCACAGATCTGAATAAGAAAATCCATAAACTTTCGACGGAAGGCCCTTATCGGGAATCCGTTCGACTATTACGCACTATACCCGGTATCAGCACGTTGACCGCGATGATCCTCATGACGGAATTGATCGACATACGTCGGTTCCCTTCGCTGGCTGAACTGGCTTGTTATTTTGGCCTTGTGCCTGGTGAGCAATCAAGCGGTGAAAGGCAGGTCACGACGGGCATTACCAGACGAAGAAACCGATTTTTAAGAATCTTGATCATGGAATCCAGCTGGATTGCCGTTCGCAAAGACCCGGCTTTGCTGCAATCCTTCAACAAGTTGAGCCATCGAATGGCGAAGAACAAAGCAATCATCCGCATTGCCAAAAAGCTTCTGAATCGTATTCGATTCGTGCTGATCAATCGGAAACCCTATGAAGTACGTGTGGTTGGTTAAAGCGAGTCGGACTGTCTCTTCTGACAAATAACCATAAAACAGGCGGGCACAAGCGCTTCGATCGCACTGCGGTAGAATATCATCCGCTATACCCTAGGTTGCGCGCCCGCACGACAAACATAAAAGAGATGTTGTGGCTATTCCTGTTCCAGGGATATGTCCACTGATAAGAGGATGGTTTAGTCGAATTTGAGACAGTTCGTCACCCTGTAGAGTCATGAGGTTTTCAAAGAACGCTTTGGATGTTTACATGAAGAAACGGCTTACCAAGAAAACTTCTTGACTTTTAACATAAGGGGGCGATCACTCACTTTCGGACATGGAATCCGAAAGAAAAAAACGGCAACCCCCTTCAGGAGGGTTGCCGTTTTGTTTTTCCGAAACCGCGATCGGATCCGGCCCGTTTTTCAGAACAAGTTCTCCGGGGCGGCCTGTTCGGACCCGTGGGACCGGTGGACGTCGCACGGCTCGGTCGGCGCGAGATCCTTGCGGAACACCTCGTAACGGGTCGCGGGACAGAATTCGCGGGCGAGCTTTTTCGATGTCTCGC
>CAZNXX010000259.1:0-3437 GCA_964577095.1 uncultured bacterium | reverse complement strand
TTCTCATCAACGGCATGAACCTGGACCGCATGATGGGGTCCTATTACTACTATTATTACTCGTCGGACGGCAAGGAAAAGAAGCATTGAAGAGCGCCGCCGCACGATGAGAAACGGGCCGGCTGTGGTTCTCTCCGGCCGGGTGTTTTCAATTCGGCTGTGCTGATCCGCTGTCCCGAAAACCGGGATGTCCGCGCTTCCGGGAGCTGTCCCTGAGCGCTTTTTCGAAAGGAATTCATTCATGCATGCCCTCATCACCGGAGGCGCCGGATTCGTCGGATCGCATTTGGCCGAAACCCTGCTCTCCGGCGGACACCGTGTCACGGTGATAGACAATCTCTCCACCGGATCCTTCGCCAACCTGGCTTCCGTTTCAACGCACCCGGAACTCCGGATGATTTTCGGATCCGTGACCGAATCCGATCTGCTCGAGCCGCTGGTCCGTGAAGCGGACATGGTCTTCCATCTCGCGTCCGCTGTGGGCGTCCAGCTCGTCATGGAAAGGCCGGTCGAAACCATCGAGACCACTTTCCACGGCACGGACGCGGTGATGAAGTTCGCTTCCCGTTACCGCAAGAAGGTCGTGTTCACGAGCACCAGCGAAGTGTACGGCAAGAGCGAGGACGTCCCGTTCAGCGAAGACGGGGACAGGCTGGAGGGCCCGACAACTCTGCACCGCTGGGCCTATGCCTGCGCCAAGGCGCTCGACGAGTTTCTCGTGCTGGCCCACCACAAGAAAAGCGGACTGCCCGTTGTGGTGGTCCGGCTCTTCAACACCGTGGGGCCGCGCCAATCGTCCCAATACGGCATGGTGATTCCGCGTTTCGTCGAGGCCGCCCTGCTCGGCAGGCCCCTCCTGGTGTACGGTGACGGCGCCCAGACCCGGTGCTTCTGCCATATCCAGGACGTGGTCCGCGCCCTCATGCTGGTGGCGCAGAAGGAATCGTGCGTCGGCAAGGTCATCAATGTCGGAAACGACGAGGAAGTGACCATCGAGTCTCTGGCGGGGCTCGTGATCAAGGCCGCGGGCGGCCGATCCGAAATCCAGAAAGTGTCGTACGACCAGGCTTTCCCGGGCGGCGGATTCGAGGACATGCAGAGACGGGTTCCGTCCCTCCGGCGCATCGCCGAACTCACCGGATGGAAGCCGCAGATCCGGCTGGAGGCCATTGTGGCCGACGTGGTGAAGGACCGCAGGGAATACCTCGGGCTCGGGACAGGCGGCTGATGGCCGGGTCCGGCCTCGGTTCTGGCTCTGCGGGCGGCGCGGATGACGGGTCCCGCTGGTACGCCCTGTACACGAAGTCGCGCCACGAGAAGAAGGTTGAACTTCAGCTCCATGAGAAGGGAATACCCGTTTATCTGCCCATGAAGCGGTCGCTGAAAAAATGGAGCGACCGGAAGAAATGGGTGGAAGAGCCGCTTTTCAAGAGTTACATTTTCGTTCAGGGCGGAAAACAGGAGCGTTACCGCGCCGTGCAATGCGTCGGCGTGGTGCGCCTGGTCACGTTCCAGGGCCAATTGGCGGTGGTGCGGGACGAGGAAATCGAGATGATCCGCCGCATTCTGGCCGAGGCCTCGGATCCGGAGTCCGCGCCCGTGGAAGCGGGCCCCGGAGACACGGTTGAAATCGAGTCGGGTCCGCTCGCGGGACTTCGCGGACGCATCGTCGAGGTTCAGGCCGCGAAGCGCTTTCTGGTATCGATTCCGTCCATCAGCCAGGGGATAAGGTTCAACGTGGACCGGTGGAATGTCCGGAAAGTCGGTAAATAATCCTTATGCAATTGTAAATTCAGAAGGGACGAAGCGATGCCGGTACCTCTGCTTGATCTGAAAGCCCAGCAGAAAACCCTGCGGGCCGAGATTTCAGCCGCGCTGGACAAGGTGATGGACGCCACGGCCTTTATCATGGGGCCGCAGGTGAAGGAACTTGAGGCCCAGGTGGCCGCGTACACGGGCGTCGGGTACGGCATCGGCGTCTCTTCCGGAACGGACGCGCTCCTGGTGGCCCTGAAGGCCCTGGACATCGGCCCCGGCGATCTCGTGCTCACGTCCCCTTATTCCTTCTTCGCCACAGCCGGAGTCGTGGCCCGTCTCGGCGCCACGCCGGTGTTCGTGGACATCGACCCCAAAACCTACAACATCGATCCGGCCGGGCTACGCGAATGGTTTAAAAAGAACCCGGACAAGGCGGCCAAGGTCAAGGCCGTCATTCCCGTGCACCTGTACGGACAGTGCGCGGATATGGACGCGATTCTCAGCGTGACTCGCGAACGGGGCATACCGGTGATCGAAGACGCGGCCCAGGCCATAGGCGCGACGTATCCCTCCAGAACCGGCGTGAAGAAGGCCGGTTCCATGGGCGACATGGGCTGTTTCTCCTTTTTCCCGAGCAAGAATCTCGGCGCCATGGGCGACGGCGGCATGGTGGTCGCGAAAGACGCGGCGCTGGCCGACAAGCTGGCGAAGCTGAGAAACCACGGCGCGCATCCCAAGTACTTTCATTCCATGATCGGCGGCAATTTCAGGCTCGACACGGTGCAGGCGGCCGTGCTCCTGGTCAAGCTGCCGCATCTGGAATCGTGGCACGCGAAACGGCGGGCCAACGCGGACCGGTACAACAAGACGCTTGACGTCAAGGGAATCGTCAAGCCTGCGGCCGTGTACGGGCCCGAGCATCACATCTACAACCAGTACGTCATTCTGCTCCCGGAAAAGCGGGACGAATTGCGAAAAAGCCTGCAGGAGAAGGCCATCGGCCATGAGGTGTACTATCCGGTGCCCTTCCATGAACAGGAATGCTTCAAGTATCTCGGTTACAAGAGCGGCGATTTCCCGATCAGCGAGCGGGCGGCTAAAAACACCATCGCGCTTCCCATCTACCCGGAGCTCACGGCCGAACAGCAGGATGAAGTGGTCGCCGCGATCCGGTCCTTTTTCTCCTGAGGAGTGACTCATGTCGAAACGCATCTGCGTCATCGGGGCCGGGCGGTGGGGCAAAAACCACATCAAGACCCTCAATGAACTGGGCAGTCTTGCCGGAATCGTCGACACACGCGAAGCCGTCCGGACCGAACTGGCGAAGCTCTACCCGTCCGCTGTCACGCACGCCGACTTCCGAGAGGCCGCTGAAGCGGGATACGACGGATTCGTCGTGGCCACGCCGGCCGAAACTCATTTTCAGATCGCCGAGCACCTGCTCTCCCTGAAAAAGCCGGTGCTGGTCGAGAAGCCCATCACGCTGGCCTCGTCCGAGGCGCGCCGGCTTCGGGCCCTGTCCGAAAAGGAACGCGTGCCCCTCATGGTCGGCCACGTCCTGCTGTTCCATCCCGCCATCCGGAAAATCAAGGAGATGATCGCGGGCGGAAAGCTGGGGAAAATCGAGTACCTGTACAGCAACCGCCTGAACCTGGGCACGGTGCGCAAGGAGGAGAACAT
>CAZNXX010000258.1:0-3438 GCA_964577095.1 uncultured bacterium | reverse complement strand
ATCTCGGCGTGGAATACGCCAGCAAACAGGCGTATGACACGAAACGCATGGCGGCTTTCTTCGAGACACTCGAACGCATGTCCGGCGGCGAGGAATCGGGCCTTCCCGACTGGTTCTCCACCCATCCGAATCCGGAGAACCGGGTCGCGGCGGTGCTGAAGAAGACGTCCCAGTGGCAGACCCAGCTCGCCCTGGCCAAGTACAACGTCAACCGCGACGCCTACCTGAAGACCGTCAGCGGCCTCATCTTCGGCGACGACCCGGCGCAGGGCTATGTCTCCGCGAACGCCTTCTACCAGCCGACGATGAAATTCACATTCCCGGTGCCCAGCGGCTGGACAGTGAACAACATGGCGTCCCAGGTTCAGATCGCCGATCCGAACGGCGCCGCCTCGATCATTCTCATGATCGATTCCGGCTCCTCCGCCTCCGCCGCCGCGGACCAGTTCGTCTCCGGCAACAACGCGGTCGTCCAGACGCGCCAGTCCCTGACGGTCGGCGGTTACGCCTCCCAGAAACTGGTGTCACGGCTCGCCTCCGAATCGGACACGCTCAAGGTCATGTCCTATTTCATTCCCAAGGACGGCACGGTGTACGCTTTCCACGGGCTGTCCACGCCGGCCCAGTACGACCGGTTCACGAGCACCTTCGCTGCGACCATGGGCGGATTCCGGAACCTCACCGACGCTTCCAAGATCAAAGTCAAGCCCGAACGGCTCACCGTCAAGAGCGTGACCAAGACCGCCACCCTGCGGTCCATCCTGAAACAGGGCGGCATCGCGGACGCCCGGCTCGAGGAGATGGCCATCATGAACGGCATGCGGCTGGACGAGATGGTTCCGGCCGGCACGCTGGTCAAGATTCCCGCCAAATAACGGTTCTCCGGCCCTCGGCGCTCCGTCCGGCGCGGGCGGAACGCCGCCATGAGAACGGAAAAGCGAACGGCTCCCCGCCTCAGGACGCGGGGAGCCGTTTTATTTGACCGGAAAGATGCGGCCTGCCGGCATCAGAACGCCCACCCGAATTTCAGGAACTCCACGTCCATGATGATCCGTTCGTCATCGTCATAACTCAGGAATTTCCCGTAGAATTTCCCGTTCTTTCCGGCGATGTAGCGGCCGACGCTGAAACTCGCGCCCCAGTACAGGCCGTGGTATGAGAACTTCCGGACTCCCAGACCGAAACCGATTCCCAGCTTGCTCTCGCTGTCCTTCCCGCCGATTGCTTCATCCCCGAAGAGGGTTTCGTTGGTTTCGGACAAGGTTCCGTTCAACCGGGCGAACCGCGTGAACGCGCTCAGATAGAATCCGTTCCGGGTGTTTCCCAGAAAGTACCGGAGATGGCAGTCCGCCGTCCACTCGTGCAGGTCCTTCGCGTCCTTCGGATTCGAATAATACAGGGGGAAGGCGACTTCCATCCGAGGACTGACGCTGAACAGCGATACGCCCCCGCTCAGGGTCAGGGACTCTTCGGCAATCAGGGGCCGGATGAAATTGAATTCGAGTCCGATCCGTTTTCCGGCCAGGGGTTCGTTTTTCGACTCCCGGTACATCCTTTTCTGAAGCTGATAGATGGAGTCGATTTTGGCGGACACCGAAAGGCTGTCCTGGCCGGAGAGGATCGAAGACCTGGCGAACAGGAGCGGCACGGCAAGCTCGCGGATGAAACCGTTCGATTTCATTGGAACTCCTTTCGTGTTTGAAAATGATCATCCGCCTTCATGGATAACAGAGGGACGCTCCGGGAAACCGGGCCTGCAGCAGGGCGAGCATGGCGCCCCGGGCCTCCGGCGTGAAATAGGGTTCCGGGCAGGTATTCCGCCCGTTCTTCCAGATGTCGAAATGGAGCGTGACGTCTCCCCCCGACATGTCCCCTTTCGAAAAATTATACAATCTGCCCAGATCATCCCCCCGCCGTACGGACTGTCCCGGCGAAAGCGGGATGACATTCCGCTGAACACGCGCCTCCGCCTCGGAATGGGCGCGCGGCTCGTATAGAAGATGATAGACGTACGCTTCGTCGAAACGGACGGTCATGTTCACCTGCCACTGCCCGTTGCGTTCATTCTGATATACCTTCAACTCCTCCACGACGCCTCCGGATGGAGCGATCACTGCTGCGCTGTCGCCCGCGGGAATCAGGTCCAGGCCCTGGTGGCTGAATCCCCAGGGCGCTCCGGTGGTGTCCGAATCGGCGAAACCCGGGAATATGGCTTTGAATTCGGAAGCGTCGGCGTACGGGACCGACAGTGAAAAAACCGCCCCATCCGGATCCGGACCGGGATGGTGGCGCGTCGGCGACGAATCCCTGCACCCGAACACGAATGGAATCAGGAACAGAAGGAGCGCCGTCATGCGGACACGGTTTGCAGCAATCGCCGGGTCGAAGCGTCCGGTCCTCATCCGAGTCATGGCACCTCCTCTTCACGCCCGTGGAGCCTGCGAGGGGAAATCCGGCATTGCTCGAAGTCGTCCGATATGTCCGGGCCGACCCCGGAGCGGAACCGGGAAATCCGACCCATCCTCGAAATGTCCACCGCGTGGACCGTCACGATCGGGGGATGCCGTTCCGGTCCGGGTCCCGGCCGGATGGTTCGGATGGTTTTTGAATGCCGCAGGAGAGGAAAGCCGGATGGATGCAGACCGGCAGGAGACTCATGGGATGGAAACGGATCATCATACGGCCCTCCCTGGATTGACCGTACTAGCCAATGACCCTGCGGAATACGGCGACCCGCCGCCGGGTCAGTGACGGTACCCGTTCGAACGGAACGCCAGACCCATCGGGAATATCCGGACGCCGCCGCCCGCGATGACCTCGTTTTCCTGGCCCAGGCCGCAGAAAATCCAGGGCGACACGCCGCCGAACCGGACCACGCCCGGGAACAGGTTCAGTTTGACCCTGTAGGCCCGGGATCCGGAAAACAGCAGGGACGCCATCAGGGAGCCGTTCCGGTCGTAATAGAGACCCGCGTTCCAGATCAGGTCCACGGTCAGGATTCTCCCCCGTCCGTTGTCCCGCACGATTCTCTGTTTTCTCGACATCATTCCCGCGCCGAGGGACCAGGAGGATCCCTCCGGCCGTCCGAGCGAGAGGCCGAGCAATCCGTTCAGCCCGAAATGATAAAACAGGCTCCAGCGTTCCGCGCGCGGAAACGTCCACTTGACCATGTAATTGTCCGCGTTGTTCTCCAGCGTGCTGCCGAACGGATCGAAGGCCGCGGGCGTGGACCAGTCGCGCATGTGCAGCGTCTCGCCGAAGAACCGGCTGACCCGGTCGGAGGAGAACAGGAGAATGCCCAGGGGGTCGAAAATCAAGAGGTCCGCGATGGGGTCGACGTTCACGCCCTCATAGGCGTCGTTCTCCACGACCTCGTTGAGGAGATGGTACGCGGCGCAGGTGGCCGCGGACCAGACGCGGCCATGGCTGAATCCGTTC
>CAZNXX010000257.1:0-3455 GCA_964577095.1 uncultured bacterium | reverse complement strand
GTGCCGATGGCGCCCTCCTGCCGCTCGAGGTGCGACCACTGGCGCGTCAGCCGGGGCAGGAGGTACTGAAGCTGGGCCAGGCCGACCTGGGCCTGGGCCTCGGCCGTGCGCGCCCGTCGTGCGAATATGTCGAGGATGAGGCCGCTCCGGTCCACGATGCGCTTTTTGATCTCCTTCTCGAGATTCTTGGCCTGCACGGGTGTCAGGTCCTCGTCGAAGAGCACCACGTCCGCCTCCGTCTCCTCCGCGAGACGGGCGACGGCCGCGACCTTGCCCTTGCCGATCAGGGTCGCGGGGTGCGGCGACTTGATTTCCTGGATTTCACGGCCCACGACGATTGCGCCCGCCGTGTCCGCGAGCAGGGCCAGCTCGTCGAGATGCTCCAGGGCCTGGTGGCGTCGCAGCCCGGGCAGGACCACGCCGACGAGGATGGCTTTTTCTTTTTTGTTTGTTTGGGGGAGGTGCTGCATGCGATTGTAAATCCAATCGATATAAGTTTAAACTCTATACAGGACCCGCTCCCCGAGCGGAGTCGAGGGCCGCTCCCCGAGCGGAGTCGAGGGCCGCTCCCCGAGCGGAGTCGAGGGGAGCGGATTTACCCGGGTCGTTATTGTAATGCGAACTATTCCGGCACTCAGCTAGCTTTTGCATTTCGTCGAAACCACCGGAAATCAGTGCCTTCTTCTTCGCATGGCTCCACCCCTGTACCTGCTTCTCCCTGTAATAGGCTTCATCCATACGTTCGAATTCCTGACAAAAAACCAACTTCACCGGAAGTCTTTTCTTCGTATAATTCGCACCTTGTCCGTTTTCATGCTGCCATAATCGTTTTTCCAAGTTCCAGGCACTTCCAGTGTAATAGGTTTTATCCGAGCATTCCAATATATATACGTATGGCACTGCATTTCCCTCCCGATTTCTTCAACTTCGCTCCCCTCGACTCCGCTCGGGGAGCGGCCCTCGACTCCGCTCGGGGAGCGATCCCTGCATTCCGTTTCCCTGATCTATGAACGATGAACCATGAACTATGAACTTTTTATCACTTCCATATCGCTGAAACGGTCGTCTCGGCAACCAGGCAGATCAATGCAAAAAGCAGCATCTCCCGCCACAGCTCCCTTCCCCTGCGCCGGGAGCGGATCTGATCCTCCAGGGGCTCCTTCGCGTTCAGCATCACGACGCGGGCCGATGGCAGAAGTTTCTTCAGACCCGCTTCGTCAATGGTCCTGAAATCCGATTCCGCGGGATCCAGATTGACCGCGGTCACGGCCTCGAGAGAATCGTCCCGGAAGAATCGGTACAGGCCCGGGGTGTCCGCTGTTTTCAGCGCGGCGCGGAGTTTTCCCCCGGACAGCCGGGGCAGTAAAGACACCCTTTCGCCGGAAGGCGTTTCCACCTGAAACCGTGCTCCGGAACCGGCCGGGTCGGAGAGGAACACCAGGCTGTCCCCGGTCAAGGCCCGGCCCGCGGCGCCGTCCCGGAGCGCGGCCAGAACCTGGCCGCATCGAGCCGCAAGCGCGGGGAATAGCGGGCTTGTCGCGAAATCGGACCAGTCCGGATCCGTTCCGCCGGACAGGACGATGAGTTTACCCCTTCCCAGCGGCCATTCGGACAGAAAAGGATGCCCGTCCGTGAAACGCAGCGGCGCCCTTCGGCCGCCCGTCGCGGGCCGGACGGTGCGGAAAAACTTCGGCGGTCTGCGGGGCGTCCATCCGGGTTCAAACACGCCCTCGAGCAGGGGCTCGTCCGGATCCGGGGGGCCGAGCGTCACGTAACCCGAACCTGCGCCGGACGCGCCGGCATGGACCAGGGAATCACCCCAACCGACAGTGAACAGAAACGCGTTCCACCGCCCGAGGTCCGAGTCTGGGCCAGGCACGAACAGGGCGCCGCCCCCGGACTCGATGAAACGGCGCAGGCTGGACCCGTCCGCCGCGGAGCGGAGCGGGCAGTTGACGAAGAAAACCGCGTCCGATTGGGCGAGCGACGCGGCCCAGGCCTGGTCCGATGTCCTGAACTCCGTCCGGAATCGAGAGGGCGAATCCGGCCGCGGTTCCAATGCGGAGCGGAATCGGGAAAGATCGGCCGGCCGGCCGCCGACCAGCAGGACACGGGATAAGGGCCTGTGATACGCGGTGAAAAAACGCTCGTCATCCTGCGGGAATCCGTCCGGCTGTGTCTGCACCTTCCCGCGGATGAAACCCGCCGTCTCCTCCATCACCGGAACGGATTCCATGGCCGCCGCTCCCGGCTTCAGGTCCACGGCTTTCTGAGCCACGGCCTCGTCTCCCACGAAAAACCGGATCATGCGGCTCCGGATTTCGGCGGCGCCGAAATTTCGGATCACGGCGCGCAGCCGGAGCGGTTCGTCCCTGCGGAGCGGCGCCGGATCCACCACCGCCTCGGTCACGGCCGCGTTGTCCATCGCGTTCCGGAACGGCAGGACGAACAGTGTGCCCTTCCACTTCTCCATTTCTTCGGACGGTTTCCGGTTCCGGAATCCCGAGGCCTGGCCGTCCGTGAGCAGAAAGATCTCCGGATCCGCGTCAGGCGACCGGCCGGTCCTTCGCGCCGCTCTCCGGATCGCGTCGGCCGCGTCGCCCGCGGACCAGACCGGGTCTGATTTTTCAACCGCCGCGGCCGCGGAGGACGCATCCGTCAGCGAATCCCCGGACAGGCCCGAACGCGGCGTCCATTCCAGGGCCACAGACTCTCCTGCCGAAGACAGGCCGGCCAGACGGGCCGCGTGTCCGCGGAGCAGGGCCCACGCGTCTTCGGCCATGAGGCTGACCGACCGGTCCACGACCCAGGCGGACAATCCCTTCGACGCGGAGGCGCGGCCCGAGGGAATGTAGGGCCGGCTGAACGCGAGCACGAGAAACGCGGCCGCGAGAACGCGGAGCAGAAGCAGAAGGAACCGGCGCAGTTTGAAGGAGCGGGCCTTTTGTTCCTGCACGGCCCGGAGAAAGCGCAGATGGCTGAACACCACGGTCTTGGGGCGGGGCCTGGCGAGAAGGTGGATCAGAATCGGAAGGAGAACGCCCGCGAGTCCGGCGAGCACGGCCGCGTGCAGAAAAGACGGCATCATCGCGATCCTCCCCGGCCGCGGTTACGGCCGCCGTCACGGGCCCGGCCCGATCGGATGCGGACCGAAACCGGTCCGGTCATTCGGCGGCGGTTTCGAAAAACGCGCGTTCGACCAGATCGCATATCAGATGACCGGCCGCGATGTGCGATTCCTGTATGCGGGCCGTATCCCGGGAGGGAACGCGGATGGCGAGGTCCGAGACCGCGCCCAGCGGCCCCGGGTCCTCGCCGGTCAGGGCGATGACCTTGAGGCCGGCTTTTCGGGCCTGTTCCGCGGCCTTCACCACGCCGGCTGAACGGCCGCTGGTGGACAGGGCCACCAGCAGGTCGCCTTCGCGGCCGAGGGCCTCGACCTGCCTGCGGAACAC
>CAZNXX010000256.1:0-3464 GCA_964577095.1 uncultured bacterium | reverse complement strand
AACCGGAGCAGATCGTCCGAAAAAAATCGGTGGAAAGCCTGGCGGAGGAAACGGCCGTCCGGCTGAAAATGTCCGATGAATTCTTCGAGCGGGGCGATGTTGGTGAGATTGCACCGGCCTTTTCCCGTCAGGCCGAGCTTCAGCCCGGGGCGGGGCATCTTTTCGAGCAGCAGGACGGATGCGCCGTTTTCAGCGGCCGTGCCCGCGGCGATCAGGCCCGCAGGGCCGCCGCCGGCGACGACGATGCGATTGGGGGATTCGGTCATGAGAGGGGTGTCCACTGACGCGCGCCGGCCGGAACGGCGTTTGCCTCCGGGCCGGTCACCAGCGTTTGAGCTTGCTGAGCAGAATCACTCCGAGGCTCAGGAGTCCCGAGGCGGCCAGCACGATCCAGAACGTAACCGGCCTTTCCGAGAGGGGAATCGGAACGTTCATGGAAAACAGGCTGACGAGAAAGGTCGGCACCATCAGGCCGATCATCACGATATTGAGCGTCTTCATCAGCACGTTCAGGTTGTTCGAAACAACGGAAACCCGCGCGTCCATGAGGCCCGCCAGCACCTCCGAGTAGATGCGGGCCTGCTCCAGGCACTGGGTGTTTTCAATGGAAAGGTCCTCGAGCAGATCGACGCTCTCGGCGGTCAGGCGAAGCCGGCCTGCGCAGGACTTGAGCCGGTCGATGACGCGTCCGTTCGATCCGATGGCGTTCAGGTAGTACACCAGGCTCTTTTCCAGGGTGAAAAGATTGAGCAGGGTCCGGTTTTCCATGGCCTTGTTGATTTCGTGCTCGAGGTCCTCACTGCACATGTTGATGACACGGAGGTGCTCCTCGAAATGAAAAATGGACCGGTAGATGATCTTGAGGGCCAGCTCCTGGAGGGACTTCACGCGGCCGAACATCTTCCCCTCGAACAGGGGGATGTCCTCGTTCAGGACGATGACGAGCCGTCCGCTGAACAGGAACATGCCCACAGACGACACGTTGAACAGAAAATTGTCCTCCGCGCTGTACCGCTTGGGCCGCTTGGTGATCAGAGCCGCGTGCCGGGGCTCGAACTCGATGCGGGCCAGCTCGTTCGGATCGAGCGCGGAGTTCAGCGTGTGCTCGTCGATGCGCAGCTTCTGCGTCAGCATGCCCCGCTCGGCTTCATCGGGATTCACAAACACCAGAATGCCGCCCCTGCCGTTCCCGCCCGCGACGACCCGGCCGCCCTCGATCCGGTATTTCTTCAGCATATCGCCCCGTCCGGCCGATGCCGGCTTACACGTCCACCACGGAATTTTCGTCCGCCCCGAACGAGGACGGCACATACCGGTCGGCCGACCAGTCGTTCTCCCAGGTGCGGCCGTCGATCAGGTACCGGAACTGATACGACCTTCCGGACTCGAGCGTGAGCGCGATCTGAAAGGATCCGTTGGCCATGCGCTTCATGGGCGCGGCCTGAGGGTCCCATCCGTTGAACTCGCCCGCCAGGTGCACGGTCCGTCCGCCCTTCACGGCCTCTTTCGGCAGCGTGAATGTGACCTTGCAGGTGTTCCTGGTCTTGATGTACTGTTTTTTCATCTCATCCTTTCCTCCCCCGTCTGGGGATTGCCCTCTGCCGCGTCCGGACGGAAGTCCGTCCCGGTTCCACGCGGAGCCGGCCATCAGTTGACGAGGAGCAGTTTCCGGGTCCGCCGGACGCCGCCCGCGTCCAGAACCGCCACAAACATTCCGCTGGCCGCGTCCTCGGGCCGCCAGACACAGCGGTGCATCCCGGCTTCGAGCCGGCCTTCGATGAGCCGCGCGACTTCGCGGCCGCCGGTCGTCAGAATGCGGAGCGACGCCTCCGAAGGGGCCGGAATGTCGAACGGGATCACGGTTTCTCCGTTGAAGGGATTGGGATAATTGGGCCCGATCCCGAACCCGGCGGCGCCGGCTCCGTCCGGACGGCCGCGGTCCCCGACGCCCATCAGCTCGAAACGGGTCTGATCATCGAGAACACCCAGCAGGGCGCCGTTCGCGTCGAAGATCCGGAGCGCGACGCTGTCCGCTCCCGCCGGAAGGGGCACGGTCTCCTCGAGCATGAAGGGTCGAAGCGGGGTGACCGGATGCGCCTCGCCTTCCGCGATCAGCGTTCCTTCGTCGTAAAAAGCGGCCTTCGCGGAACCCTCGTAAAAAACGCCGTACCGTCCCATCAGTCTCCGCCCGACCGGATCATAGACCATGTGTTCGGCCACCGCGCCGACCGGCGTGACGTCGAGCACCGGGGACACCATGCGGGTCAGCCACCAGTTCTCGGTGAACGTGTACCGGTTGGCGCCCGACGCGGCGTTCGAGAGCCGGACCACCGGGCTCACAACCTCGACCTCCATGTACGCGGGGCTGGAATTGATCCAGAGCTCGACATGTGCGCCCTCGTCCGGGTAATTGCCCTCAAAAAGATCGAATGTCTTGATGGACACGACCGAATCGCGGCGATTCGCATAGGCGATCCATCCCTTGTGCGAATCCGCGAATATTTTTTTCCCTTCCGCCATGAACTGCACGCCGTACACGCCGTCCGCCACCTGACCCTTCCAGGCGGCCGAGGATTTGTCCCACCGGACGCCGTCCGATCCGAACACGCTGGCGGGGTTGATCGGGAAATACGCCCAGAAGTCCTCATAATTCCGCTCGCCCGGATGGTGAACGATCATCTGGGTGATGTCCCACATGCCCCATTCCGCGGAAGCGGCGCCATCGTTGATCATGGTCTGCTCCATGCGCACCCGGCTCGTCCCGGCATAAAGCGTCATCCTCCGCTCGAAGCGGATGTTCGGGGCCAGCCACTGCTCGACCGGGCTCGACACGAATAACGCGACCGAATCCGGCGTGTCCGAGACGATCGCGGCCGTGTACTTGCCGTAGTCCAGGGTGGGCGGCGGCGGCCAGTTCCATTTCGACTGGGGCGAGGGCCAGTTCTTGAATCCGCCGAACTGGAACAGGCCGCCCCTCGCGGGCGTGTGCGTCTGGCCAAGAAGGTCGGACGCGACATAGAAAGTCGAATAACCGCCCAGGTCGTACTGCATCACCCGGGCGCCGATGTCCGGAACGACGGCCGCGGTCACGAGGCTGTTGGACAGGACCACCGCTTCCCATCCCCACCCGTTGTAGTCGGATTCGGTCCGGATCGACGGCGCCTGGCCGAAAGCCGCGGCGGCCAGTAACGTCAGCATGGCATAAACGGAACCCGTTGCGGATTGTCGCATATTCATCTCCTGTCTGTTTGTGCCGGTCACGTGACCGGAAATCGGACCGGGCCTCAATTGCCCGGCCGTGCGGGCCGCAGGGCCTCCGCGAGATCCGACCGGAATTCCCGGCGTTTTCGGTGGTCCCGGATGACGCCTGCCCCCCTGCGAACGGCCGCGTACAGGGCGAGAAAAACAACGGCCGGAAACACGATGCAGTCGAACACGAATCCCGCGATGAGCTTCAGCACCCA
>CAZNXX010000255.1:0-3467 GCA_964577095.1 uncultured bacterium | reverse complement strand
GCCCGCGAACAGAATCAGGAGGAGCCCGCTCCACCGGTGAACGTGCCGAACGATCAGGACGGAATCCGTGTCTTTCATGGAATGCCTCCGATGACGGTCGAACCGTGCGCACGAAACCGAGCGCGCCGCACCCGGCTCAGGGTCCGATATGCACCATGTCGTACTGGAAATCCTCGCGGTCAAAGTACGCCTCGTCCCGCATGCACAGGTCATATTCCCCCTTCAGCAGGAAATAATGCCCGTGTTCCATGCTGGCGAGATACTGCAGCACATCGCGGAGTCCCCGGTCTTCGACGTTCTGGGAGAGGCCGTCGTAGAACTCTTCGGCCGTTTTTTCCGCGTCCATCGCGATTTCCAGAAGATCCGGAACCGAGTGGGACTCCTTCAACGAGAGGGATAGCGCGGGGAGGATGGAGCGGTCCGATTCGGCGGGCTCGCGTCCTTTCGCGACCTTCCGGTGAATCGCCGTCAGCAGTTCCCGGTGCCGCTTCTCCTCATCCTCGAGGAAACGCATTTTTTCCTTGAGCATGAAATTCCGGATCTGGCTGTTCAGCTTCCGGTAGGCCTCCGCCGCGTCGGTCTCGGACCGGACCGCCATGGCCAGGGCTTTTTCAACGGACAGCGAAGAAAAATCGATCGGCATGCAGCTTCCTCCCCCGCCTCAGCCTGAAATTCCAACCGGCTTGTCCGACTGCCACAGCCCGTGGATATTGCACAGGGCGAGCGCGGTCAGAACGCCGGGTTTCGCGACTTTCACGGTTGCCGTCACCTGGGAGACGGCGTGCACGGGCCCCTGGTTCGGCCCTTCGGCGCTTTCTCCGTGCGCGCTGAATTCGAAATGGCCCACCTGAAAGGGAAACTTCGCGCCCTCCGCATGAAAATAGAGATCGATCCAGCGGATGTGATGTTCGACGGTGTTCGGGTGCGCGATTTCGCGTCCCACGGTGATCCGCACGTCGAAAGTCTCGCCGGCTTTCACCGTGTCGGGGCACTCGATAACGGGCACATGCTTCTCCGCCTTCCAGTCGGCGGACTGAATCGATTCGGTCAGTTTGGACACTTCGGATCCTCCTCAATGAAGTCCATTCCCGGAGACGTTTGAACGTTCAAACGTTCGCACGTTCGAACGTTCAAACGTAACGCGGGAAAAGGATTCGTGTAACCTTCAAATCACCGGCCGGTCATTCGGTTTTGCCGGCGGTTCCCGGCATGTTCGCCATGTGTTCATACAGCTTCCACCGGAGGGCGACGTCCGCCTGCGCCTGCTGGAGCAGGAGCTTCGCGTGCTCCGGGTTGGTCTTGGTGAGCATGCTGTACCGGGTTTCGTTGTAGATGTACTGTTCGAGCGGAATCGCAGGCGCCTTGGAATCGAGAACCAGGGGGTTCTTGCCCTGTTCCGCAAGGTCCGGATTGTACCGCAGGAGCGGCCAGTATCCCGATTGCACCGCGGCCTTCTGCTGGTTCAGCCCGTTGACGAGACTGTACCCGTGGTTGATGCAGTGGCTGTACGCGATGATGATCGACGGGCCCTTGAACGCTTCGGCCTCGAGGACGGCCTTGACGGTCTGGGCGTCGTTGGCGCCGAGGGCCACGCGCGCGACGTAGACGTTGGTGTAGGCCATGGCCATCATGGCCAGGTCCTTCTTGGGCGCCGGCTTCCCGCCCGCGGCAAACTTGGCGACCGCGCCGCGGGGAGTGGCTTTTGAGGCCTGCCCGCCAGTGTTGGAATAAACCTCGGTGTCCAGCACGATGATGTTCACGTTGCGTCCCGAGGCGATGACGTGGTCCAGTCCTCCGTATCCGATGTCGTAGGCCCAGCCGTCCCCGCCGATGATCCAGACGCTCCGTTTCACGAGCGAATCGGCCACCGCCGCGAGCTGTGCCGCCTCGGGCTTCTTGATGCCGGCGAGCTTCTTCTTCAACTCAGCCACCCGGCCGCGCTGGGCGTTGATCCCGGCTTCATCCGACTGTTCCGACGCGATCAGGGATTCCACGAAGGCGTCTCCGAGTTCCGCGGACAGGGCCTTCAGAAGCTCGAGGGCGAACTCCACTTTCTTGTCCTCCGCGAGACGGAGCCCCATGCCGAATTCGGCATTGTCCTCGAACAGGGAGTTGGACCATGCCGGACCGCGGCCGTCGCGGTTGACCGAATACGGAGTGGTCGGCAGGTTGCCGCCGTAGATCGAGGAGCAACCCGTGGCGTTGGCGACGAGCATGCGGTCCCCGAACAGCTGGCTGAGCAGCTTGATGTACGGCGTTTCACCGCATCCGGCACAGGCGCCCGAGAACTCGAACAGCGGTTCCAGGAGCTGGAGGTCCTTCACCGTGTTGACCTTGAGCCGGTTCCGGTCCATATCGGGCAGACCGAGGAAGAATTCCCAGTTTTCGCTCTCGGCCTCGCGCAGGGGCGCCTGAGTGGCCATGCCGAGCGCCTTTTTGGACGCGTCCTGCTTGTTCTTCGCGGGACAGACCTGGAAGCACAGGGAGCACCCGGTGCAGTCCTCGGGCGACACCTGGATGGTGTATCTCATGCCCGCGAACTCCTTCCACTTTGCCTCCGCGCTCTTGAAGGTCTTCGGCGCCTTCGCGAGAAGCCCGGCGTCATACACCTTGGCCCGGATCACGGCGTGCGGGCACACCGAAGAGCATTTGCCGCACTGGATGCAGGTGTCCGGGTCCCACACCGGTATCTCGAGGGCGATGTTCCGCTTCTCCCACTTCGTCGTGGCCGAGGGGAAGGTGCCGTCCACCGGGAAATCCCCCACGGGGATGTCGTTGCCCTGCCCGGCGATGATGCGGCCGGTGACCTTTTTCACGAATTCCGGCGCGTTCTTGGGGACGGGCAGCCGCATGTCGAACTGGCTGTCGGCCTGCGCGGGGACCTTGACCTCGTGCAGGTTGGAAATCGCGTTGTCGATGGCTTTGTAATTCATCTGCAGAACCGATTCGCCGCGCTTGCCGTAATTCTTCTTGGTGAAGGTCTTGATGTACGCGATCGCCTCGTCCTTCGGCAGGACATTGCTGATGGCGAAGAAACAGGTCTGCATGATGGTATTGATGCGGACGCCGAGCCCGACCTCCTTGGCGATCTTGTAGGCGTCGATGACGAAGAAGCGGAGCTTCTTGCGGATGATGTCCTCCTGGACCTTCTTCGGCAGATGGCTCCAGACGGAATCCGCGCCATGGGGGCTGTTGAGCAGGAACGTGGCCCCCGTGTCGGCCACGGCCAGCATGTCGTACCGCTCCAGAAAGGAAAACTGGTGGCAGGCGACGAAATTCGCCTTGTCGACGAGGTAGGAGGACCGGATGGGATCCTTGCCGAACCGCAGATAGCTGGTCGTGAGGGTGCCGGCCTTTTTCGAATCGTAGAAGAAGAACCCCTGCGCGTTGAAATCCGTCTCCTCGCCGATGATCTTGATCGAGCTCTTGTTCGCGCTCACCGTTCCGTCCGCGCCCAGGCCGTAGAA
>CAZNXX010000254.1:0-3598 GCA_964577095.1 uncultured bacterium | reverse complement strand
ACGCGAAAATCATGGGATTCGTCGCGTCGGCCGGCATGATGTCCTTGATGTACTCCAGCGCGTTGCGGACGTCGATCTGGGCCTGGTTGACGTCCGTGCCCCATTCGAATTCGAGCATCACGGCCGAAAGGCCCTGCAGGGACATGGACGTGACCTGCTTGACGTTTTCGACCGTGCCGACCGACTCCTCGATGGGCCGCGTGACGACGGTCTCGATGTCGGCCGGCGCCACGCCGACGTAGGACGTGATGACCGCGATATACGGAAACTCGAGATTGGGATACAGATCCAGCTTGAGCCGGATCAGGGAGAACAGGCCGAAGCCCGCGGCCATCAGGTAGATCATGAAGGCCGTAACGCCCCGCCGGACCGATACGCTGGTTAAACTCATGTTCCGCTCCTTATCGGACGGCCGCGACGGCCATGCCGTCGCGCAGACTGTTCTGGCCGGACACCACGATGGTGTCCCCCTCGGCGAGGCCGGACCGGACCGCGATGTTCACCTGGTTCACGTAGTCGACCTCGATGGATTTCTGGACCGCCTTGCCCGAATCGCTCACGGCAAACACGAAATACTTCTTCACGACGCGGTCGCGTCCGTTTTCGGATTCCATGAATGTGTTCTCGATGGCGGCGTACCGCGGCACGGTCAGGGCGTTCTTCAGGACGCCGGTGCGAACCTCGACCTCCGCGAACATGCCGGGTTTCAGAAGCCCGCCGGGGTTCGGGGCGACTGCCTCCACCCGCGCCAGCCGGGTCATGTTGTCGAGCACCGGGCTGACCTTCCGGACGCGTCCCTTGAAAACCTTGTCCGGGTAGCTCTTGACCCGGACCTCGATTTCCTGGCCCGCAGCCAGCTTTCCCAGGTCCTGTTCCGCGGCCTGAAAAACGAGCTTCACCCGCTCCATCTGCACGATGCGGACCAGGGGCATCGCCGGATTCGCCATGTCTCCCTCGTCGTAATTCCGCTCGCCCACCACCCCGGAAATCGGCGCCTTGACCGTGGTCTCCTCGAACTGGTCGCGAACCGAGGCCAGGGCCGCTTCGGCCTGGCGTCCCTGGGCCGCGGCCGCTTCGGACTGGGTGCGGATGGCGTCGTACTGCTGTTTGCTCATGGCGTTCTCTTTATACAGCCGTTCCGCGCGGACGAACTCGGCGGCCATGTTGGCTTCCTGCGACTTCGCGGCCGCCAGTCCGGCTTGGGCCTGCAGGACCGCCTGTTCCAGGGTCGCGGCGTATATTTTCGCGACCGGCGCGCCGGCCGCCACCCGGCTGCCGATGTCGACATAAAACCGCTCGATCCGGTCCGGTATCTTGGCGAATACCTGCACTTCGGTCTCGGCCTCGATCTCTCCGGTGTAGGACAGCGACTGAACCACGTCGCCCTTCTTCACCGCGGCGACCTGAACCGGCACCTTGATCTCCTCTTCCGCCTTCTTTTTGCCGCATCCGGCCAGTGCCAGGGCCAGGCTCAGCAGGAGGGCGATACGACCTATGCGCGTGAACATGTATTTCTCCTTTATCGAAAACAGGCTTGTCCGATGCATTCCTCCGATGGCGGAATTTGATCCAACGGTCGTCCGAGAGGCCATTCCGCTCATTCCACTACCCCATTCAGCACACCCGCGGCCTTCCGCAGTCCGTAACGGGCCATCTGGTATTCGTACAGGGAAGACACGTGGTTGAGTTTCGCCTGGGTGAGGGCGAGCCGCGCGTTCATAACGTCGAGCTGGGTGCTGGCACCCTCCTCGTACATGAGGTTGGCGAGGCGCATGGCCTCCTGGGCCATGGCGATGGTCTCCTCCGCGGAGCGGTACTTCTCGAGCGATTCGCGGTACTTGTTGTAGGCGATCTCCACGCCGGCCGTGATGCCGTCCAGGGCCAGCTTCTCCGAATCCTTCGCGATCCTGAGATCGAGGCGCGCTTTCCGGTATCCCTGCCAGTTGTTGAAGCCCCCGAACAGGGGGATCTGCAGGCTCAGGGCGGAGGAGAATCCCTTGGAGGCGTCGTCCTTGTTGAATTCGTCCTTGTTCCACATGTTGAGAAAAGAATAATCCGTCTGAAAATACAGTTTCGGCAGGAACTGGCTCCTCGCCACGGTCACGCCCCCGGCCGCGAGAGACCGCAGCGCGCGGATCGCGCTCAATTCGGGCCTGTGCCTGGCCGCCAGGGCCTCGGCGTCCGCCAGGGAAAGGCTGTCCATTGCGTCGTCCCTGTACTCAAGCCGGCCCTCGACTGCGACCGGAACGTTTTCCGGGAGTCCCATCAGCATGCGGAGGCCCGTGACCGCGGACTTCATGTTGTTCCTGGAAGAGATGAGCTGCGGCTGCAGGTTCGCGAGATCCACCTCGGCGCGCATTTTGTCGAAACCCGAGGCGGTTCCCGACTCGTATTTTTTCCGCACCAGGTCGAGGTTGGCCCGCGCCTGCTCCACCGCCTGCTCCTGAACGGCGGCCACCTCAGCGGCCAGCAGGCACCCGTAGAAGGCGTTCACGGTGCCGTAGATGAGATCCTGCCGCTTCGTCTCCAGCGACGCCTCGGCCGTGTGCTTGCCTGCGTTGGCCATCCGCACGCCGGCCCAGCCCGCGCCGCCCAGAAAAACCGGCATGGTCGCGGTGGCGCCGTATGTCAGCGTGTTCTCGAGACCCATGGAAAAGTCGAGGTAATCAGGACCGCCGAGTATGGACTGCAGAAAGTTCGGGATCTTCGTCTTCTGGAGCTCCCAGGTGTGCTGGAGATTGACGCTTGCGTTTACCTGCGGCCCCAGGCTGGCGACCGATTCCCACACTCCGGCCTTCGCCTTGGACAGCTCCTTTTCCGCGATGCGGATTTCGGGATTCTGTTTCAACGCCGTTTCAACACTCCGGCCGAGGTCCAGCCGGAGCGTGTCCTGGCTCCGCACCGTTCCGGCCGCGGCGACGCACAGCGCGATCACGGCCGTCCCCATGCGTTTCAAACCGCTCATCTTATCCTCCATTTTGCCTTTGCGCATCCGGTTCATCATACACGATTTTCCTGGTTTGGCATCCGCGCGGCGGAGCGCGCGGGCCGGCGGTTCAACTGTTTCGGCCGGATGTCTCCTGAAAAACGCCCGCCGGCGCGTGCCGTCCGGCCTCCGGCCGTTCCTGATCCGGCCCGGCCAGAATGCCGTAAAAGAAAAAGTTCATGATTTCCAGCAGCAGTTCCCGCCGCGACGCGTAATGGGCCAGCAGTTTTTCATCCACCACCATCTCCGTCATCCGGTCGATGAAATAGAGGATGAACTCGGGGCGGATTTCCGGGCGGATGCGGCCTCTGGCCTGGGCGTCCGCGAAGTCGGACATCCAGGCGTCGCGGCTCTTCCGCGTCATGTCCTCCAGCATCGGAACCATTTCCGGATCCGGGCTGCGATACAGATCCTGAACGAAATCATTCCCGATCGTCTCGGACTGTTCCAGCTTGAGACGGATGATCGACCGGATTTTCGCGGGAAAAGGATCCTCCGAATTCATGATGGCGTGGTGCCGGGCATTCCCTTCTTCGGACAGCCGATGCAGGATGGCGCGGATCAGGTCGTTCTTGTCCTTGAAATGTTTGTAGAACGTCATCTTGCTGACGT
>CAZNXX010000253.1:0-3631 GCA_964577095.1 uncultured bacterium | reverse complement strand
AGTCCCGCGATCAACGCGGGGATGGACGTTTCGATCCTGACGGATCTGGATGACGAATACCGGCCCTTGGGAGGCGGCTTCGACATGGGCTGCTACGAATCGGAATGGACCACGGCCGTACGCCGCGCCACTCCGCGTCCATCGTCCGCAGGGACGGTCTTCCCTTATCCGAATCCCTCGAACGGTTCATTTTGGATTCTTGTGACCCTTTCCGTTCCTTCCGAACCCGTATTGGAACTCTTTGACGCGGCGGGCCGTCGCGTTCTGTTATGCTCATTCGGCATGAGGCCCGCAGGCCGTAACATTCTGGAAGCGGATTGCGCAAGCCTGACCAGCGGCTTGTACCTCGGCCGTCTCAATACAGGCCGGCGAACCGCAACATTCAAATGGCTGCTTCAGAAATAGGAGACCGTTTCATGGCGGGAAAAAGGCCGAATTGTTCCAGCCAGGCCCGGATTCTCAAGGCGCTGCCGGCCGTTCAGACGGCTGTGAGTTTCATGCTCCTGTTCGCGGGCCCGGCGGCCGCATCGGTCCGGGACCGGCTCTGGTACCGGGCGCCCGCGGCGGAATGGAACGAAGCGCTGCCCATCGGAAACGGACGCCTCGCGGCCATGGTTTTCGGCGGAACGGACAGGGAGCGCATTCAGCTGAACGAGGAAACGCTCTGGTCAGGGGGACCGCGCCGCGCCGACAACCCGGAAGCCCTTCCCCGGCTGGAAGAGGTCCGCCGACTCCTGCTCGAAGGAAATGCCGTTGAAGCCCAGGAACTCGCGGACCGTTTCCTGATGGGCGATCCGCGGACCATCAAGCCGTATCAAACTCTCGGGGATCTGTGGATCGCGTTTCCGGATCAAGGACCCGTGACGGACTACCGGAGGGAATTGATTCTGGATTCGGCTCTGGTGCGGATCCGGTACAGCCGGAACGGCGTCCGGTACCTGCGCGAGATCTTCGCGAGCGCGCCGCGGAACATCATCGCGGTCCGATTGTCCGCCGACCGTCCGTCGAGCGTCTCCTGTTCCGTGTCCCTGTCCAGGCCCGCGGACGCGGCCGTCCGGACATCCGGGCCGGACCGCCTGCTCATGGAGGGACGCCTGGACGGCGGAACCGGCCTGCGTTTCTCGGGTCAGGTGCGGGCCACACCCTCGGGCGGCACGGTCCGGGCGACCGGTGACCAAATCGAGATCCGGAACGCGGATTCCGTCGTGCTCCTGTTCTCTGCCGCGACGGATTACAGGGGCGGCGACCCCGGGGACGCCTGCGCCAAGCGCATCTCTGCCGCGGGCCGGAAAAAATTCAGCCGGCTTCTCTCCGAGCATGCCGCGGATTTCGGCCGGCTCTTCAGTCGCGTGTCCCTGGACCTCGGACGGCGCCCGGACGCGGAGGAGGACCCGGCCACGGACGAACGGATCCGGGCCGCGCGAGCCGGCGGAGCGGATGACGGACTGCCGGCCCTGGTCTTTCAATTCGGCCGCTACCTGATGATATCGGGTTCCCGGCCCGGATCGCTTCCCCTCAACCTCCAGGGGAAATGGAACGAACGCATGGATCCGCCCTGGAATTCGGATTACCATCTGAACATCAATCTGCAGATGAATTACTGGCCCGCCGATGCCGCGAACCTGGCCGAATGCGGCGAACCCCTTCTCGATTTCATCGAATCCCTCCGGCCGCCGGGACGCGAGACCGCGCGGATTCATTACGGCTGCGGCGGTTTTGTCGCGCATCACCTGACGGACATATGGGGGTTCACGGCGCCCGCGGACGGCGCGCAATGGGGGCTCTGGCCCATGGGCGCGGCCTGGCTGTGCCGGCATCTCTGGGACCGGTGGCTGTACGGCGGGGACCGGGATTTCCTGGAAAAAAGGGCGTATCCGGCCATGGCCGAGGCATGCGAATTTTTCGTCGATTACCTGACCGAGGACGGCAACGGCCGTCTTGTCACCGGCCCATCCCTCTCCCCGGAAAACGCCTATCGCCTTCCCGACGGCGCACAGGCCGTGGTGTGCATGGGTCCGACCATGGACATCGCCATACTGACCGAATTGTTCAGGAACACGCGTGCCGCTGCTGAGCTTCTCGGCAAACACGAAGGATTCGCCTCGGATCTGCAGGTTCTGACAAACTTCATGCCCCGTTTCCAGACCGGAAGCCGGGGCCGGCTGCGGGAATGGCTCGAGGACTATGACGAGCCGGAGCCGGGGCACAGGCATTTCTCCCATCTGTACGGCCTGTATCCCTCGAACCTCATCACCCTTCGCGGCACGCCGGAAACGGCCTCCTCCGCGCGCACCAGCCTGAATCTCCGCCTGGCGAACGGATCCGGGAGCACGGGATGGAGCCGGGCCTGGTCCGTCAACCTGTGGGCGCGGCTGGAGCAGGGCGATTCGGCGCTTGCCGGTCTCAGGGAAATGCTGAGAAAACACACGTCCCCCAACCTGTTCGATTTGCACCCGCTGGGATCCGGATCCGTTTTCCAGATCGACGGCAACCTGGGGGCCACGGCGGGCGTCATGGAAATGCTCCTGCAGTCCCAGAACGGCGAACTCCACCTTCTGCCGGCGCTTCCGAAAGCCTGGCCGGACGGAAACGTGAAAGGCCTCCGCGCCAGGGGAGGATTCACGGTGGACCTGTCCTGGCGGGACGGAAAGCTGACCGCCGCGGCGGTCACTGCGGATCGTTCGGTCGTGTGCCGGGTGCGGTCGTCCGCCCGGCTCAGCGCCTCCTGCGGATCGAAACCCGTGATGGTCCGCTCCCTGACGGATGATCTGCTGGAGTTCCAGGCAGCCGCGGGAAAGACGGTGGTTCTGTCCGCGGACTGACGCGGGCATGGCGGAGAGTCAGCAGGATCATTCTGTTTCTGCGACGCAACTTCGAGTTGCGTCGCGCGTAGGAAAAACCCTCCGGGAGGTTCCGAACCTCCCGGAGGGTTTATGTAAACGCAAAACCTCCCGCGGGTTTTCATGAGCCCGCGGGAGGCTGTCGATCGTTCTCCCCGAACATCAAAGCTTTCGGGAATTTTTAATCCCGCGAAATCACTTCGTTTCTATCTCCACTTCCACTTCCTCTTCAGGCTCTCCGAAGGGGCCCTCGGGACAGCCCATGAGATGCTTCTGCATCCGGAACTGCCGCATGGGCCCTTCCCCGCCCCGATGCATGAGCACATCCCGCCCGTCCGGCCCCATCTGCCCGAAACCCATGCCGTGCCGCCGGCCCAGCATTTTCCGGTCGAAATCGACCCTCTGCTCCGGAGTCAAGAGGCCGCGCACTGCGATCTGATGCGTGGCGCGTTTCTTTTCGATCTGTGTCTTCAACCCGCCGATCTCGTCGATCTTGCGCTCTACGGCGGCCTTGTCCGGATTTTCAGCGAGCATCATCTGCTTGAGTTCCGCGTTCAGAACATCGATCCTGGCCCGCACCGGAAGCACGGCTTTTTCCGTTTCCAGCTCCAGGACGTCCATCTTCTCCCGCTGTTCGTCCGTAAGCCCCGGGACGCACGAACCCTTCTGGGCATGAACCATTTTTTCGGTCTTGACGCGCTTGACGATTTTTTTCTCCGTTTTCACCTGGCCGAAGGCCGCGGTCACGGCCAGCGCGAGGGCCGCCAGGATGACGATTCCGATTCTCTTCT
>CAZNXX010000252.1:0-3700 GCA_964577095.1 uncultured bacterium | reverse complement strand
CGGGATCGAGGCGGAGCATGACTTCGCCGAGGGACAGGATGTCCCAGCGGCATTCGGATGCGGGTCTGATCGAGAGCGGCATGGCGGTTCCCTCACGAGGATGATGCGGCCGTTGTCCGGCCTGTCCGGTATCCGGATAATTTACCAAAGGAAGGGGGAAAAGGGAAACGGTATTTTTCGGTAAATCGTAAAAGGGGCAGAGTTTATTAAACGTCCCATACCATGGGGGTCGGCGGTCTCTGCATCGCCTTTTGTCTCATATCCGGTGGCCTGAGAAGCATAGGTGCCTGGCACTTGCGGTTGCCTGGTCCGTTCATCGGGGCTTCAGGCCGCGCATCTCAAGACGCAGCCTGAAGCCCCGATGAACGGGACCAATTAATTATATTTTTCTCATTATTGAAGGGCTGCGGCTACCACAGAACAGTCAAGCTATTTCTTCCTCGGCCATCCGATGAAGCCGAGCGACACGCAGAGGCCGATGAAAATCAGCATGGACAGCCCGTCCCCGTTCGAGAAAAGGCCGTTCAGCCATTTTTCGCCGACCGCCATCCGGTCCGCGAATGTGAGTTCGGCTCCGGTCGCGGCGTCCGTGCCCGCGCCGATGCCCGCGGCCGCGGCGAGCAGAAGGCCGGCGACCGCGCCGCCCGCGATCAAACCGGAAGCATAGAGCATGCCGGGACCGCTTTCATCCTGCGTTTTCCCCTTTCCGGAGCGGCGGTCCACCAGCCACCGGATCAGGCCGCCGAAAAAGATCGGCGCGGACGTGGAGAGCGGCAGGTAAACGCCCACAGCGAACGGCAGTCCGCGCACGCCGCACAGCTCCACGGTGAGGGTCAGCGCGATTCCCATGAGAATGAGCGCCCAGGGCAGTTTCTTGGCCAGGACGCCGTCGATCACCGTGGCCATGAGACGGGCCTGGGGCGCGGGCAGTTTGTCCGACCCGATGCCGGGCTGTTCGCGGCGCACGGAGCCATCCGTCCGGTTCATCCAGAACTTTTCGCCCGATGCGGCGTCCGCGTACACGTCGAAGGTCTGTTCAGCCCGGACCGCGGTTCTTTCGATGACGGCAGTGGGCGGAAGCGACGCGACCGGTTCGTAAGAGGTATAGGCCTTGTTCACAGCCAGAACCGTGAATCCGACGACCGCGATCGAGGAGAGGGCGCCGAGCGCGTATCCGATTTCCTGTTTTTTCGGCGTGCACCCGAGCAGGAACCCGGTTTTCAGGCTCTGGGCCACGTTCCCCGCGTTGGAGGCGCAGATGCAGACCACGGCTCCGACCGAGAGCGCCACAGCCGCGTACGCGCCGCCTGTCCACCCGACCGCGAGAAAGACCAGGCATGTGGCCATGAGCGTGGCGATGGTCATGCCCGAGGTCGGGTTCGACGACACGCCGATCTCGCCCACGAGGCGCGAAGAGACCGTGGCGAAGAAGAATCCGAACACCGCGATGAGCAGGGCCGAGACCGCGTTGCCGATCGCATGACCGGGGTTGATCACGGCCATGAGCAGGAACCAGATGCCCGCGACTGCGACGGCCACGCCCGTGAACACGGTTCCGAGGGGCAGATCCTGGCCGGTGCGTTCCACCGCGGTTTTTTTACCGCCGGACCCGCGCATGTCCTTCACCGAGCCGCGGAACGACCCGACGATGGTCGGGAAGGCGCGGAAGAGATTGATGAATCCGCCGGCCACCACGGCGCCCGCGCCGATGTAACGGATGTATTGCCGCCAGAGGACGCGGTCGTCGGTCAACGCGCCGACCGTGGTCTGCACGAGCGCGCCGCCCTGATCGAGCGTCATCGGAATGGCCGCGCCGAAGAACTTGATCATGGGAATGAGCAGAACCCAGGAGAGAAATCCGCCTGCGACCATGATGGAGGCGGTTTTCGGGCCGATGATGTACCCGACGCCGAGGAGTTCGGGCGAGATCTCGGCGTTGAAGGTCGAGCCGGGGAACCATTTCGGCTTCCACTCCGGAATTTCCTTCCAGAACCGGCCGCCCCCCATGGCGATCTTGTAGACAAATCCTGCGGTGGAACCCCAGAGCACCTTGGCCGCGCGGGACCCGCCCGCCGCGCCCGACTTGATCACCTCCGCGCAGGCCACGCCTTCCGGATAGGGAAGGATGCCGTGTTCCTTTTCGATGAGGTAGCGCCTCAGGGGCACGAGATAGCAGACGCCGAGCAGTCCGCCGGCCAGGGCGACAATGAAAATGCGGCTCGCGTCGAGCACGAATCCCAGGAAGAAGAGGGCGGGCAGGGTGAATATCACGCCGGCCGCGATGGATTCTCCCGCCGCGCCCACGGTCTGCACGGTGTTGATCTCGAGCACGGACGCCTTTTTGGAGAGTCCCGCGCGGGACAGGGCGCTGAACACCGCAATGGCCGTGATCGAGATGGGAATGTTCACCGCAATGGTCAGGCCGGCGCGAAGGCCGAGGTAAACGGTCACTGCGCTGAACAGCAGTCCAAGCAGAACACCCAGCAGAACGGCCTTGAACGTGAACTCCGGAAGGTTCCGGTCCGCGGGGACGAAGGGCTTGAAGGCGGGGACACTGTTGCGTTTCTTTTCAGCCATGGGGCGCTCCGGTGTTTTTATTTCAGCAGTCCAGATTGCGGTCGATCAATTCCCTGAGAAAACGGACGTGGTCGGTCATGCCGGAGACCGCCTTCTCAAAAGTGTCGATGAGGGCTGTTTTTTCTTCGGGCGTCAGTGTTTTTCCCCGCATCGTCACCGGACCCGACCGGCTGACGGATCCGGCGGCTGTCGCACGGACAATGAGATTTCGCGGAATCCGGTCATGAATGATGATTAAGGTATGCGATGGGGGGATAAAAGTCAAGGATCAAAAAACCTGTATGCATCTCGAAAATCGGGCGACCGCAAACTCCTTCGTCTCAATCCGGAACCTGCTTCCTGAACGAGGGGTTTTTTTCGATCAGAAAAATCCCGTTCGAAGCGAACAGGTTCGGCCAGAGCCGGACGGGTCCGTGAACGCCCAGGTATTCCGACTTCAGGATCCGGAACCCCCGTTTGCGGCAGAACGAACGGAAGTCGGCCATGCTCATGAACCGGACGTTTGGGGAGTCGGACCAGTCGTAGGGGAGGGACGGCGTGACGGGCGCCCGGCCCCGGACGAACAGGGTCAGACGCGCCCGGACATGGGCGAAATTCGGGAGGCCGACCACGGCGCGGCCCGCGACCCGAAGCGCCTCGTCGAGCACAAATCCGATGTTCCGCACTTCCTGGAGGCTCTGGTTGAGAATCGCGCAGTCGAACGAGCGGTCCGGAAACCCCTCGAGGCCGCTCGCGATGTCGCTGTGAAACACGCTGACGCCCTTCTCGACGCACCGGTACACGGCTTCTTCGCTGATTTCCACGCCCTGGCCGCGGACGTTCTTTTCCGCCGCGAGGCGGGCGAGAAGCTCGCCGTCCCCGCACCCGAGGTCGAGCACTCGGCTGCCCGGCGCGATGAGGCCGGCGATGGTTCTGTGATCGAGCCTCACGCGTCCTCCCGGTCCGCGAGATCCCGCGTCTTGGCCAGAAAATGCCGGATGAGCCGCGATTCCTCCTCGATTTCCAGCAGGAAGGCGTCGTGGCCGCAGGTGGACCTGATTTCGCACGCGGTCGCGTCGGCGCCGTGCATTTTCAGCAGGCGCACGATTTCACGCGACTGGTGCAGGGGATAGAGCCAGTCCGA
>CAZNXX010000251.1:1769-3724 GCA_964577095.1 uncultured bacterium | reverse complement strand
AGCATTCCGATGCGGATGCCGATGCGGTTGGCCTTGTCCGCGTAAGCCGGACCGATCCCCCTTCCGGTCGTTCCGATCCGCTCGCCGACGGTTTCCTCCTCGAAGGCCCGGTCCAGAAGATTGTGGTACGGGAGAATGAGATGCGCGTTCGGGCTGATGAAAAGACGGCCGAGCACGTCGATGCCCCTGGCTTCCAGGCCGCTGATTTCCTCCAGGAGCGATTCCGGGTTGACGACCACACCGTTTCCCATGAGGCAGACGGTGTGGAACCTGAGAATGCCGCTGGGGACCTGGTGCAGGATGTATTTCCCGCCGTTGAACAGAACGGTGTGGCCGGCGTTGGGTCCGCCCTGGAAACGCGCCACCACGTCGCATTTTTCGCCGAACAGGTCGACGATCTTACCTTTTCCTTCGTCTCCCCACTGGGCGCCGACGATCAGCTGAACCTTGGCCGGTTCATCAAGCAAAACTGGCAATGGCGGTTTCCTCTTGGTCGTGCATTTCAAAAATACGGTCGAGTTTGGTGATCTCCAGGAGTGATCGGGCCTTTTTCCCGACGTGCAGAAGCTTCAGCTGGCCCCCGCGGCTCCTCACCGTGCTCAGGCCGCCGATCAGGATGCCGAGGCCCGAGCTGTTCATCCAGTCCACCTTGGACATGTCGACCAGAAACCGCACCTTCCCCGCTTCGATGCATTCGTGGATTTTCTCGGACATCAGCGTGGCGTCCGGTCCCCCGATCATCGGCCCTTCGAGGCGCAGCAGAACGACGCCCGACTGTTCCTGAACGGCGAATTTCATGGGATCACCCCGTTACTTTTTCCGTTTGGCCATTTTCAGTTCCGTGCCGATGCCCTTGCGCATGTAGTACTCGTAGGCGATCGGCGAGGCGACGAACACCGTGGAATAGCATCCGACGATCGTGCCGAGCAGCATGGCGAACGAGAAACCGCGGATCACCTCGCCCCCGAACAGGAAGAGAATCAGGCAGACCACGAACACCGTGAGGGCGGTGATGATGGTCCGGGAGAGCGTCTCGTTGACGCTGCGGTTCATGACCTGGAGGAGGCTCTCGTTCCGGTGGAGCTTCGCGTTCTCGCGGAGGCGGTCGAAAATGACGATGGTGTCGTTCAGGGAATACCCCACGATGGTCAGGAAAGCCGCGATTTCCTTCAGCGAGATCTCCCAGTTGAGAATCGGGAAGAATCCGAGGACCACCAGAACGTCGTGAAATACCGCGGCCACGGCCGCCACGGCGAATATGAACTCATAGCGGATGGCCACATACGCCAGGATGAGGGCCAGGGAGACCAGGATGGCCAGAACGGCTTTGTTCCTCAGTTCCTTGCCGATCTTGGGCCCGACGGTGTCGATCTGCCGCAATTCGTATCCGCCGGTGGCCGGATCCGCCTTGAAGGCTTCCTGGATGCGCTCCGCGACTTCCTGCGCGTTGACGTCCTTCTGCTGTTCGACGTAGATGAGGAATTCGTTTTCCCCGCCGAACTTCTTGATTTCGCTGCCGCCGAAACCTGCGGCGCCGAGCACGCGCCGGATCTCCTCCGTCCTGACCTCGGTCTTGAAACCGACGGCGACGGACGTGCCGCCCTTGAAATCAATGCTGTAATTGTATCCGCCCCGAACGATGACGGCGGCGATCCCGATCAGGATCAGCGCGGCGGAAAACACGTAGGCGGTTTTCCGCTTCGATATGAAATCGATGTTCGGCGTCTTGAAAAAATGCATCATGTCCTTTACCCTCTCGTCAATTCCGGGAATGATCCGTTCCGTTAAATGCTGAGCTTCGTGAGCGTGAACCGGGAAGTGATGTGGTCATAGATGGTCCGGGTCACGACGATGGCCGTGAACAGGTTGACAACCAGGCCGATCATCAGCGTCACGGCGAAGCCCCGGATGGCGCTGGTGCCGAAATAATAGAGCACGACCGCGGTCAGGATCGT
>CAZNXX010000251.1:0-1669 GCA_964577095.1 uncultured bacterium | reverse complement strand
ATGATCCCCGCCCCCCGGTAGTAAACCAGCATGAAGAGCACCACCAGAACCGTCGCGATCAGGGCCGACCAGGCGCCCTTGGTGATGGAGTCCAGGCCGAGCGACGGGCCGATGATGCGCTCCTCGATGATGGAGACCGGGGCGGGCAGGGCGCCCGCGCGCAGGACGATCTGCATCATCTTGGCCTCCTGCATGTCCCCGATTCCGGTGATGCGGCCGCGGCCGTCCGGAATCTTGGTCTGGATGGTGGGGGCCGACACCACGCGCTTGTCGAGAACGATGGCGAGCCGTTTGCCGATGTTGGCGCCCGAGACGCGCGAGAAAATGCGCGCGCCCTGGCGGTTCAGCTCGAAATTGACCTCGGGCCGGCCGGCGCTCTGGACGTCCTGCCCGATGGTCACCTGGGCGTTGGTCAGGTACTTGCCGGTCAGTTCGGCTTCTTTCTTGACCAGGTAGAGCTCACGAAACACCTTGTCCCCGACGTTGTGCGTCTCGGAGGACCACAGCAGCTGCGCGTCCGGCGGGATGCAGTTCCGTACATCCTCGCGCGCCAGTATCCGGTCCACGGCCTTGACGTTCTCGATCGGAACGCTGACCTCGTGTCCGCTCTGGGTGTTCCGCAGAAGCGCGATGAACGGGTTTTCCTCGAAGGTGCCCTCGTCCACGACCACCGAAGTGTCCCCGGCGGCTCCGGATTCCCCGAAGAGCTCGCCGACGCTGATGGCCTTGTCCTGGGTGTCCTGCGCGTCCTTCCGGTCGGCTTCCTTCGCGGCCGGTTCGGCCGCCGCGGCTTTCGGGGCTTGCCCCTTGCGGTCGGCGGCCACGGTCTTGTCGATCCGGTCGATCGTCTCTCCGAAGACGGACTGGTCCTTCAGCATGGCGAATTCGAGGAGCGCGGTCTTGCCGATAAGATTCTTGGCCTGTTCGGTGTCGGAGATGCCTGGAAGCTCTATGAGTATGCGGGTGGTTCCCATGTGCTGAATGGAGGGCTCGGAAACGCCGAACTGATCCACCCGGTTCCGGAGAATTTCGAGTGAACGGTTCATGGCCTCAGACGCCTGTTTGTTCAGGTAATCCAGTATCTTGGCGTTCGAATCCCCGTATTCGCCCCAGTACCGGTTGAAGGGGATGTTCTCCTTCACGAAATGGCGGTTCAGAATGACCAGGAAGTCCTCGCTGCTGACGTTCATTTCCTGCTTGGACGACTCGATCAGCCGGTTTAGGGTCTCGTCCTGCACTTTCGCCAGCTGCTGGATCAAAGTCGGCAGATCCACTTCGAGGGTGACGTACATGCCGCCCTGCAGATCCAGCCCCAGACGGACGGCTTTGTTCATGATGGGGATCAGGCGGCCGGAAGAGGCGTATTCCGCCTTCTGATCCGCCGTCAGGGTGTAAAGCCTGCCGGTGGGCCAAAGGGCGTACAGCGCCCAGGCGACCAGAAGGACGATCAGGATGGTTTTGAACAGAAGTTTACCGCGCATATCACTCTCTCCTTCGACGAAAAAAACGAAAGATAACCGATGAAAAATCAAGAATTTTAATATAATCCATTTTTACAGTTTTTGCAAGTTTTTTTTCACCCTGTACCCCCCGCCTCCAGATCCACCTGCACCACCTGCCGCATGGTTTCGCCCAGACACAGTTCCCCGACTTTCCGGAAATGCTGGGG
>CAZNXX010000250.1:2039-3745 GCA_964577095.1 uncultured bacterium | reverse complement strand
GCGATGTCGATCGCCATCCTGGTCTCGATCGCCATGTTCCTGCTTTTCATTCTCATCGGGCGGCTGACCGGCGGCGTGGTCTGGCCGCACCGGGCCTGAGCGGGCGTCGGGACGATGCGAAAGGACACCAGACCCGCCGGGCCTCAGGCCGATCCGACCATTGAAAGCTGGCGTTTTTTCGCCTCTCTCCACGAGAACCTCCGCACACCGGACGTGCTCAAGGCCGCGGGCGAGTGGTTGCGCCGGCGTTTCGGATTCGGGGGCGTGGACATCCATCTGAACCATCCCGAGTCCGGAACCCTGCGTCTCGCCGGCCGGTTCGGGATGTCCCAGGACTTCATCCGGGAGTCCGATCTGACGCCCGAGCACGGCCCTGAAGGCCGCATCGTCCGCACCGGATCCCCCCTGGTTCTCGCCCGTTATCCCGAACATCCCGGATCCGACGCCGAGGCGGCCGGTCCCGACCGGCCCGCCGTCTATGCCGGGGTTCCGATCACGGACCGCGGCCGGACGGTCGGCGTGCTGTCGTGCCACATGGACCGCGTCCGGCCGTTCGGAGAAGCGGAGCGCGTCCTGCTCGAGGAAATCGGCCGCCAGCTGGGGCTCGCCCTGCGGAACGCCGCGGCGCACGAGCAGGCCGAACAGAAAGCGCACCGGTACATCGCGATGAGCCGGGTCATCACGGCCACCCGGCATCTCGGCACGCTCGACAGCACCCTGCAGGATATCGCCAAGGTTCTCGTGCAGGCCCTGGGTTTCGACCAGGCCTGGATCGGACTGATGGACGTCAAGGCCGCGACCATACGGGGCAGGGCCGGATTCGGCGCGGGCATGACGCCCCGGTGCGTCGACGTGGCGTTCACGCTCGAACTGCCCATGGCCAATCCCGCGCTCGAGGCGTCGCTGTCGCAGAAGCCGGTGGTCTGCGCCGATCCGGAAGCGGCTTATGACGCGCCCTTCAGGCAGTGGATGAAACGGACCCGGAGTTCGAACTGGGCATTCGCGCCCATCCTCAGCGGCGGCGACACGCTCGGCGTCATCGGCGTTTTCTATCTCGGCGACGGCGTCTTCGCGGATGAGGACGTCCGGACCCTGGTCATGGTGGCCGAACAGGCCGCCAATGCCGTCGAGAACGCCCAGCTCTACGAGCAGATCAAAACCTCGGAGGAGCGTTACCGGGATCTGTTCGAGGCGGGCGGCATCAGTTTCGCGATTCTCGACGACCAGAATAAATTCAAGCAGGTGAACCGGGCCTTCGAGACCCTCAGCGGATACGACCGCGAGGAGATCGTCGGCCAGATGTCCATCTTTCAGTTCTTCAGCGGAAAATCGCAGCTTCCCCTGCTCTACTCCGGAAACGCCGGGGCCTGGGACCAGAACCGGGAGTTCCTGTTCGAGGACCGGAACGGGCGCCTGCACCACGTCCACCTGACCACCGACCCCATCCCCGGATCCGCGGACCTGCTCGTCTCGCTGATCGACATGACGCGCGAGCGCGAACTCGAGCGGCGGCTGTTCAAGAGCGAGGAACTGGCCGCCATCGGCGAGCTCTCGGCCGGCATCGCGCACGAGATCCGGAACCCGCTGGTGGCCATCACCACCTCCGCCTCCCTCCTCAAGGACGAAACCGGGCTGACGACCGAAGGCCGTCAGATTCTCGACGTCGTCAAGGAGGAGACGGACCACCTGGCCGCGATCGTCGACGA
>CAZNXX010000250.1:0-1939 GCA_964577095.1 uncultured bacterium | reverse complement strand
GACGGCGAGATCATCCTGAGAAGCGAAGTCGACCGGGGCTCGGCCTTTATCGTGCGGCTCCGGCTCACACCCAAGACAGTCTAGAGGGAGGATAGGGACCGGTCATGGCGGATATTCTGCTGATCGACGACGAGAAATCGGTGCGCACGACCCTGGCGTTGATGCTCCAGAAAATGGGATACCGGGTCGAGGAGGCGTCCAGCGGAACCGAGGGGCTCGACAAGTTCAAGACCCGGTTCTTCGACCTCATCATCACCGACCTCAAGATGGAGCCCATGGACGGCCTGACGGTTCTGCGCGAGGTCAAGACCCTGAATCCCTCGTCGGAGGTCCTGGTCATGACCGCCTACAGCACGGTCGAGAGCGGGGTCGAGGCCATCAAGTCCGGTGCCTACGACTACATCCAGAAACCGTTCGAGAAGGACGAACTGCTCCTGCTGGTGGGAAAGGCGCTGGAGCACAAAAACCTCATCTGCGAGGTCGAACAGCTCCAGAACGAGCTCAAGGAGAAGTACAAGTTCGAGAACATCATCGGCAATTCGAAGGAGATGTTCGAAGTGCTCGGCATGGTGTCGAAGATCGCGAAGACCGACAGCACCGTGCTGATCTCCGGCGACAGCGGCACCGGCAAGGAGCTGGTTGCGAAGGCCATTCACCTGAACAGCCGGCGGAAGAACCGCGCCTTCATCACCATCAACTGCGGCGCCATTCCGGAGAACCTGCAGGAAAGCGAGCTGTTCGGGCACGTGCGCGGCTCGTTCACCGGGGCGATCCGCGACAAGCGCGGCCTGTTTCAGGAGGCGGACGGCGGCACGCTCTTTCTCGACGAGATCGGCGAGACCGCGCTCTCCACGCAGGTCAAACTGCTCCGCTTTCTGCAGGACGGCGAGATCCGGCGGGTGGGAGACGTGGATCCCCTGAACGTCGACGTGCGCCTCATCGCGGCCACCAACAAGGAACTGCCCAAGCTCATCGAGGAGGGCCGCTTCCGCGAGGACCTGTTCTACCGGCTGAACGTGATTCCGATCCATCTGCCGGCCCTCCGCAGCCGGAAGGACGACATTCCCCTTCTGGTCACCCATTTTCTGAAGCGGTTTGCGGAGAAGGAGAACAAGAATGTCACGGCCGTCTCGACCGAAGCCATGAAAATTTTCACCGGGTACCACTGGCCGGGAAACGTCCGCGAGCTGGAGAATGTGATCGAGCGGGCCGTGATTCTCACGAACCACAACACCCTCACGCCCGAGGACCTGCCCCAGTCCCTCCGCGACACCCTCCGCCGCGGGCCTGACATACCGGACAACCTCGGGGAGCAGACGCTCGAGGAAGTCGAGAAGCATTACATCCTCAAGACGCTCGACAAGTACCAGTGGAATCAGAAGCAGGCCTCGGACACGCTGGGCATTTCCACCACCACCCTGTGGCGGAAACTGAAGACGTACGGGATAGAGCCGAAGAAGAAGGAATAAAGACGGTTCCGAGTTCCGGGTTTCGGGTTCCGGGTTGTTATACAACAGGGTCATGGACTATTCTTTCAACTCGAAACTCGGAACCCGGAACCCAGAACCGATTTTTTCATCCTGCAATCCCCGATAGATATCCGCTCGATTCTGGATTTGTGACATCTCCGTAACTTCTTAAATATCAATAAACGTCGGCGGTTATCCCTTCTGGCATGGATTTTGTGTAGGTATCTGTTGAATTATAACTTGGGAGTCACTGATGTCCACGATTCTGCTCGTGGATGATGAAAAAAATGTTCTAAAAACGCTTTCGCTGTCCCTTCAGCGGCATTCCTATTCCGTGATGCAGGCTCAGAACGGACCGGATGCATTGCGCCTGCTCGACGAGTCTCCCTGCGATTACGTGGTTTCGGACATCCGCATGACGCCGATGAACGGTTACATGCTGGCCTCGGCCATACGCGAGCGTCATCCCC
>CAZNXX010000249.1:0-3846 GCA_964577095.1 uncultured bacterium | reverse complement strand
TTCAGGCGCCCCGCGGCGGATTCAGCGGCCCGGCCATGGGCGGGTTCAACAACATTCCGCTCGCCGACATGGCGCCGGTCACGATCATGGGCCGCAAGGCTTACGGCGTTTTCATCGAACCGGGCATGGGGCTCCGCTGGAACGACGCCAAAGGCACCGCGGTAGACGACCAGGCGGAGGGACAGTACTGGGTCGTCAGCGGCCATCACTACAACTCCGGCTGCTGCTTCGATTACGGCAACGCGGAGACGGACAGCCGCGACGACGGCGACGGCACCATGGAGACCACCTACTTCGGCAACGCGACCTGGTGGTATCACGGACAGGCCCCGGGCCCGTGGATCATGACCGACCAGGAGAACAACCTGGTCGGATGCGTCAATCCCTCGCCCGACGACAAGTTCTGCGCCGATCTGCCGTCCGTTTCGTGGCGCTTCGTAACCGCGACTGCGGACGGAGAGCCCCACCACTGGCGGTCCATGGGCGGAGACGCGCAAAAGGGCGGCCTGCGGGTGATGTTCGACGGACCGCGGATCATCAACGACCGGAGCAGTTACGACCCGATGCGCAAGCAGGGCGCCATCCTGCTGGGCAACGGCGGCGACAACAGCGTCGGTTCGCAGGGTACTTTCTACGAGGGCGCCATGACGGCCGCGGGCACCTTCCCCACGCAGGAAACCAACCAAAAGGTGCAGGCCAATATCACGGGGGCCCGGTACGATGTGCCGCGGGTGAGCATCGCGCCGGCCTCGGCCGTGGACGCACCGCCGGGGCTCCAGACGTTCCGGCCGCGGTCCTCGAAGAACGTCACCGTGATTTTCACGAACACCACGGGCGCGGCCGTGAGCGGCCTTGTCTTGAGCGTCGCCGCGCCCAAGGGATGGAAATCGGCGGTTCTGGATTCCAAAGAAACGGTCAGGAAATATACTGATCCGATCGCGCCGGGCGCGACTGTGGACGCCACCTTCACAGTGACCTCAGGGTCCGAGCCCTTCAACGGCGATCTGGCCGGCAAAGCTTCGTGGACGGATCCGGCGGACGGCCGGAAGCGGTCCGACACGGCCGTTGAAAAGGTGCGCAACGTCAGTCCCGTCAAGATCAACGAATTCCGGATCAGCGACGGGTCTCCCGGCAATACGACGAATTCGTTCATCGAACTCTACAACGCCGGGGACGAGGCGGTCGACCTCTCCGGATGGAGCGTGACCCACCATCCGACCCAGGAAGCGGTCTTTTCATCGATCCGGATCCCGGACGGGACGACACTCGCGTCTCGCGGCTTCTACCTGCTCGGCCTGTCCAACTCCGGACTGGCGGTCCCCGCGAAAAAGGGCGAGTCCGTTGTTTACGTCCGGAACACGGCGGGCATGGCGATCGGCGATACGGTCGAAATCGGCTCGGGTTCCACGGCGGAGAAGCGGACCCTCGCGGGCATCCGCAATCCGCCGGCTGACGCGGGCGCTGCGGGCCGCGGCGGTTTCGGCAGACGGGGCGAAATCCGCGGCCAGACGACCGTGTGGCAGCCCCTTCCGGACGGTCCGGTGATCACCATCCCCGCCGGCTCGACCAATGTGCCGGTGACAAGCGTCTGGGGCTTCGAAGCCGGTCAGAAGATGGCCCTTGGCCATGGCGCCGCCTATCCCGCGGTGGCGAAGGCTGTCGAGAAATACGAAGTGGTCACCATCACGCGGGTCGGCAAACCGGGAACGCAGGCCTGGCTTTCCATGGACGCGAAGCCCGGGGACACGAATATCAAAGTGTCTTCCGTGGAAAACATCTCCATCGGCGACAGGATCCGTCTTGACATCGACAGCGAGGGACACGGAATCGAGACCGTCACGGTCACGGCCGTGGGCACGCAGTCGTCGCGCAGCACGTTCAACGGCCCCTTGACGGAAAAGGACGATCCGGGAACGGGTCTGGACCTGGCGGAACCGCTGAAATTCAACCACGCGTCCAACATGCCGTTCAGCGTCCGGGGAACGGGCATCGATTTCGAGCCGGCCGCCGCATTCGACCATTCGAGCAATGAGCCCGTGCTCGCCCTCGGCAGCGTGCTCACGCTCGACGCGCCCCTGGCCCGGAGTCATGACATCCACGCGGTCGTCCGGGACAGGAAGGCCGCGGACGCGGGCTACCAGGGAACGCCGGCGCCGGACCAGTGGTTCGGCGGCCCGGCGCTCGGCGCAAGGGCCGGCGCCATGGTGCTGGCCGACGCAGCCGGCCGGGTCGTCGACAGCCAGAATTACGGCGGCCTCGTCGATCCCTGGTCCGCGGAAGGATACCAGGCCGCTTCCGGAACGGACGCGAACGGCTGCTTCGCGCCCGCACCAGCCGCGGGCAGGGCCCGCTTCGGTTTCTTCGGGATGGGCGCGCCGGCCGCAGGAGATCCCCACGTCAGCGCGGGCCGGTTTCCGGACGGGCTCGACACGGACAGCAATTGCGCGGACTTTCTGACGCACACCTCCGCCTCCCTGGCCGCGCCGGCCGGCGCGGGAACGGACAATCTCAAGGTCACGGCCGTGAACGGTTTCGCCGCGGGCCAGACCATCTTCATCGACGCGGGAGCGAACCGCGAAACCGCGGTAATCGCCGAGGTCGGCACGGCCGGGGGCACCACGGTGGGAGCCGCCGCGGACGCGGGCGCGACCGTGCTCACGGTGGCGGGCGTGGACGGTTTCACCGCCGGTCAGACCGTGGTCATCGACGCGGGAACGAACCGCGAGACCGCAATCATCGCCTCGGTCACCCGCGGACGCCGGGCCTTCGGCAACAATCAGGCGATCGACGCGACGATCCGCTTCGGCAGCCCGCTTGCCTTCGGCCACGCGGCAGGTGCGCAGGTCTCAGGCAGCGGCATCACGCTCGAGGCTTCCCTGACGAGGGAGCATGAAGGCGGGGCTCCGCTCGCCAACGGGGTTCCCACGCCCGGCGGCCCGAACCGCTATTACCGTTGAGCAGGTTGGTAGCGTCCGCACCCGGGCCGGCGTCCGGTGACGCGGCCCGTGACCCCGTACCCGACGGTCCAGCGGCCCGCAAGAGAAAGGCGATGCCGCTGGTCGTTGAACTTCACTCATACCATTGAATGCAAAGGAGCTTCCGCCATGCGAAGAGCCGTTCCGTTCATTCTGGCGATCGGGTTTCTAGTCGCTCCCATCCGGGAAAGTCAGGCATCGGATCCGGCTGCCGTGCAGCGGGCGGGAATCCTTCCCGAAGAAACCGGCGTGAGAACCGTGGAAGACGGCGGAACCGGCCCCTATCCTGCTCTGATGGCGTCGGACAGCACGCTTCCCACGCACACGATTTTCCGGCCTGCGGATCTGAGCGTCTTCGGCGCGAAGAACCGGCTGCCGGTGTTCGCGTGGGGGAACGGAGCCTGCGCCAATTCGCCCTGGGAGCATCTGAACTTTCTATCCGAGGTGGCTTCACACGGTTTTCTCGTGATCGCCATCGGTCCGATGCCCGGGGAAGGGGAGCGGGGAAGAGGAAGGTCGCAATCGTCGCAGTTGATCGACGCGATCGACTGGGCGGTTGCCCAAAACAGCGATCCGTCAGGTCCCTACCGCGATAAAATCGACGTGAAGGAAATGGCGGTCGGAGGCATGTCCTGCGGCGGACTGCAGGCCTACGAGGCGGCGCCGGACCCACGCGTGAATACCGTGATGATCTGCAACAGCGGCATTTTCATCCCAGACACCGCATCCGCCGGCCGCCGGGCAGGCATGCCGGGCATGCCGGCCCTGGCCAAAGACCAACTCGCGAAGGTGCATTCGCCGGTTCTTTTCATCCTGGGCGGGGAGTCGGACATCGCCTATAAAAACGGCATGGACGACTTCGACCGCATCG
>CAZNXX010000248.1:3322-3854 GCA_964577095.1 uncultured bacterium | reverse complement strand
CGGACCTCCTCGAGGGCTCTGGCGGGGACAAGCTGATCGTGGCCGTGGACGCCCTGCACCCGAACGACAATGTGGAATGCGTCAACGCGGGCTGCGAATACGTGTTCCGGAACCGGGTCCGGCTCCGGGCCGGGTACAAGTCGCTGTTCTCGCGCGACAGCCAGCAGGGGCTGACTTTGGGCGGCGGCCTCACGCACCGCATCGGCGGCACGGGGAATATCAGCATCGATTACGCGTATCAGGACTTCGGCATACTGGACAACACCCAGCGGTTTTCGCTGGCCATCCGGCTGTAGCCGCGGCCGGATCGGAAATCCGGAGGCCGGAACGGGCGTCCGAGGCCGGGATTTCCGCCGGTGAAGGCCGGGAGGGATGCCGCTCCGGCGTTGATCCGGATTGAAGAAGAAAAGGAGTTCTCATGGATTCGCGTTTCATATGGGGGGTTCTGTTTTTCCTCTGCGCGGCGGCGGGCCTGTCGACCGCGGGGCCGGCGGCCGTAGAATCGCCGGACGGATCGGTGCGGGTCACATTC
>CAZNXX010000248.1:0-3312 GCA_964577095.1 uncultured bacterium | reverse complement strand
CCGCGTCGAACGGTTCGGGCGGGAACTGGTCCGTCCGTCGGCCATGGGATTCGTCCTGAAGGCCGGCAAGCCGCTTCAGGGCCCCTTCGAAATAGGATCCCTGCGCACTCGGACGTTCGACGAGACCTGGACCCAGCCGTGGGGCGAAAAGCGGGAGATCCGGAACCGTTACAATGAACTGGCCGTATCGCTTGCGGAAAAGGGGAAGGACGGCCGCAGAATGGACGTGGTGTTCCGCGTCTACGAGGACGGGGTCGGGTTCCGTTACGAGATTCCGGCCCAGAAGGGGCTGGACCGGTTCGAGATTACGGACGAGCTCACGGAATTCGCGCTCGCCGGGGACCCGGCGGCCTGGTGGATACCGGCCTACAACCGGGATGAGGTGGAATACGAACAGCTCTTCCGCCGCACCACGGTCAGCGCCATGGACACCGCGCATACGCCCCTGACCCTGGAGACCGCGAATGGTCTGTATCTCAGCATCCACGAGGCGGCCTTGACCGATTACGCCGCCATGCAGCTCGCGCCCACCGGTCCGAACACGCTCAAGGCGGACCTCACACCCTGGTCGGACGGCATCCGCGTGAAGGCGCGGACGCCGATGAAGACGCCCTGGCGCACGGTTCAGATCGCGGACGATCCCGGCGGCCTGATCACGTCGTATTTGATTCTCAACCTGAACGAGCCCAATGCGCTCGCCGACGTTTCCTGGATCAAGCCGGCCAAGTACGCGGGAATCTGGTGGGCCATGCACCTGGACCTGGCCACCTGGAGCACGGGGCCGAAACACGGGGCCACGACTGAAAACGCGAAAAAGTACATAGATTTCGCGGCCAGGAACGGACTGGCCGGCGTGCTGGTGGAGGGCTGGAACCTGGGATGGGACGGAGACTGGACAAGGTACGGGGACCGGTTCGATTTCATCCGCAGCGCGCCGGATTACGACATACGCGAAGTGGCGGCCTACGCGGCCGAGAAGGGAGTCGGGCTGATCGGGCACAATGAAACGGGCGGGGCTGTGCCCAATTACGAGGCCCAGTTGAAGGAGGCTTTCGCGCTGTATGAAAAGCTCGGCATCCATACCGTAAAAACCGGGTATGTGGCCAACGGGCCCAGGCTACAGCGGATCGATAATCAGGGCCGGAGGACCGGCGAGTGGCATCACGGCCAGTACATGGTGAGGCACCACCAGAAAGTGGTCGAGGAAGCCGCGCGCCGACGGATCATGATCGACGTGCACGAGCCCGTGAAAGACACCGGCCTGCGGCGGACCTGGCCGAACCTGATGACGCGAGAGGGCGCCAGGGGCCAGGAATACGAGGCCTGGTCCCCGGACGGCGGCAACCCGCCCGAACACGCCACGATTCTGCCTTTCACGCGCCTTCTGGCTGGCCCCATGGATTACACGCCGGGCGTGCTCGGCCTGAGGTTCGGCCCCGAGAGGCCGCGGAACCGGGTCAACACCACGGCCGCCAAACAGCTGGCCCTCTACGTGGTGCTGTACAGCCCGCTGCAGATGGCCGCGGACCTGCCGGAGAACTATGAAAAATACCCGGATGCCTTCGGATTCATCCGGGACGTGCCCGCTGACTGGGAGGACACGAAAGTGCTCCATGCCCGAATCGGCGATTATGTGACCATCGCAAGAAAGGACAGGAACAGCGGGGACTGGTATCTGGGAAGCGTCACGGACGAAGAGGGCCGTATCCTGGAGGCGCAGCTGGCGTTTCTCGACCCGGGCGTGAAATACACGGCGCGGATCTACAGGGACGGGGAAGGCGCGCACTGGGAGAAAAACCCCTATCCCCTGACCGTGACCGAGGAACCCGTGGACGCGTCCGTCGTTTTAAAATTGAGGCTCGCCCCGGGCGGGGGACAGGCCATTCGGTTCATCCGGAACCAGCCCTGACAGCGGCTGGCCGGATGGAACCGGCATCCGGCGAATCCGCGCCGGAAGACGCGGCGGAGACGCGGTTTCGCGGCCGGGACAAGAACGGCCGCGTTCCCTTGACACGTCAAAAATCGGAATAGCGCATGCAACCCAATAAAGGAGGCCCTGTCATGAAACGGCCATTGATCGGTCTGGCCGCGATCGCCCTGATCGGCGTCGCAGCCGCAGCATTCGGACAGAACGTGACTGTGCAGATCACCAGCCCGGCTCACAAGGCAAGGGTTGCCAGCTGTTCGGACATCCCGTTTGCCGTCGACGCCCAGGCAACCGGCACCACACTCACGAAAGTCGAAATCTACGAGAACGGGACCCGGATCCGGAACCTGACCAAGGCGCCCTATGAGTTCAATCGGACGGCTCCGCCGGACGGCCTGTACCGTTACGCGGCCAGGGCCATATCCGCGGCCGGCGACACAGTGACGTCCGACACGGTTCTGGTTTTCATGGGGAATGTCAAAGACGGCAACATGATCTTCAACGGGGATTTCAACTGCGGCACGGCCCCGTGGCGTCTGGATTATTACGTGAACGCCCTGGCGACGTTCACGGTCCTGCCGGATATGGGCATCACCGCGGACTCGGCCGGAGCCTATATCGAGATTCAGAACATCGGAGACGCGGTCTGGGCGGTTCAGCTCATGCAGCCGTTCAAGCTCCTGAAGGGCCACAGCTACGACATCAGTTTCACCGCCGAAACCTCGGAGCCCAAGGACATCTCGATCGATATATCCATGGATTACGATCCCTATGCCCAGCACTGGACCCAGCCGGTCACGGTTTCACAATGGGGCGTGTACGGGCCGTACACGTTCGCGTGCGAAGTCGACGACCCGAAAACCATGTTCAAGTTCGTCGTGGGCGGGAATAAAATACCCATCGCCATAGACGCGGTCGAGGTCATAGACAGAATGTGGACGGACGTGAAGTCCGACAGGACCCCGGCTGTCCGGTCCTTCGGCCTGGCGCCGAACTTTCCCAATCCCTTCAATCCGGAAACCACCATTCCGTACACTCTCGAAAGGGGCGGAAAAGTGCGGCTCGGCATTTACAATTCTCTCGGAGAAACCGTCACCGTGTTTGAAGGAACACAGCACGCAGGAAGTCATTTTTTCAGGTGGAACGGACTGGACAGCAGGGGCAATCCGGTCCGGTCGGGGCTGTATGTGTACAGGCTCGAAACGGACGGACAGTCCCTGTCCGGCAAGATGATGCTGGTCCGGTGAGCCGGCGTTTCGAACGTTCATGAAACGAATACCCGTTTTCTTCATGCTGGCCGCGGCCTGCCTGGTTCAGGCGGCTCCCGGTGCCGAAGCCTCCGTTGGCCGGCCGTCCGATGACGGCCGGCCTGTTTTTCTGGCGCA
>CAZNXX010000247.1:0-3917 GCA_964577095.1 uncultured bacterium | reverse complement strand
CGCGGTGGGCGCGCAGGACCTGCGCACGAACAACAAGGCCATTCTGTTCACGTTCGGCGGCCTGTCCGACCTGGGTCTGTATAATTACAACGCGGGCCCCGCGGCCGGCATCGGCGCCAAGATTTTCAACGCGGCCGGCACCATGGCCTACCGTCCCTGCCTGCTGTTCTCCATGTCCAGCACCGAGCAGGACCCGGACGTCGAGGATTACGTCGGCGAGAAGGAAAGCGCTTCATCCTTCGGCGTCATGTTCGATGTGATCAAGCACCTGAACAAGAACAACATCACCCCCTATTTCGGCGCGGGCGCGGGATTCATGAAGCAGAGCGAGAGCACCGAGTCCGGCCACATGGAAGACGACGACCCGAACGAAACCGAGTCGTCCATCTCCGGTTTCACGGTCCGGGGCATTCTCGGCGTGGAATGGTTCGTCAAGAAGAACATCTCGTTCTCCGGCGAATACCGCCTGGCCTTCACCAAGGGATCGCAGGAGAACAAAGCCAAGACCGGCGGAGATGACGAGTGGAACAAGATGTCCGCGAGCTCGACGGCCATGGGCATCGGGTCCTCCGGCCTGTTCACGATCGCGATTTACCTGAAATAGCTTCGGTCAATCCCGGGTCCGGACGCGGTGTCCGGAATCCGTGAACGGTTTTTATCCAAACCTCCCGGAGGCTCGAAGCCTCCGGGAGGTTTTTTGGGGACGTGCGAAGCACCTTTTCCCGGACAACAGGGCGGTATTTGCGCTTGACTCTATCCTTGTTAATTTGTATAATATTCTGGATCACTGAATATTTTTCCGCAGGGACGGTAATCCGATGGCCGCTTTAAAAACCATGTTCATTCCGCTCTGCCTGGTTTGTCTTTCCCTGAATGCCGGCACCTCGGTCTGGAACTACAATCCCCTGCTGATCAATCCCACGGGGTACGACAGTCCGTCCTGCAATCTCGACATCGGGGACGTGGACGGAGACGGACGGGCCGACCTGGCCGTCAACGAGGACAACTCGTCGATCGTCCTGTACAGGAATATCGGTGCATCCGGACTTCCGCGATTCCTCAGGATGCAGGAGTGGGATGTCCCATGGGAATACCGGTACGAGCACAATTCCCGGGCGCCCAAACTCGTGGATCTGGACGGCGACGGCCGATGCGAGCTGTTCATGAATGACCATGTGTACCGCGGAGTCCCGGACGGCGGCGGACTGACATGGGTCAACGCCGATAACATGTGGAGTGTCCCTTTGGGGCTGGCCAAGACCACGTATCTGTTCGCAGACATCAATGGCGACGGAGCCGTCGATGTTTTCGGCGGTAGGGAGGGACAATCCGGATTCCATATCAACGAAGGAGATGCACGGAATCCGGTCTGGGGTGGAAAGTTCGTGCCGGTTGATGTGGAGCCGGGTCGCGGCTGGGGGATGCCCCGATTGTGGGAGATGGGGGATTATGATGGAGACTCGCGGCTTGATCTGCTTGTGACAATCGAAATTCCGATTTCATCCAGCGCGATCGAATGGTATGAACTGACCCAGGTCGGGGATTCTCTTCGTTTCAAGTACCAGGGATTCGCGAGTGACTACGACTGGCATGCCGCTCTGGGGGACATCGATGGAAACGATATGCCCGACATGCTCGGAGGCGGCTTCTTTCCGCCGTACCAATGGTATGAGAAATCGGGAAGAGATGCATTTCCGGTACCGAAACAGCTGTTCGGGCCGCCGAGAGGATATCTGGAATCCGGCATTTGCCTGACCGAAGAAACCGCCGATTCAAAACCGGCTCTCTTCATTCTGCATCCCAGTTATCCATCGGATGTCTGGAATCCATTCCTCGTTCCGGAAATGCACCGTTGGCAGGATGATTCGAGGGGATACGGATTTTCCGCGGATCTTTATGATCTGCTTTTGGAGATGCCCAGGCCCGTGATACGGCCTTCTGTTCATCAGCGGCCTGTTGATGGTTGGCCGGACACCGCCCGGCTGCAATGGATGGTCAGCGCTCAGACCGGGGATTCCGAATGGGGGCGGGAAATCGACGGGATCAAGCGAGCGGATCAGACCGTTCTGTTCACATTGCGCCGTGAGCACGGAAATTGGCGGCATGAAGGCGCCATCATGGATACGACTCAGTTTCAACTCATGCCCGCGGATTCGGCTTATCAGGATCCCATCGAAGCGGATTTGAATTCAGACGGATATCCGGAATTGCTGCTTCAGCGAAACGGAGTCTACCGTGTGTTTCCGGAAAGGGATTGGACGTGGAATGATATCATCCAGGAAATGGATTATATTTATATCCATCGAATCGATTCCGCGATGTCTATTGGAATCGGAGACTCGACTTTTTACCGCGCGGACGTGAAGGACCTGACAGGTGACGGCAGACCGGACCTGATCATCGGGAAATGGGACGGGTCCCTGACGTTTTTCGAGAACCTGGGTCCCGAGTCCCCGGTATTCTGGCGGGAAGACACGACTCTGTTCTCCGGCGTCCGGGTGCGGAAAGGTCCCGCCGTGCCGGCCCTGGCCGACCTGGACGGGGATGGGGATCCGGACCTGGTCGTGGCGGACGGCGAGGGGATGCTGTATTCCTACAGCAACGATTCAACGGCCGTGATCTGGGCGGTGAAGGACAGGTCCCGTCCGTCCGATTTCATCCTGTTTCCAAACTACCCGAATCCGTTCAACTCCGGAACAGAAGTCCGGTTTTCGCTTCGTGTCCAGGAAAAGATCCGGATCGAGGTGGTCGACGTCCTGGGACGCAGGATCGGGATTCTGAAGGACGGGCGTCTCGAGGCGGGAGCGCACACAGTCCGCTGGAACGGAATGGATGATTCCGGAATCCCGGTGCCGAGCGGGCTGTATTTCGTGCGGTTGTCCTCGGCCGTGTCCGCGGTTGTGCGGAAGATGACGGTGATCCGGTAGATTTTACGAAATCCGTATGAACCTCCCGGAGGCTCGAAGCCTCCGGGAGGTTTTTTTTCAGTTGACCCGGACGCGCAAATCCCGTATTTTACATCAGACCGGACGCCGATCCGCCGGATTACTGCAACATTCCAAGGAGAATTCCTGCATGCGTTTTCGAACCGCTCTTATCATTCCACTCCTCGCATTTCTGTTTTTTCCCCACGGAGGAATCCGGGCCCAAAGCCGTCCCGTTCCGGTAACGGAGCCGGTCCCCCCGAATCCCATCCGGATCGACGGAACCTGCCTGCGGGTCGGGGGGAACCCGTTTATTCCCGTCGCCGGAGAGCTGGATTATTTTTCGGTCCCGCGGAAGCAGTGGAAATCGCGCATGTCCGCGATGAAATCCGCGGGGATCAACTGCCTCTGGGTTCGGATGCCCTGGCGCCTGCACGAAGCGGAACCGGGCCGGTTCGATTTCGGTTCCAAAAAGGACGAGGTCCGCGATATCGAGGGTTTCCTGAAAGCGGCGAAGGAAAAGGACCTGTACGTCATCGTCAGGCCCGGCCCCATGATCGGTCCGGAACTGAAATACAACGGTCTGCCCGACTGGATCGCGGAGAAGAAACCGGATCTCCGCTCGAAAACCCGGACCGGCGCGGACCGGGGGCCCGGAAGCGCGTCGATCGTCCATCCTTCCTATCTCGAATCCGCATCGGCGTGGATGGAGCAGGCGGGCCGCGTGATCGCCAGGCACACGCTGGCCCAGGGCGGGCCGGTGGCCTTCGTCCAGCTCGACGGGCCGGGCCCCGGAATTCCGGAAGCGGTCCGGGACGCGGATTTCAATTCCGCCGCGCTCGGATTCGGAAAAAAGGACGGCCGGTATCCGCATTTTCTGTGGGCCCGGTACCAGACGATAGACAAGGTCAATTACGAGTACGGCGGCCAGTACACGTCCTTCCAGCAGGTGAGGCCGCCCGATCCGGACGGCGGATCGGACGAATTCGAGCG
>CAZNXX010000246.1:0-3919 GCA_964577095.1 uncultured bacterium | reverse complement strand
TGGACGAGTTCCAGGACGTGGACGGGATTCAGTACGAATGGGTGAGGCTTCTGGCGAGGCGGGATTTTGGGGCGGGGTCGCCTCATCTCTGGGCGGTGGGGGACCCGGACCAGTCCATCTACGGATTCCGCGGCGCCAGCCCGGTTTTCATGACCCGTTTCACCGGGGATTTCCCGGGCGCCACGGTGTACCGTCTGACGAGCAGTTACCGGTGTCCGGACACCGTGCTGAGGGCATCGGGGATGGTCTTAAAAGAAAGTTCGAAGTTCATAGTTCATGGTTCATGGTCAGAAGAGGGTTCCGGGTTGGAAGAAAAGGGTTCCAAGTTCCGAGTTCCGGGTTCCGGGTTGGAAGAAACAGGTTCTGGGTTCCGAGTTCCGGGTTCCGGGTTGGAAGAGAGCGGTTCCGAGTTCCGCGTTCCGGATTCCGGGTCGGAAGAAAAGGGTTCCGGGTCGAAAAACAAAAATGATTCCGGGGGGTTGTCATTCCCGCATTCTCTTAGCGGGAATCCAGGGCGGGGGGGAGAGAATACCCATCTCCGCGGCACGGACGAGAAGGTCAAGGTCCGTATCGTGCGGAACGGTTCCGAGGCATCCGAGGCGGAATTCATCAGCCGGACCATCGAAGCGATGACCGGCGGCGTGCGGTTCTTTTCCATGGACAGCGGCATCACATCCGGAGCGGAGGAGGAACCGCTGGGTTTCTCCGATTTCGCCGTGCTGTGCCGGATCAGCCGCCAGTTTCCGGCATTGGAAAAGGCTTTCCGGGATCACGGCATTCCTTACCGACGCTCGGACACGGAGCCGTTCTACAGGCGGGAGCCCGCGAAGACAATCGTCAAGGCGCTTAAAAAATGTTCCGAGTTCCGAGTTCCGGGTTCCGGGTTGAAAGAAACGAGTTCCGAGTTTCGGGTTCCGAGTTCCGGGTTGAAAAACGAAAATGATTCAGGGGGGGATGTCATTCCCGCAATCTTTCAGCGGGAATCCAGGGTGGGGGGAGAGAGTTCAAAGGAACAGAGTGGTTCCGGGTTGAAAGATGCGGAATGGACCGTACTGGCAGCCGACGCAGGGAAGGCGCCGGTCTGCGACCTGATCCACAGGCTGATCTCCGTCCTTCCTCCGGTATCGGATCCCGCGGACCGGATCGATCTGGAAGTGCTTGCGGAGCGGTCCGTTTCATTCGGTACGGACCTGCCCGCTTTTCTGACCGCGCTTGCCCTGGGATCCGGACCCGACTGGGTCCGGAGCGGCGGCGAAGCCGTGTCGCTGTTCACGTTACACGCGGCCAAGGGTCTGGAATTTCCGTGCGTCTTCATCGCGGGCGTGGAGGACGGGCTTCTGCCCTACGCGCTGTCCGGTCCGTCCTCCTGCGATCCGGAAGAGGAGCGCCGTCTGCTCTATGTGGGAATGACGCGCGCCAAGAAGCATTTGATCCTGACCCACGCCGACCGGCGGGAGCTGTTCGGCCGCGGCCGCAGTCCCGCGAGAAGCCCTTTTCTCGATGCCATCGAGCGGACGCTTCTCAGCACGGGAAAAGCGCGTGGAACAAGGGACCGAAAGCCGGGCCAGGACCAATTGAGGCTGTTTTAATCGGGCGGCCAGAAGCCTGGTCATTCTGGTTCCAATTTTTCTGGATGATCGGAGATTGGCTTCCGGCCGCTCCAACGGGTCGAATGTCCCGCCGATTGCGGCGTCCATCATCCAAGTTTTCTGTGATACCCCGCTGCTTGTCTTCAATAATTTATCAATAAAAAAACTTGATCCCGCCCAGCGGGCGGCGGGGTCCTTCATCGGATCATCCGTCCCATGGATATCAATCCATCCGAAAAGAAGGTTTTCCGTGAAACCGTGCGTTTCGAATGCAGGGGGTGCGGCGCCTGCTGCAAGGTCCACGGAGAGTACGCGTATGTTTACCTGACCGCGGCGGACCGAAAGCGTCTCGCCCGGCATCTGGACCTGAGCGTGCGCGAGCTGATCCGGACCGTCTGTGTCCGGATCGACGGCCACTATTATATAGGCGAATCGAAGCGGCAATGCCGTTTTCTCGAAGGGAACCGGTGCTCGATCTATCCGGCCCGGCCGCATCAGTGCCGGTCGTGGCCTTTCTGGCCAGACAACTTGAACCCGGAGGCGTGGAAGAGAAATGTCCGGTCCGTGTGTCCGGGCGCTGGCTCGGCCGGGACGTCACGGCCTGAAGCGGCACGGACGCATCCGGATGTCCCGAAGTCGACCGGATCCGTCCGGGTGAGAGCGCGCCGGAGCGGAGGCTTTTCCCTTGGAAAGAGCCGCGGCGATGATTAAATTACCGCTCGAAAGAACCACACAGAAGGGAGTGAACCGATGACACCCATTTGGGACGATTTGAAGAAATCGGTCAAGGACGGATTGTCCGTGGCCGCAGCCAAAACCGAGGAATACACCCGAATCGGCAAGGCCAAGCTGGACCTGATGAACCTGAACAAGAGCCTGAACGCCGCTTATCACGACCTGGGCGTCACGGTATACCAGCAGGCTTCCGAGGCGACGAAGAAAACGGCGCCCCAGGATCCCGCGGTAAAGGATCATATCGGCCGGATCGAGAAGCTCCTGCAGGATGTCCGGGACAAGGAGAAGGAGATCGAGGAGATCCGGAAGGGATCCCCGGCGTCCTCGAAATCGGAGAGCGATTCCGGGAAGACATCGGAAACGGGCGCGGATGACGATCCGAAGGCTTGAGGTTCGGACGAACGCGGTTCCTCCGCGTGCCGGCGCCGGCTGTTCAGGCATTCCCGCGCTTTTTTCATCCGCGAGAAAGGGTACGGGCAGAATCCCGCCGGACAGCGCGGGATCCGGGAACAGGGGCGGCATCGTGAACAGGGCGGCCGGTTTCCTGTTTCTCGCGCTTTTCACGGCATGGGCGGGGTCCTGCGGCCGAGACAACGCCCCGGCCGCCGGATCCGGAGACTCCAGCCGGACCGCGGCCGCGCTCGCGGCGCCTCCCAGAAAAACATCCGTGACCGTGGCCGCGGTCGGGGACGTCATGCTGGCCGGATCCGCGCTTCCCGTCATCGGGCGTTTCGGGCCCGATTATCCTTTTGATTCCACGAGGGTTTCTCTGCAGTCCGCTGATTTCGCGATCGGCAACCTCGAGGCGCCTTTCGGCACGGGCGGCAGACCCTTTCAGAAAACCTACACGTTCCGCGTGCCGCCCGGATTCGCGGGCGGCCTGCGAGACGCCGGATTCGACGTCCTCAACCTGGCCAACAACCATATTCTCGATTACGGCGTGCCGCCGTTCCGGCAGACGCTCGGCATTCTCGACAGCCTGGGCATCGCGGCCTGCGGCGCGGGCATGAACCGCCGCGCGGCGGAAGCGGGCGCGATCGTCGACCGGGGCGGATGGAAGGCCGCGTTCCTCGGATTTTCCCTGACGTATCCGGACGCTTTCTGGGCCACGGCTTCGAGGCCGGGCACGGCGTTCGCCGTGAAGGAACGGATCGCGGCGGCCATCGACTCCCTGCGGCCGGCTGTCGATCTCGTGATCGTCTCCTTTCACTGGGGCAAGGAACTGCACGGCATGCCCCAGCCCTATCAGCGCGAGTTCGCGCACGCCGCGATCGACGCCGGAGCCGATTTCGTCATCGGTCATCATCCGCATGTGCTGCAGGGTTTCGAACTGTACAGGGGAAAACCGATCGCCTACAGCCTCGGCAATTTCGCGTTCGGATCGAAAAGCGTCTCCTGCCGCGAGAGCGCGCTTTTCATCGCGTCCTTCGATTCCTCCGGATTCGCGGGCGGACGCGTCGTTCCGCTCTGCGTGGATTATCAGAAGGTGCAGTATCAGCCGCGGCCGATGACGGGCGCGGCCGCGGGCCGGCTGATCGCGGAACTCAACCGGCTCTCCGAAAAACTCAACGGCGGCGCGAAGCCGCTTCTGCCCG
>CAZNXX010000245.1:0-3970 GCA_964577095.1 uncultured bacterium | reverse complement strand
GGATCTCCTACGACGAGGCCGCGAAAATGCTGAAGGAGAAGGGCGTGGCGTTCGAGTACGGCACCGACCTCGGCGGGACGGACGAGACGGTCATTTCGGAGGCCTTCGAGAAGCCCGTCATGGTGCACCGGTACCCGGCCGAGGTCAAGGCTTTCTATATGAAAAACGATCCGGCGGATCCGTCCAAGGCGCTCTGCGTGGATGTTCTGGCGCCGGAAGGCATCGGCGAGATCATCGGCGGCGGCCAGCGCGAGGACGACCTGGAAACGCTCCTGGCGAAGATCAAGAAGCACGGCCTGCCGGAGCAGGCCTTCGACTGGTACCTCGATCTGCGGAAGTACGGATCCGTCCCGCATTCCGGGTTCGGCCTCGGCATTGAGCGCACGGTCGGGTGGATATGCGGCCTTCCGCACGTGCGGGAGACCATCCCGTTTCCGAGGATGCTGAACCGGTTGAAGCCCTGAGAATACAGGTTCCGGGTTGCGGGTTGCGGGTTGCGGGTTTCGAGTTCCGGGTTCTGAGTTAGACAGATAAAAAAAAGACGGTAACCTTCAGGAAGAAGATTACCGTCTTTTTATATCCATTTTTATAATTACGCTCCAACACGGAACCCGGAACTCGAAACCCGGAACCGGATCACATCCCCTTGTACTTCGGTCCTCCGCCGCCTTCCGGGAGCTTCCAGGAGATGTTCCGGAACGGATCCTTGGTTTCGCACGTCTGGCAGTGCAGGCAATTCGTGAAGTTGACGCGGATGCGCTTCTCCTCCTCAGACCACTCGTAAACCTGGGCCGGGCAGAACCGCGTGCACGGGCAGTCGAATTCGGGTTTGCATTTCCCGGAGCAAACGCTGTCGTCGAGCACGGCGATGTGGCTCGGCTGATCCTCCTCGTGCACGGTTCCGGACAGGAACACGTCCGAGAGCTTGTCGGGCATCAACGCGTCGGGCGTGAAGGCGAACGGTCGGGTCCGGCCGGGCCGTTTCGACAGCGGCGTCAGCGAATCGGCGTCCGGCCGGATCCGGAGACGGCCCGCCGGCAGAAGGCCGAACGTCGCGGTGTGCAGGCCGATGCCCGCCATGAAGGCCAGCTGGCCGCCGTGATAGCACTGGTGGAGGTTGCGGACGCGGCGCATTTCCCTGCCCGCCCAGCCCCGGAAAAACGCCTTCGGATAGGCCTCGAGCCGCGTCCTGCCAAAATCGCCGGACTTCCAGGCCTCGAACAGCGCGTCCCCGGCATCGATGCCCGACTGGACCGCGAGGTGAATGCCCTTGAGCCGGATGGAGTTGAGCAGGCCGCCCGCGTCGCCGACAATCATCAGTCCGTCGGCGACGAGCCGCGGAACCGCGAAAAACCCGCCCTCCGGAATCGTCTTGGCGCCGTACTCAACCACCTTGCCGCCTCCGATCCACTTCTTCAGGAGCGGATGCGATTTCCAGCGGACGAAGAGATCGTGCGGATCGAGCAGCGGATCCCGGTAGTCCAGGCCGGTGGCGAGGCCGACGGTCACGTTCCGGCCGGGACCGGCGTACAGGAAGCCGCCGGCATAGGTGGACGCGTCGTGCGGATACCCGAACGTGTGAAGGGCCGTCCCGGGCCCAGACCGCTCCTCCGGCAGTTCGATGATCTCCTTGATCGCCAGCACCGCGGCCTGGGGCATGGACTCCCGGTCCAGCCCGAAGGCACGCACCGCGCGGCCGGTCAACGTGCCGTGCACGCCCTCGGCCAGCACCGTCACCCGCGCCTCGATCTCGTCCCCGGCCATGGCATTGTGCCTCGGACGGCCGTGCTTGTCGATCCCCTTGTCCCCCAGCCTCAGCCCGGCCACCGCTCCGCCGGCCTCCAGCCAGTCGACTGCCGCAAATCCGGCCGCCGTCTGGGCGCCCAGGGACTCCGCTTCATCGCCGAGCCAGCGGGTGAAACGCGAGAGGGATGTGATGAAGCATCCCTTCGATCCCATTCCCAGGGGCGTGATCGGAACCCGCATCGCCGACCGGGATGTCAGGTAATAGAAGGGATTGTGCCCCACCCACGCGTCGACCGGCGCGCCCCGCTTCTCGAAATCCGGGAAGAGCGTTTTCAGGGAAACGGGGTCCACGGCGGCTCCGGACAGAACGTGGCTCCCGATGTCCGCGCCTTTGTCCACCACCATCACCTGCGGCGGATCGAGTTTCTCCGCAGTGAGCCGCCCTTCGGCCACCGCCTCATTGTGCCGGTTCACCCGCTGCAGCAGGCGTATGGCCGTTGACAGGCCCGCGACGCCTGCCCCGGCGATAAGCACATCCGTCTGAAAACGCTCGCGTTTGAGCTCCGGCACCGCGGCCTGCGCGGTTTCCGTCCGGACTTCCGCGGCGGAGACGGATGAAACGGCCTCCTCTTTTTTAACCGGAATCCCGTCTTCAACCCGGATCCCGGCGTCTCTCTCCGAACCGACTTTGACTTCCGGCATGGGCTCGTCCTTCAACTCGGTCTTCAGTTCCAATACGTCCGTGTCCGCGACGTCGTTCGCGGCATCGGAACCGGTCTCCGGCGATTGCGCCTCGCTGGCACCCGGACCCTCTCCGGAGTCGATGGATTCCCGGATCGCGGCGTCAACCGCCTGAACGGAGGCATTGCCGGCTCCTTCGGCGGTCACGGCTCCGGCTTCAACCGAAATACCGGTCTCCTGTCCGGCCCGGGTCTCCAGACCGGTTTGTTCCCTGATTTCGCGGTCCGGCCCGCCGGCAAAATGACCCGTTGCCTTCTGAGGCGCCGCTTCCCTTGTCGCGGAACTGATCCCTTTCTCAGGCGCGGATCCGGATTGCGGAGTGATGACTGGTACCTCTTCCATGGCCGCGGCCGCTGATAGAACCGCGTCCAGTATCCCGTTCACGGCCGCGATCCGATCTTCCTTCTTGACCGTTTCACGCCGCCTGCCTGACCGGCCGCCTGAAGACGGCTGCAGAGACCCGTGGGAAGGGCCATCGGAAGACGGAACGGATGGAGCAATGGCCGGCTTATCCGCGGCTGGAATGGACGGCAATTCCTCAGCCTCAACCGCGATCCGGACCTCGGCCGTCTCCACCGCCTCCTCTGCGGAAACCGCGCCAGAGGAGGCCTCCAACGCAGGAGAGGACGTTATCGCTTCAGGTTCCACCGGGATCTGGACCTCAGCCGCCCCGTCCACGGACGGTACGGAAACAGGCTCAGGGGACGCCTCCGCTACCGGAAAGGATGGCATCTCTTCCGGCTCCGTCGCGACCCGGACCCCGGCCGCCTCGTCCGCGGGCGGGACGGAAACAGCCTCAGGGGACATCTCCGCAGCCGGAATGGACGGCATTTCCTCAGACTCCGCCGCAATCTGGTTTCCCGGCGCATCCTCGACCGTCTCACTGGAGACCGGTTCAAGGGACACGTCGGGCGCAAAGCCGGACCGGAGGATGTCCGATTCCGATGGGATCGGAGGTTCGGACACATCCTCAACCGTATCAACGGTAACCGGTTCAAACGACACATCCGACGCGAGGCTTGACCGATTTCCTTCCGACTCCGATATCCTCGGAGAATCGGAAACATCCTCCGCCGTCTCGACTGAAACCGATTCAGAGTAGAAAGCCGGTTCGCCCGCCCGAGAGCGCGCGCTGAGCCCGACTGCCGCAGGCACTGCATTCTCACCGCCGGTTTGCGGGCGGGAATTGAACAATTTCAACAGCAGATGGAGATCCGTAAAACCTTCCTTCTCTTATTCAAAGGACATCCGCTTTTCGAAAAACGCAGCGAACCCGGTCCGACGCATCCGGTTTGACGCTACTTGGTATCCATGATGAGCGGCAGCCCGTCTTTGCCGGCACCGACGATGATCACCTTGGTGTTGGTCGAGTTGGCCAGCTTCTCGGTCGCCTCGATGCCCTTCCACCGCAGCAGCGGCTCGCTGATCCCGCGGGTCACGATGCTCTGGAAATCCGCGATGCCCTGGGCTTCGATTTTCTTCC
>CAZNXX010000244.1:0-4068 GCA_964577095.1 uncultured bacterium | reverse complement strand
CTTGTCCCATTCAAAGAAGGATCGGATGAAAGAAGACAGAATCAGAGCGGTCGGGAAAATGCAGGATTTCATTCAGTCCCGCATGACGGAACCGATCACCTTGCGCGATCTCGCGAAAGTCTCGGGCCTTTCACCCTGGCACGCGTCGCGGGTCTTCAAGGAGCTGGTCGGGAAAACGCCGTTCGAGTACATCCGGCTGTGCCGGCTGTCCCGGGCCGCCCTGAAACTGAGGGATGAAAAGGTCAAGGTGATCGATGTGGCCTTCGATTTCGTCTTCGACACGCACGAAGGGTTCACCCGGGCCTTTTCGAGGCAGTTCGGAATCAATCCGGCGGCCTACAAGCGAGACACGCCGCCGGTCGGCCTTTTCATCCCGCATCGGATCCTCGAAACCCATCCCAACCTTTTCAGGAAGGAGAGAACGATGGACGCGAAGAATGGGAAGAACGGGGGAGACGAGGCGATGAAAACCGTTTTCGTCCAGGTGGTCGACCGGCCGGCCCGGAAAATGATCCTGAAACGGGGCGTCTCCGCGACCGAATACTTCGAATACTGCAAGGAGGTCGGTTGCGACATCTGGGGCCTGCTCGTCAGCGTCAAGGAGGCTCTCAACGAACCGGTCGGCGTGTGGCTGCCGCCGCGGCTGGTCCGCAAGGGCTCTTCGGAGTACTGCATGGGCGTGGAGGTCCCGGCCGGGTATTCGGGGCGGATTCCCGAAGGCTGCGACTGCATCGACCTTGCGCCCTGCAAGATGATGATCTTTCAAGGTCCGCCGTTCAAGGATGAGGATTTCGAGCAGGCGATTCACAGCCTGTGGAACGTGATGAAATCGTACAAACCCGAGCTGTACGGATTCGAGTGGGCAGACGACGACGGCCCGCGGTTTCAGATGGCGCCCGAGGGATACCGGGGGTACATTGAGGGACGGCCGGTGCGGGAGATCGCGGAAAAGTGAGTCCGGAACGATCGAAGCGAAAGGAAGACCGATGCGAAAAATGACTTTTCCCGCAATCGCCCTGGTTCTGGCGATTACTTCATGCGGCCGGCAGGCCGTCCGGGAGAAATCCATCCGGTTTCAGGGGAACGACGTCCGCTACGAGACGAGGGGAGAGGGCAGCCGGACGCTTTTCTTCATCCACGGCTGGACCGGCAGCCGGGAATCGTGGAAGCACCAGCTCGACGCTTTTCCGGACCGCCGGGTCATTGCCGTCGACCTGCCCGGAAACGGAAAGAGCGGCAAGAACGAGAACACCGCGTACACCATGGATCTGTTCGCGGACGCGATCCGCGCAATTCTCCGGAAGGAAAATGCGGATCAGGCGGTTTTCATCGGCCACAGCATGGGATTTGCCGTGGCCGAAGCGGTGTCCGTCAAATATCCCGAAGTCTGCAGGGCGCTGTGCAGCATCGACGGCGCGCATTTCGTGTGGCCGGAGGATCCGGCGGAGCAGGAGGCCTGGATTCAATACAACCGGGCCTTCGCGGAAACCATGAGCGGCGAACAGGGCAGGAACGATTTCATCAACGCCCTTTTCCTGGCGGACACGCCACAAATGTTGAAAGACGAGGTGTTCCGGGTGTCGCGGGCGGTGCCCCTGTCCGTCGGGAAATCCATGATCGAGGGCGTGGAAACCGGAAGGAAGTACTGGGAGAAGCGGGTGAAGCGCATCCCCTGTCTCGCGGTTTATTCCCCGGCTTACCGGCTGACCGAAAAGGACAAAGCGGACTTCGTCGGCATGTATCCCCTCTGTGAATACCACGAAATCGGCGGCGTGAGCCATTTCTTCATGCTGGAGATTCCGTACAAGGTGAATCAGATCATTTCGGATTTTCTCGCGAAAAACGGCCTGTAATCCGTTCGATTCCGGCGGAGGGACATGAGCGGACGGCTGCCTTCTTCGTGCAGGCAGCCGTCTTTCATTTGGCTGCCTCGATAATATTTGTTATATTCCCGAGGGCTCTCCGTTGAAGCCCGGCGCAACCCTCCGGGATGACGCGCTCCGGGGTGCGACCCCGGTGCGGTCGGGGGGGGAGGCAGGCGTACCGACGATGATCATGATCAAACGAGGGCAGACAACCATCCCATAGAGGAGCAGTGATGATTCCGATCCAAGTTTCACCGCCCGCAGTCTATGTCTCCCGCGCGGACTCCTTCTTCGTGCAGAATCCACTCACCGAAGCCGGCGCGGGCCTGCCGGACATCACCGTGTACCCGGCCAGGACCCGCCAGACCATCGAGGGATTCGGCGGATGCTTCAACGAAAAGGGCTGGGAGGCGCTCTCTGTTTTAAGTCCGGAGGAGCGTAAAACCGTCCTGCGAAGGATGTTCGATCCGGTCGACGGCATCGGATTCACGGTGTGCCGCGTGCCGATCGGGGCGAACGACTACGCCGTGGACCGGTATTCCCTGAACGAGAAAGCGCTCGATTATGAAATGAAGCACTTCTCGATAGAACGGGACCGCATCCGCATCATCCCCTATATCCAGGAGGCCCTGTCCATACAGCCGAAGCTCAGGCTGTGGGGATCGGCCTGGACGCCGCCGACGTGGATGAAGGATAATAAATCCTTCGACTCGGGGAATTTTCTGGACGACGAGAACATGTACCGGGCCTATGCCATCTACCTGCTGAAATTCATCCAGGCCTACCGGAAGGAAGGCCTGCCGGTGGAAGCGGTCGCAGTTCAGAACGAGCCCGGCACGCTTACGAATTACCCCTCCTGCGACTGGACCCCGGCCCAGTATCTGACCTTCATCCGCGACCACCTGGGCCCGCTGTTCGAGAAGGAGGGCCTGGATGACGCGATCATGCTCGGCACGTTCAATCAGCCCGCGAATGTCCGCCACGCGCTCACGGTCCTGCTCGATCCGGCGGCCAGGCGGTTCGTGTCCATGGCCGGCCTGCAGTGGTACGGCCTCGGCCTGGCAGACCGGATGCGGGACATCGCGCCAGGCCTGACCGTGTGGCAGACCGAGACCGACTGCGGCAACTGGTTCTGGATGCCGGGCCACGATCCGGACATGCCGCAGAACGACATCCACTATGCCGGATTCACGTGGGACAAGGTCAGGGACTATCTCAGGGCCGGGGCCTCGGTGTACGAGCTCTGGAACATGGTTCTCGCGCCGGACGGGAAGAGCATCGACTCGAAGAAGCCCTGGCCGCAGAACTCGATGATCACGGTGGACCCGGAGACGAAAAAGGTCCGGTACACGCCCCTGTTCGGCGCCATCGGCAGTTTCTCGAAATTCGTGCCGCCCGGTTCGGCCATGGTCGAAACCGAGGGGCTGGCGCCTGAGGCGGACGCGGTCGCGTTCCGCGATCCGGACGGCCGCGTGATCGTGGCGCTGTACAACCGGAAAACCGGGCCCGCTTTCACCCGGATACGCATCGGCCGGTCGGTGCACGGCGTCGAACTGCCGCCGCTGAGCTTCGGCACCCTGGTGGCGCCGGGAATCAATACAAGGTGATTTTTGCCGGGATGGTTCGCGTCCATCACCGTGGAAACGGAAGGGGGATCCATGAAACGGCTCGAGAAATATTCCGATCACGCGTACGCGCTGATGCGCATCGCGGCCGGATTCATGTTCGGTTTTCACGGAGCGCAGAAAATTTTCGGACTGCTCTCCGAATACCGGCCGGCCGCGGGATCGCAGATATGGATCGGGGGACTGCTCGAACTGGCCGGCGGTCTGGCCCTGGTCCTGGGGTTCCGGACACGGCTGTTCGCCTTCCTCTGCAGCGGAGAGATGGCCGTGGCGTACGTTCAGTACCACTGGAAGCTGCAGCTCGGGCCGAAGCTGCTGCCGGCGGTCAACCAGGGCGAACTGGCCCTGGTGTACGCGTTCGTTTTCCTGTACATGGCCTGCAGGGGAGGCGTGAAGTGGAGTTTGGACAGGGATTAGATAGAGTGGAATTCACGAAGGGAACCGTCCGTCATCGCGTCAAAAGACCTGAAAGATCCGATAGACCTTTCTGGTTTTTATTGCAGACAAACGCGGATGTCCCGGCGATCCGGCGCGATGATCGTCATGATCAGGGACCTGAAGGGTCTTTTTGTAACCGG
>CAZNXX010000243.1:0-4072 GCA_964577095.1 uncultured bacterium | reverse complement strand
GACGGATTGAACGGATTCGGCCAGTTCGGGGAGAGCGCGAACGCCGCCGGGGACCCGGACGGACCGGCTTCTTGCTGCACAGCCGACACGATCGGCTTCACAGGCATCCAGTCAAAGCCCAGGCCGGGGTTCGAATCCTTCGAGAAGATGTTTTTCAGGGTGTATTCAGCCGCCTCTTCCTCCGAAAGCGGTCGCGAGATGGCATGCCGCAGGCTGAGGTCTGAGCCCGGCCCCGCGCACCCGTATTCCGCGTACAGGGCCGGAGGAACGTTCCACGCGGCCCATCCCGCGGGATCGACCGAGGCCGGCTCTTCGCAGCGCAGGAACACCGTTCGCGGCGCCGCCTGCCAGGGCCGGCCGAGGATGAATCGGGTGATCGGCCGGCCGTCGAATCCGACGGCTTCCGCCGTGATCCTGCAGTCGCGGAACACGAGCCCGAACCTCGATTCCGGCTCCGTGCTGGCCGCGGTCAGGGAGCCGCCCTCGCGGTTGATCCGGATCTCGCAGCTGTCGAACACCACGATGTCGCGGCCGAAGATGAAGTCGACCGAGCCCTGGACGAGGCATCCGTTCAGGTAAATCCTCCCCGTTCCCCGTCCGCCCCAGGCGTAGAACGTGTCCTGGAATCCCAGGATCCGGCAGCGGTAATACGCCTGCCTGTCCCCGTTTACCCGCAGGGCCACGGCCTGCTGGTCCTGGAACGTCCCGTCGTTGATCACGATGTTCCGGAACGTGATGTCCATGGCCGTGAAATCGTCCGCGTCTATGGCCGCGCTCTGGCTCTGGGACGTGCCGCCGGCCTTTCCGGCATAGTCGTCGTAGGTCAGGATGGTGGTCCCGGCACCCTCCCCCCGGAGGATCACGTTCGTCTTGTTCCGGTCGAGCAGCAGCTTTTCGTGGTAGATCCCCGCCTTGACGAGGATGGTCCAATGGCCGGTGTAGAAATCGGGCACGCCGTCGAACGCGGCCTGCACCGTGGTGTAGTCTCCGCTCCCGTCCTGGGCCACCACCTTGGTCACGGACGGGGCCGGCGCCTGGGTCGTGAACGTGTCCACCGCGCCGTACCCCGTGCCCGCGCTGTTCTTCGCGTAGGCGCGGACGAAATAGGTCGTGTTTTCCGTCAATGGATGAAGAACGGCCGTGAACGCCCCGAGTCCCGATCCGTTTTCGGTCTTCTGATCCGAGACCGTGGGATCGCCGGTCGTGTTCCAGCACACGCCCCGCACCGTAACCGTATCCCCGCCCCAGGCCGTGACCTCGCCGCCACATCTGGCGGACTGGACCAGGATTTCGGTCGGGCCGGCCGTCACCACCGTGGGAACCACGGTGGAATCGAGCGTCCGGAACGAGACTTCATCGCCGTAGGCCGTCCCCGCGACATTGACGGCATAGGCCCGCAGTTTGTAGTCCGTGCCCGGGGTCAGTCCCGTCACCCGGCTGACGAAGGAACCGGACCCCGTCCCGTCCCCTGTTCCGGCGTCGTCCAGCGTCGGCATTCCGGTCGTGTTCCAGCACACGCCCCGGGCCGTGACCGGACTACCGCCGTCCGAGGGGATGTTCCCGCCGCTGACCGCCGAGGTCGTCGCGACCGACGTGACGGCCGCGGTCGTCACCGTCGGCGGGTCGAAGACCACGTCGCCCGTCACGCTGCCCGCGATCGTCACGTCCTTCAGGCACACGTACTTGCCGGTCCTCACCGCGGGGTCGTTGTGAACCCAGGGATAGACCCTGAGCCTGAAGGACTGTCCGGCGGGCACGGGCATGTTCAGACCGGCCGCGACCGGGAGGAGCGCGTCGATGGGAAGATTTCCAAGCCCGTCGGGCGTGACATAGGGGATCGGGACAGGATTCAGGAAATCCGGATCCGTGGAAACCAGGATGTCGGCCCGCATCGTGCTGATGCTCATCCCCGCGATCGACAGTGAAACCGAGTCCACCGTGAGGTCCGCGCCTTCCCCGGGGGACAGGATGAATTCCACGTACACCGTGTCGATCAGCGCGGTCTGAAAGGCGGGCCAGGCGTTACCCAGAATGCGCACGCGCTGGCTGGCGTCGGGGCCCGTGTACTTGTTGATTTCCGTGCCGGCGAGGTTTTCCGCCTCCGCGGTCACCGGGCCGCTGACCGCCGCGGCCGGTCCGGTGCCGCCGGCCGCCGGGTCGGTCAGTTCCCAAAGCGCGGACGCCGGCGTCTGGGCCTGCAGACGCAAAGCCGGTCCGGCGACGGCCAGCCAGACGATGAGGGTTTTCAATGTGTTTTTCATCCTGTCCTCTCCTGACGATTGAAGGCAACGGGCGGCGAACCCGCTGTCTGCGGGCGTGAAACCGTTGATCAGGCGCCAAAACCGGTCCGGCCGGGACCGGACCGGCGGATTGAAGCTCCCCGCCGCAAGCGGCGGGCCTTCAATAGTGAAAAAATCAAATAACTTGGTGCCGCTTTGCGGCGAATCTTCTATCTGTAGAGAAGAGACATCTGATTTTCGCTCGCTTACCCCGCGGCCCGCTGCGCGGGATCAAGCTATTATATGCCTGCTTGATGAAGACAAGCCGCGGGGAATGCGCTCGCTGTCAGATTCAGTATCCATCGAAAATTAGAAAATGATCCGGTAAAAGACAAGCGCTATGTTGGAAAAGAAGGCGCCGCGGCCACGGCCCCGGAACCGTCGCCCGGGTCAGATTTTGGCTTGCAATCCGGTGAAAATGTTATTATTTTTACCCGTGATTCGGAAACACCCGCGCCTTTCAACCGACCCCCGCGGGAGGTCATGTCCTGTACCGCAGCCGGATCCGGCACTCACCCCTCACAGAGAGAAGGAAGACCGTGATGAGAAAGACGGCGTTCTGGGTTCTGCCCCTGTTTCTGATTCTGGCGCTCCAAGCCGCGGCCGCTCCGGCCGGGGCGGATTCCACCTCCGAAGAAGAGGCGGTTCTGAGCGGCGGATGGGAGCTCTCGGCCGGCGACAATTACATCTGGCGCGGCATCCCCTGCTATGAAAACCTGGTCATCCAGCCCGACGTCTGGGTCACTTTCAGGAATTTCACCCTCGAATTCTGGAGCACCGTGACCACGTCCGAAAAGGACATCTCTCCGCGCAGGCACGAGATCAACTTCATTCTGACCCACGAATTCGACTTGAAAGGCCTGACCGTCACGAACGCCTTCGATTACTATCATTATATCCATCAGCCGGACGTTCCCGCCACCGGGGAATGGATCGGCACCGTCGGCGTTCCGATCGGCGCATTCAACGTGACGGCCTCCGTGGCGGTGGACGTGATCGAATACGCGGGCGCCGTTCACATGGAACAGGGCGTGGAATACGAGACGGAAATCCGTCCCCCGGTCTCCCTCTCCACCGCGCTCAAGCTGGGAACCGGTTTCGGCAAATTCAACGAGGCTTACGCGGGCCTCCCCCGCTCTGCGGTCAATTTCGCCTCCTGGGAGGGGCGCCTGACCTGGTCCATGGAGAACGGCCTCTACCTGCAGCCGTACTTCCTTCTGACCAAAACCCTCGACAACCGCCTGAAGGACGCATTCAACAGCCGCAATACGGGGTTCGGCCTGACCGTCGGCATGGAATACTGATGCCCCGGACGACCGAGCTCCTTTCCGCTCCGATCCGGACGGCCGCCATCCCGCCGACTCACGTCGCGGTCCGGTTCTCCGGACGGACCCTGTCGGAAGCGGCCTGACCATGGCCGATTTTCTCGAAATCGAGGACGTTTCCAGGCATTTCCGGAACATCCGCGCCGTGGACCACGTGTCCCTGACGGTGCGTAAGGGAGAGTTCTATTCCCTGCTGGGACCCAGCGGATGCGGAAAGACCACCCTGCTCCGGATGCTGGCCGGATTCGAGCAGCCCGACACCGGCCGCATCCGGCTCGACGGCCGGGACATCACGGACCTTCCCCCGCACAAGCGAACCGTCAACACCATCTTCCAGAACTACGCCCTGTTCCCGCACCTCACGGTGCGGCAGAACATCGCCTTCGGCCTCCAGGTGCAGAAGAAGATGCCCCGGAAGGAAATCGACGAAGCCGTCGACCGGATGCTGAGCCTGGTTCAGCTCGAATC
>CAZNXX010000242.1:0-4083 GCA_964577095.1 uncultured bacterium | reverse complement strand
CGTGTTCACCAACGGCATCGACTACACGTTTCCCGCGTCCGCGATTCTCGATCCCGGAAGCTTCATCGTGCTGGCGTCGAACGCGGGCCGATTCCACGGCAGGTACGGTTTCTTGCCTTTCGGCGAATACACAGGCCAGCTGGACAACGGGGGCGAGCGCATCGTCCTTCTGTCCGCGGCAGGGGACACGGTGCTCCAGATGCGCTACGACGACAGAAGCCCCTGGCCGGCGGAACCCGACAGCATGGGGTTCTCCCTGGTTTCCCGCGATTTCAACCCCGCGGGCGATCCGGACGATCCCTCATACTGGAGGGCTTCGGTTCTTGTGCACGGATCGCCGGGCCGCGAAGACGACGGAACGGCCACGGTCCGCGGACCGGGGACGAATCCCGCGGATTTCGGATTGCTCCGGAACTATCCCAACCCGTTCAATCCGCGCACGGTTCTCTCGTACATCCTGCCGGTTCAGGGACGCGTCACCCTGACGGTGTTCGACGCGTCCGGCCGCAGGGTCCGTGTTCTGGCGGACGGTGTGCAGGAGGCGGGCCTGCATGAAATCGCATGGGATGCTTCGGACGACCGGGGAAGGGCGGTCCCGTCCGGCCTGTACATCGGCCGGCTGTCCGGGCCGGCTTTCACCCGGACTGTGAAAATGATACTGATGCGGTAGAATGAATACAACCTCCCGCAGGTTTTTTAGAACCTGCAGGAGGTTATTGCAGAACTTTCACCCTACCTCCCGCGGGTTTTACCAACCCGCGGGAGGTTTTTGATGGTCCTCCTAAAGTATGAAACTATTCGGGAGTGACCGCCTCCTGCAAAATCACCTTGACTTGCTTCGATTATTTCGTTAATTGTTGATATACAGCCGGATATCCCGGACCATTCTCCCTCCTTCCTCTGTTTTTCCTGAGCCTCTTCCGAATGCGGCCCCGGCAGTAATCCCGGCTCTATCCCCTTTTTAAACATGGGGATGAGGCATGCGTCCCATCCGATTGCTCTCTCTCAATCCATCCCGGTTACGGCATCCGCGGCACGACCGAGGGTTCACGATGCGCGTCCTGACCGGTTCTGCTGCCGATGATTTCCGCTTGCTGATGAGAAACCGGTGAGTTGAACCGCCCGCGGGTAGCGGCATCCATGGAGCATCATGAGGAAGGAGGAAGGGATGATCCCGAGAATCCGTTCACGGCACGGGCTTCTGATCTGCCTGGCCTGTCTGCTGTCACCGGTCACGGAGACCGCCGGCCAATCCGGCACCATCGACTTCAATTCATCTCAGTGGTCCGGCCTCGTCGGCCAGGTGCTGTACCACGAAGGGCCGGCCAACACCCTGTCGGACGCGCCGAACGGCGTGGATTTCATCGTCACCTACGGCGCCATGAACATCACAGCCGCTTATCCGACGGGCTATATGCTTTTTTTCTCGCCCATCATCCCTTCGCACGGCAATGATGAGGCCGGCCAGGTTCAGATCCGTTTCAGCACGGCGAAGAAGCGTGTCCGTCTCAAGGTCTCGCACGACGAGCACCCGGTGCACACGCCGTATTACACGACCGTGAAATTCTACCGCGATTTCAACGCCTCGAACGCGCTGGCCACGGTCGATGTCGAATGGAATTCGGGACGGTTCACGACCGCGGAGCACAGCGACCAGGCCGACGGCATACGCATGGTCGTGGTCACGACGATGTTCGCGGAGAACAACATCGACGACGTCGAATTCGAACAGCTCGATTCTTCCGAGCCCCCGCTCCAGCAGGCCTTTTCGTTCGACGACGGCAATGCCCAGGGCTGGACCCTGACCGGCGCGTTCAACGAAGCGGGACAGGGCCCGCGGGCGTCCAATTTCACCTTCGCGTGGAACGACCCGGTTCAGCATCCGGGCGCGCCCGGGCAGGATCCGACAGGCGACGGGCGCGGATGCATCCGGATGAACACGGCCGGAGGGCACGGCATCACGGACCCGGGCCACACATGGTTCATCATGCAGTTTCATTCCCCGGACCTGTCCGCGTCCGCGGTATGGCAGGCGGCGAATGGATACGCGGTCGAAATCGCGGACTGCATGACCGGAACCGGCGCCCTGTACGCGAACGCCTATGTCACGGTCTACGACCGGGACCAGGCCAGGGATCGCACGTTCTACAGCGGAGACGCGGCGCCGCTTCAGCGCGATGTGTACGGAGACGGCGCCGCGGTCTGGAACAGGGTCCTCCTCGACTGGTCCGTTTTCTCATCCTTTCCGATGCGGCGCACGGTCAAGGAGGTTTTCATCAACATCTGGGGCCGGCTGTCCGACACGCAGTCCGGAAGCCTGTACCTGGACGCCGTTTCCGTGATGCCCGGCGAGAACGTGCCCCAGCCCCCGGCCGCGCCGTCAAACGTGCAGGCGGTGCAGCTCCCGGGCCAGATCCACGTCACCTGGCTGGATCATTCGGACGATGAAACGGGGTTCCGGCTGGAGATGAAGGAATTCCCCACGTTTCCCGGCGACTGGCAGGAAATCGCGGTTCTGGGGCCGGACGTGACCTCGCATCAGATCACCGGCGTGCGGTTCAACCACTCGTACTACTTCCGTGTGCGTTCCTTCAATGACAACGGCGTCTCCGCTTATTCGAACACGGACACGCTGTACTGCGGCTACCAGCTCTCCTATATCCGCATTCTCAGGCCCAATGGCGGCGAGACCTGGAACGCGGGAAGCGTGCAGGCGGTCAATTGGGAGACCTCCACCTACGGCCGGGCGGAGCGCGTGAACATCCACTACTCCGTGGACGGGGGCAGTCACTGGGTATATCCACCGATCGCCTCCGACATCCAGAACCTCGGCACTTTTTCCTGGACCGTGCCGGCGGAACTCTCAGCGGATTGCATTGTGAAGGTGGAGAACGCGGCCGGATTGTTCCCGTACGACCTGAGCGATATGGCATTCCGCATCCTGGAGGGGAGCGGACCCGTTCTGTCGCTCTCTGCGGACACCCTCGACTTCGGCACGGACCTGGACAGCCTGTCGTTCTCGATCGTGAACACGGGAACGGGAGAACTCGCCTGGAGCGTCACCCAGGACGCGGGTCAGCCCTGGGTCGTGTCCGTGGACCCCTTATCCGGAACCGGGAATGCCGAGGTCACGGTCCGGGTGGACCGTGCCGCGCTTTCAGGAGAAGCGGCGATCGGCGGCCTGAATGTGGGTTCGAGCGGCGGGGATGAGCATATCGTCCTCCTCATTGAAAAGGAGGAATCCGGCCCGCCGCCGGAGTGGGATTACACGCAGAACACCGGAAACAACGCGACGATCATCCTGCCCACGGCCGCGGGTCCCAACATCGACGGAACGGCGCTCGCTGAGGGCGACTGGGTCGGCGTGTTCTCGGACGCGGGCCTATGCTGCGGACGGGCGCAATGGGCGGGCGCCAATCTGTCCATCACTGCGTGGGGAGACGATTCCCAGACCGCGGTAAAAGACGGATTCGCGCCGGGGGAGACCATGCATTACCGGGTGTACCGCGCCTCCACATCCACGGAATGGCGCTTCGTGACGACCGGCTATTCCCTGGGAAGCGGCCTGTACGCGGCGGACGGGTTGATGATCCTCAGCCGTTTCAATGTCACCGGTCTCGGATCCCTGACGCTCAAACTGAAACAGGGATGGAACCTGTTTTCGGTCAATCTTGAGCCCGTGCGGGCCGGCATGGACGCGGTCATGGCGCAGGTGAGCGCCGACCTGGTCATTGTCAAGAACGGACTGGGACTGACCTATATCCCGGAATTCCAGATCAATGACATCGGGGATATCGACGTCCGTCAGGGGTACAAGGCGTATCTCAGCAATGCCGCGGACCTGATCGTGGAGGGAACCCCGGCCGATCCTTCAACGGCGATTCGGCTGCGGCCCGGATGGAACATGATCGGCTTTCTGCCGGACGCTCCGATTCCGGCCGAGACCGCGCTGGCCGGAATTCTCGACTTTCTGGTCATCGCGAAAAACGGTTCGGGCGACACGTATCTGCCCCAGTACGGCATCAACACCATCGGTTCCATGGAGCCCGGCCAGGGCTATCAGGTTTACCTGTCCGCGGCCGC
>CAZNXX010000241.1:2092-4095 GCA_964577095.1 uncultured bacterium | reverse complement strand
TCGATTTTATTGAGCACCTTGCGCACGACGTCCTCGGCCGCGACTTCCTCGGCCTCGGCTTCGTACGTGACGATGACGCGGTGCCTCAGCACGTCCATACCGATGGCCCGCACGTCCTCGGGCGTCACGTAGCCGCGGCGGTTCAGGAAGGCCTGGGCCTTGGCCGCCTTGGACAGGTAGATGGACGCGCGGGGCGAGGCGCCGTAGGCGATCAGGTCCTCGAGATCCTCGAGCCCGAACGTCTTCGGCTGACGCGTGGCGAACACGATGTCGACGATGTACTGCTCGATCTTGGGGTCGATGTAGATTTCCTCGACCACGGCGCGGGCCTTCACGATGTCCTTCGGCGACACGACCCGCTCCGGCTTCGGCTCAGGGCCGCGCGTCATCCGCCGCATGATCTCGAGCTCCTCCTCCTTCGTGGGGTAGCCCACGGACAGCTTCAGCATGAAGCGGTCGACCTGGGCCTCGGGGAGGGGATAGGTGCCCTCCTGCTCGATGGGATTCTGCGTGGCGAGCACGAGAAAGGGGTCGTCGAGCGGATAGGTGGTATCGCCGATGGTCACGGTGTGCTCCTGCATGGCCTCGAGCAGGGCCGACTGCACCTTCGCCGGGGAGCGGTTCACTTCGTCGGCGAGTATCAGGTTGGCGAAAATCGGGCCCTTCTTGGTCTTGAACTGGCCGTCCTTCTGGTCGTACACGAGCGTGCCCACCAGATCGGCCGGGAGCAGGTCGGGCGTGAACTGGATGCGGTGAAATGCGGTCTGGATGGCGGCCGAAAGGGTCCGCACGGTCAGGGTCTTGGCCAGGCCGGGCACGCCTTCGAGCAGGACGTGGCCGTTCGACAGAAGGCCGATGAGCAGGCGGTCGACCATGTACTTCTGCCCCACGATGACCTTCCCGACTTCCGTCCGCAGGGCGTCGACGAACGCGCTCTCCTTCCGGATCTTTTCATTCAACGCTTCGATCGATTTGTCCATTTAGAAAATCCTCCTGATCAGCCGCCGGAACGGGCCCCCGGTCCGGGTGTCCTGTTTGCGCGGCGCTTCCTGTTCCTTCTGCATCCGCAGTTGCGCCTCGACCAGTTTCGATTCGAACAGCGATTCCACGATGGTGTACGACTCGTCCAGTTCGTCCTGAGACGCCTTGCGGCCGGAGAATTTGACCTCGTCCGCGCGCCCGAAAAACGACTCGCATTTGCGCGTCAGGGCCTCCTCCTCGCCGGCCGTCCGCAGGGACGCGATCAGCTCGCGTGTCGTGGCTTCCAGCGCCGGCACCTTGTACTTTTCGGAAAGGTACTGCCGGAAAAGCCTGGAGAGAGAGGCGAACGCGTCCTCCCGCTGATCCCCGTGCAGACGCACCGTTTCCTTCAGGGTGTTCAGGTACCGCTCCTCCAGGGGCGGTTCGGCCGTCATCGGGGTCTCGTCGGCATGTCGGCCGGCCCGTTTTTTCCAAACACGGACGCCGGCCGCCGCTCCCGCCGCGAAAATCGCGCCGAGCATCAGCCAGGTCAGAAAGCCCCGTTTTCCGGACTTCACGGGAACTGGCGCGACAGCCGTGACCGACAGCCGGGGCGCGGTCATGCGGCGATCCGTACCCGCTTTGAGATCGCGCACGACCACGGTCAGGGAGTCGATGTAACCCATGCCCAGGCTGACCGGTTTGAGCGTGTAGGCGATTTCCTTGACGGAGGCCGCGCCGTCCGCCGTGCCGACAGTGCGGTTGGAAGCGGACGTTCCGGTGATTTCAAGGTTGGACAGAACCGGGTCGGCCGCTTCGCCGATGAGCACGGAATCAAGCGGGCCTTCCCAGGACAGCCGGACGGTCAGGGTCACGGTCCGGTTCAGGGGCACGGCCGTCGAATCGAGGAATGCGCCGAGCGCGACCGCGGACCCGGGTTCGGTCTGGCCGGAGAGGCCTGTCGCGATCAGCGCGAAGGCCGTGAGAATGAGACGACAGGAGAAGCCTTGCATGCATCGGGCTCCGATAAATGAAAACACCCT
>CAZNXX010000241.1:0-1992 GCA_964577095.1 uncultured bacterium | reverse complement strand
ATGCGGCCGTAGGCCTCGACGGCCCGGCCGTAATCCTGCAGGCCGCTGGTGTAGATGTTGGCCACCCGGTGCAGAGACTCGATGGCGAGGGGGCTCTGGGGGTGTTTCTGGGCAAGCTTCTCGTACGCCTTGATGGCGTCCACGAATTTTTCCTGACGTTCGAGCTGTTCGCCCTTGTCCATGAGCTTACGATCCGACACGGCGCATCCGGCGATCATCAGGACTCCCAAACCGGCGACCAGTAACGCGGCGACCGTCCTTTTCATGACGCGATTCCTCCTCTTTCCTGCGATGGGATCATTGATTGGCTTTAAATCTATCGTGTTTTGGTCTCAAAATCAAGGGAATTCTGCCCGGCAGTGATGCGGATCGCCTCGTCCTTTCCCCACCGGCCCGAGAGAAGGCCGGACGCGAGCCGGTCGGCGACTTCCCGCTGGAGCAGACGTTTGAGGGGCCGGGCGCCGAAAACGGGATCGACGCCCTTTTCCGCGAGCCAGTCGCGGGCGGACGCGTCCAGCGTCAGGCGGATGCCCTGCTTCTCGGCACGCGCCCGCATCCGGTCGAACTGGATGTCCACGATGGCCGCGATTTCCTTCCGCGTCAGGGGGCGGAAAACGATCACCTCGTCGATCCGGTTCAGAAATTCGGGCCGCAGGGCCTGGCGGAGGAGCTTTTCGACCTCCCCCCGTATCTCCTCCTGGATCCGCTCCCGGTTCTGCTCCGTCACGGACGCGGACCGCTCGGCGATGAAGGGCGCGCCGAGGTTGGAGGTCATGACCAGTATCGCGTTCCGGAAGCTGACGGTCCGGCCCTGGTTGTCGGTGAGCCGGCCCTCGTCGAGCACCTGGAGCAGCACGTTGAACACGTCGGGGTGGGCCTTTTCGATCTCATCGAGCAGGACCACCGAATAGGGCCTGCGCCGCACCGCCTCGGTGAGCTGGCCGCCCTCCTCGTACCCGACATACCCCGGGGGCGCGCCGATGAGCCGGGACACGGAATGCTTCTCCATGTACTCCGACATGTCGATGCGGATCATGGCCTTTTCGTCGTCGAACAGGAACTCCGCCAGCGCGCGCGCCAGCTCGGTCTTGCCCACGCCGGTGGATCCGAGAAAGATGAACGAGCCGATGGGCCGGTTCTCCTCCTGCAGTCCGGCCCGCGCCCGCCGAATGGCGTTGGACACCGCGGTCACGGCCTCGTCCTGGCCGACGACCCGTCGTTTGATCCGCTCCTCCATGTGGACGAGCTTCTCGCGTTCGCCCTCCAGCATCTGGCTCACGGGGATGCCCGTCCACCGGGCCACGACCTCGGCCACGTCCTCCGCGTCCACCTCCTCCTTGAGCATCTTGCGGTCCTTCTGGAGGTCGATCAGCGCCTGATTCTCCTTCTCGAGCGCCTTCCGGAGCTCGGGCAGGCGGCCGTATTTGAGCTCGGCCGCGCGGGAGAGGTTGCCCTCCCGTTCGGCCCGGGCCGCGTCCGACTTGACGGACTCGGTCTGCTCCTTCAACGCCCGCAGGCGGCTGATGGTTTCCTTTTCCATTTTCCAGTGCAGCCGGAGTTTTTGGGCTTCTTCGTTCAGGCCGGCCAGTTCCTCCTCCAGCGGGCCGAGCCGCTTGCGGGAGGCCTCGTCCTTCTCCCTGCGCACCGCCTCCCGCTCGATGGTGAGCTGGCGGATGCGGCGCTCGACCTCGTCGAGCTCCTCGGGCATGGAATCGATTTCGATGCGGAGCTTCGATGCCGCCTCGTCGATCAGGTCGATGGCCTTGTCCGGCAGAAAGCGGTCGGCGATGTAGCGTTGGGACAGGACCGCGGCGTTCACGATCGCGCCGTCCTGGATGCGGACGCCGTGGTGTATCTCGTAGCGTTCCTTCAGCCCCCGGAGTATGGAAATCGTGTCCTCGACCGTGGGCTCGGAGACCAGCACGGGCTGGAAGCGGCGCTCGAGCGCCGCGTCCTTCTCGATGCGCTTGCGGTACTCGTCGAGCGTGGTCG
>CAZNXX010000240.1:0-4140 GCA_964577095.1 uncultured bacterium | reverse complement strand
ATGTTGTTGAACCCGCCCATGGCCGGGCCGCTGAATCCGCCGCGGGGCGCCTGAACGAGGTGGTTGCCGTTGCCGGACTGGTCGTACACGGCGGTGATCCAGCAGACCGTGCCTGCGCAGAACGCGTCCTGGCTGGCCGCGTCCGCGGTCCCGCCCGCCTCCCCATTTGAGGGCTGAACGATGCCGATGTCCAGGGTTTTACCGTCGGACTGGCGCAGGATCCGGTACAGCGGGCCGTTGTAGGAGGCGTACAGGGCCCGCGTGGTGCTGTGGGCCGCGGCGCAGGGGCAGCCGTCCGCGGCGTAAACATCGCAGGGGCCCTCGGGTCTGGCCGGAACCGCGGCCGACGCGGCTGAGGACACCATCCAGACGAACATCAGAAGGAACCGCGCCGATGCGCGGTTTCGGACTGCTTGGAAAACGGGTTTCATGATTCATTCTCCTGAGACAGAGGGTTCCAGACGTTCGGCGTCATGAAGCCGCGATTTCACGGATACGGATGTCCTGTTCCGCGGTATCGGCCGGAGACGCCTCCGACTTTCCGTGACTGCGGATTCATGTCGCACTCCTGCGCACCAGTGATGCAATTCAGGAGCATGCGGGCGACATCCGGATCATGTGCGTCCCGGGAATGCTCTTACAATCTGGAAGAAAACACAACGAGGATAGGAATACGATAAACATTATAAACATGGAAAACAAGGGGAAAATGAGGGAAAAGCCGCCTGATCATCCGTAATACAATTTTTTACAATGCCTTGTCCCCACCGGGGATCGATTCCCGCAGATTTCGGAATCCCTTTTCGGAGATTCCGCTGATTTCCCGGAAGTCCAAGTTTGAAAACCATTCCCGGAAACGCCGGCCGCTTCAAAGGTGGCCGGTGTATCGCCGCTCCGTGTACCCTTTTCTATATTACGCCCCCAGCATCCGCATCCGTCCGGCATGCCCTTCGAGAACCGGCTGACCCTTGCGCCGGGTGTCGAGAAAGGCCATTTCCTCCACGTGCAGGGTGTGCGCCCCGAACTCCTCGCCCACTTTGCCTTTCAGGATGTACGGCCGGGTCTGGGTCCAGGTCGCGCAGAACTTCCGGAACGGCTCCGGGAACACCACGGTTTCGAACAGGGCGGTGGTGTCCTCGAAACTGATGAAAGACATCGGCTCCTCGCTCCGCGTGTACACCATCTTGTTCGTCACCCACCATCCGATCATGGTCACGCGCCTGCCCGCGTGCTTCGCCATGTCCTTCGCGGGCACGTAGTCCAGCCCGGCCAGGCAGTCGCGGTACAATTCGAGCGGGTGCACGGACAGCGGGAATCCCAGCACCTCCACTTCGTGGAACAGCAGGGTCCGGAAATCATAATCCCCCAGCCTGGGGATGACCAGTGCCTCGTCGTCGGAGAGGTCGAGTTCGGACTGGCAATAGGACGGCCGGATATGAGGCTCGGTTCCTGAACCGGCATCGCAGGGCACAGCCCTGCGTGTTTTGCGATCCAGGGCGGAGTCCTGGGTCGATCCACCGGCGCGCGCCAGGGTGGAACCCTGGCGCGATCGACGTTTTTCCTTTTCCGGTAAACCCCGGAGCGACCGGGGCGACGCCGCCCCCCGCCTCTCCCGCATCGCGGACGCGACCATCTGCCACAGCAGTTCCGCCCGGCTTCTTCCCCGCGTGACGGAGTCGAAGCACCCGGCCTTGATCAGAATGCGGCTGTCCGAGGGGTCGACCCGCGCCCTGCGGAGAAAATCCTCGAAGGACCTGAACGGCCCGCCGCTCTCCCTGGCGGCCAGGACGGAGTCGAGCGCCTTCCCCTTCAAACCGACGAGCTGCATCAGGCCGACGCGCAGGTCGCGGCCCGATCCCGTGTAATGCGCCCCGCTGGCATTGATGTCTGGCGGCAGGACGCGGATGCCCATGCGCCGCGCCTCGGAGAGGTACGCGAACGCGGAGTAATACCCGCCCTGGTTCGAGATCACGGCGGCCATGAACTCGGCCGGGTAATGCGCGCGCAGATAGGCGGACTGAAAGGACACCAGCGCGTACGACGCGGAATGCGGCTTGCAGAAGCTGTAGCCCGAAAAACTCAGTATCATCTCCCAGACTTTTTCGATCACTTCCGCGGACACGCCTTTCTTCGACGCGCCGGCCGCGAAAGCGCCGCGGTACTCGGCCATGCGTTTCGCGTTGCGCTTCTTGGACAGGGTCTTGCGCAGGCCGTCGCCCTCCTCGGCCGAGAATCCGGCCAGCTCCATGGCGACCTTGGTCACGTCCTCCTGGTACACCATGATGCCGTAGGTCTCGCCGAGCACGCGTCCGAGCACCGGGTGGAGCGGCTCGTACGGCTCGCCCCGAAGCCTGCGGATGTACTCGTTGATGAACGTGTTCGCGGCCGGCCGGATGATGGAGCTGTGGATGACGAGGTGTCCGTAGTCGCCCTTTCCCGTCTTTTTCTGGAGCTGGCGCATGGCGGGCGACTCGATGTAGAACACGCCCAGCGTGTCGCCCCTCGCGATCAGGTCCAGCGTCTCCGGGTCGTCCAGCGGGGAGAAGGTTTCGTACGCGATGAGCCGGCCCGTGTTCCGCCGCACGGCCGCCAGCGCGTCGCGGATCACGGCCAGCGACCGGTTCCCCAGCAAATCGATTTTCACCAGGCCCGCGTCCTCGGTCTGGTCCTTTTCCCACTGAACGATGCGCACGCCCTTGGGCGCGTTCTCCACGGGAACGTGGCGGAGAATGCCGTCGGGCGCCACCACCACGCCGCCGCAGTGCACGGACAGGTGCCGCGGCACGCCCTGGAGCCGCGAGGCCCGGGACAGGATCTCGGGCCAGGGCGGCTGGAGATCGAGCCCGCGGAACAGCGGATGGGTCGCGATCACGTCCTCCACCGAATCCACGCCCCAGAACCAGAGATGCGACAGACGGTCGGTGACGGTCTTGATCTCCGCGTCCGGCAGTCCGTACACCTTGGCGGTCTCGCGCACGGCCGCGCGGAGCTGGAACCCCGCGTGGTTCGCCACCATGGCGGAGCGCTCCGGCCCGTACTTTTCGAACACATAATCGAGCACGCCGTCCCGCTCGTCCCAGGGAAAGTCCACGTCGATGTCCGGCGGGTCCTTCCGGCCGGGATTCAGGAAGCGCTCGAAGAAGAGGTTGTGGCGGATGGGGTCGACCTGGGTGATGCCGAGGCTGTACGACACCAGGCTCGCGGCCGCCGAGCCCCGGCCGCAGGTGCGCGGCGCGCGGCGGACGATGTCCTCGACGATGAGAAACACGGAGGCGAACCCCTTGCGGCCGATGATGTCGAGCTCGTAGTCGAGCCGCTTCAGGGCCTCGTCCGTCACGCGGCCGTGGCGGCGCTTGATGCCGGCGAGGCATTTCTCGCGGAGATGCCCCAGGGTTTCGTCCCGTGTCATGCCGTCGAACCCCTCGGGAAGCGCGAGCGAGAAATCCGGCCGGAAACGGCACGCGTCCGCGAGCGCCGCCGCGTTCTCGAGCGCCTCCGGAACGTCGGGGAACAGGCGGGCCATCTGGTCCCGCGTCATGAGCCAGGCGGATTCGGGCGCGACTTCCGATTCCGGAAGACGGGAAAATTTGGCGTTCAGGTCGATCGCGCGGAGCAGGCGGTGAAAGTCCCGGTCCGCGGGCTCCGCGAAATACACGCCCGCGGTCGCGACCGCTTTCACGCCCGCGCCCCTGGCGAACGCCAGCACCGGCCGCCAGGGCCGTCCGGCGGCCAGCTCGGCGTACAGGTGCGGCTTTCCCTTCAGGGACGAAAGAAGCGGGATGGAGTCGGTCAGCACGGCGAGCCCTTCGGATGCTTCAATGAGCGCCTTCCGGAGGGAGAAGCCTTGCTCCGTGTGCACGCCGGTCAGGATGCGGCAGAGGTTTTCGTAGCCTTCATCGGATCGGGCGAGAAGCACGGCGCGGCCGTCTGCCGCGACCGCCTCGGCGCCGACGATCGGCCGTATGCCGGCCTCGTCCGCGGACTGGATGAAGAACACGAGGCCGTACAGGCCGTTCGTGTCCGTGAGCGCCAGGCTGTCCATACCGGCCGCCTTGGCCCTGCGGCACAGCTCGTCCGGCCCCGCGGTTCCCCGCATCATGGAGAAATGACTGTGGACGTGCAAATGGGTGAAAGGCATAA
>CAZNXX010000239.1:0-4142 GCA_964577095.1 uncultured bacterium | reverse complement strand
GCGACGATCACCCGGCCTTCCGACCATTGGATGCGGTTCTGTGCCATGGGTCCTCCATGTGGGGTTCATTCTATCATACGCAGGACGGAAGGACGATGTTTCGGGTTTACCATTTTGAAACCGGGGCGGATTTTTTTATATTGATTTATGGATACGGACTCAAGGAGCGGATGAAAAAGCGAATCGCGGAACAGAGCATACTCTTCGTCAGCGTCCTGAAGTGGGTTTTCCTGGCCACCGTTGTCGGGGCTGTGGTCGGACTCTCGACGTCCCTGTTTCTCCTGACGCTCGGCACGGCCACCCGATTCACGGGACGCTTCCCGTATTATTTCCTGGCAATGCCCGCGGCCTTCTGCCTGAGCGTGCTCCTGGTCCGGCGCTTCGCTCCGGATGCGGAGGGGCATGGAACGGAGAAAGTGATCGAGGCCGTGCACAAGCGGTCGGGCAAAATACCGGTCGCCGTTGTTCCGGTCAAACTGGCGGCCACGATCATCACGCTCGCCTCGGGCGGATCCGCCGGAAAGGAAGGCCCCTGCGCCCAGATCGGCGCTGGACTGGCATCGGCTTTGGCCGACCTTTTCCGGTTCGCCGCAAAGGACCGCAAAAAAATCGTCATCTGCGGCATCAGTGCCGGTTTCGCCTCCGTCTTCGGAACGCCCATTGCCGGCGCCATTTTCGGCGTGGAGGTCCTTTTTGTCGGGGGCCTTCTTTACGATGTTCTCCTGCCGTCATTCGTCTCCGGCATCACGGCCTATCAGGTATCGGCCGCCCTCGGTGTGAACTATTTCAGCCGTTCGATTCCCTTCACCCCCGTCTTCCACGAGAGTTTTTTCCTGATGGTGGCCCTCTCCGGCGTGTATTTCGGCATCTGCTCCTTTCTGTTCATTGAAATGCTCGCAGCCGCGGACCGACTTTCGCGGGCTCTCCACTGGTCCAGAATACAGAAAGCGCTCGCCGGAGGCGCCCTGGTCGCATTCGCTGGGTTGATATTCTCGACGCGCTATCTCGGTCTCGGCCTGGAAACGATCGAGCAGTCGCTGAAAGGCGAAACCGTCTCCTGGTTCGCTTTCCCGGTGAAAGCCGTTCTGACAGCCGTCACGCTGAGTTTCGGCGGCAGCGGCGGCATCGTCACACCACTCTTCTTTCTCGGCGCGACGTCGGGGAGCCTTTTCGCGAACATCACCGGGCTCGATCCCGCGACGTTTTCCGCAATCGGTCTCGTCGCCGTTCTGGCGGGCGCGGCCAACACGCCCATCGCGGCCGGCATTCTGTCCATCGAACTGTTCGGTCCCTCCATCGGACCCTACGCCTGCGTGGCCTGCGTCATCAGTTTCCTGATGACCGGACACCGCAGTGTCTATCCTTCACAGATCCTTTCAGTGAAAAAGTCGCAGTCCCTGGATGTCGCGATCGGCGAGGAAATGGAGGATGTGCACGCGAAGATACAGATACGCGAGAAAAGCCTCGTTTCAGTGATCGTCCGCAACTTTAAAACCGTCCGCGATTGGATTCAATCGAGGCCGCGAGACGAAAAATGAAGCAAAGGAACCGCCCCGCCGCTCCCGGAAGAAAACGCATTCTTCCGCTGAAAAACCGGACGGCATCGCGCCGTTCTTTGTGAGGTCACGGTTCTCCCCTCCCCCTTTTCCTGACCGGCCACGGATCAGGAACACCGGTCCCCTCGTCAGTAATAATACCAGATCGTCTTGTAATCCTCCGGATTTTCGCCGCGGGCCTTGAGTTCCTGCAGGTAATCGTAGATGGAGACGTCCTCGTCGATATAGGTGTCCGCGAGGGAGAGGTTTTTTTCCCATGGATGGAACTCATACACCCGTTTTCCGTTCGGCAGAATGCCGAGCAGGCGATGGTGCTGCTGGGCCCGCAGGTAGTTCTTCCCCAGCCGGGGGACGTTATAAACGGGCTCGTCCGTCCGGGCCAGGCCGGGCAAAAGCCGCGCCTCTTCCTTGATTTCCTGCTGCAGCCGGACCAGAGGAACCCGATAGCGCCTCGTCTCTTCCTTCCCCTTGGTGTTGAAGGTGTAGTACGGGTCCACACCGATCAGTTTCAACAGCCTTCGCAGGGCCGCCAGTTCGAAACGGCGGCTGTTTTCGATCGTGAAAACGGCTTGATTGTAGACCGACATGCCCCGGCGCCGGAACTTCTGAACCGCTTCCATGGCCGCGGGCGTGATCTCGTAGGGATGCTCGAAATGGGTGACCACGGCGATTTCCCTGAGCCCGGGAAAATGGAAACGCGCCAGCCCGTCCGCCAGGTCGTCCGTCACGCGCATGGGAAGCACCACCGGGATCCGGGTTCCGATTCGGATTCGCTCGATATGGCGTATCTCCGATAGGGATTCAATCACATCGATGATCCTTTCATCACTCATCACCAGCGGATCCCCGCCCGTGACCAGGACTTCCCGGATCATCCGATGTTTCCGGATCCACCGGATCGCCGTCTGCAACCGGCCGGGCGAAGCAAGCGCGTCCGATGCCAGGACATCGTTGATTTCCCAGTTCCGCTGGCAGTACACGCAGATCTGACTGCATGTATTGTAGGGTTTCAGGATCGCGATCATGGGATAACGCCGCGTGACCAGATCCACCGGGGAGGTGTCCTTTTCCAGCATGAAGTCAAGAGAGCGGCCGGAATCCCTGCGGCTGCGGACCAGGGTGCGGACAGTGTCCGCGGGCGGGATGACCTGGGCGCGGACGGCGTGATCATTTTCCCGGCCGGCGCTCCGATCCATCAGCGAGACGTAATAAGGAGTGATTCCGAACGGCACGCGGTTCCTGCCGGCCGCGTCAATTGCCGTTTTTTCCTCCGGCGTGAGATTGATCAGCTTCTCCAGAACCAGTGCGCTCCGCACGACGTTGCGTATCTGCCACCGGTGGTCATTCCAGTCCTCTTCACTGCCGCCCAGACGGCGCAGAATGCGGCGCCTGTTCCCGTCCCGCCGGACGCGGACACGGGACTCCAGTCCCGACGCGTACCGTTTCATCCGGGCCTCGGTCTTCAGCGCGATCCGGTCGAGCTGTTCCGAACGAAGAATCGAAGCCTTCCGTCCGTGATACTTGGCAAACTCCGGATACGATTCCTTGTCGTAAACGCCGCTTTCTCCCTGTATCGCCAGAAGCAGATGAATGATCTCCTCAAAGAAACCGTCGTTCAGATCCTTGGGCAGATTCTCGTGACGGCCGTTGGCGATTTTCCAAAGCAGGCGGACCAGGCTGAAGCGGATCAAACGCTCGCTGCGTACGCTGATCAGGTTCAGAAAGGTGTCGATGCCCTGCTCCTGGATGACCCATTCAAGCGGCTGTTTTCTAAGACTCGAGCGGTTCATCATGCGCTGCAGCTCATGCAGATACGCCTGGAGGTAATTGCGGGCCGTCGCATAGTTGTCCGCCTCGCGCAGGAGGTGATAGATTATCGGATGGACCGCAGCCATCCGCTTTCTCTGGCGTGCGACATGTTTTTGCATCGGGGGACCTCCGTCAATGGAAACAGGCGGGAACAGACTGGGATACAATGTAGCGATGAATACCTCTAATCGCAAGATTTTTAAACCGCCGTCCCTCCTCAGTCGCAGCCCATAGAGCATTCTTCGGCCAGGACGCGGAGGATCATGCTGAACCCCAGGCATTGACTGCCGGACCACACCAGCGGCCGAAAATGTTTGCATCGCCGGCATATTTTTTTTATATTGGAACAACAGCCTTTCGGCGTATTCGGGTTCGGAAGCGTCCACGCATTCCGAAGGTCGTTCGATGGTCGGGCCGCCATCGCGTCTAATAAACGCGGGAGCGGTCATTTCTTTGTTCTTCCGGATCAACCGCTCTCTCCCTGTTCTCCACTCCGCATTCGGGACGCTGTCTGGACCCGCGTCCCGCGTAACTTCATGTCATACAGAATTCATCAAAAGCGGGAGGTCCGAATGTTGATCGAGAAAATCGAGAAACGGCTCGGCATCGATTCGAAAACCGGAAAGGCCCGATTCAGCGCGTTGTTGACCGCTGTGCTGGTGTTCCTGATCATATGGGGAGGCATGAGCCTTTTCAGGCTGGCGCCGACGGACACGATCCTGATGGGATCGGTCATCGCCGCCCTTTTCGGAGGTGTTCTGGCGTTCGTGAAGAAAC
>CAZNXX010000238.1:0-4146 GCA_964577095.1 uncultured bacterium | reverse complement strand
ATGGAGCCCGCGGCCACGCGGCGCGACACCACCTCGAGGTTGATCTTGAAGTCGAGCCTTCGGACCAGGGCGACCTTCTCCTCCGGGCTGGACAGGTAGTGGGTTTTGACGCCTTTCCGGTTCAGGTACTCGTAGATGTCTCGGTTGGTCCGCCAGTCCACGGACGCCTTGCCCGCGATCACGTCGTGCTTGACGCCGTCTCCGGCCGTGATGTCGTCCTTGAAAACCATGTAAACGGTTTTCGGGTCCGACGGGTTCTCGTAAATGACCTTGGTCTTGCCCTCCGCCAGCTTCTTCATGGAGGTGAAATCGAGCGCCATGCGGCCTCCGAAAAGGATCAGGGGGTCAGTGTGTGCTCCAGAAGGATTTTCAAGCCGATGCCGATCAGAATGAGGCCGCCCAGTATTTCCGCGGCTTTCTCGAAGATCGATCCGACCCGGTCTCCGATGATTACGCCCAGGCAGGAAACGCAGAATGTGACCGCGCCGATTGTCAGGGCCGGAACGAGTATGCCACCGTCGAGCAGGGCGAAGCTCAGGCCCACGGCCAGCGCGTCAATGCTCGTGGCCACGGCCAGCGTGAGCAGAACCTTGTGCCTGCGCGGATCAAAACGCCTGGCCCCGATGGCAAAGGACTCGCGGATCATCTTGACGCCGATCAGGGCCAGGAGCCCGAAGGCGACCCAGTGGTCCAGGGACGCGATGGGACCCCTGAGACGGGTTCCGGCCAGCCATCCGAGCACGGGCATCAGGGCCTGAAACCCGCCGAAATACAAGCCGACCCGGGCGATGAGACCCCATTTTCTGGGCCTGCCGCATATACCGCACGACACGGACACGGCAAACGCGTCCATGGCAAGACCGAATGAAATGAGCAGAAGGCTCAGGAGGTCCATCGGGCTCCGGCGGGTTGGGAAACCATTCCGAACCGGGCCGGAGTTCCCGGACCGGAGTCAGAAATTTAGAACATTTGTTCTTTACAAGCAAGTGGAATTTCGGGGTTTGGGAGGGTCGCGGGGCGCCCCCGTATCAAAAAAAGCTTGTTTTTTTTAAGGTTTCATGTTATTATCAACCAGTATATATAAGGAACGGACATGAAAACCCAGACCGGATTGCATCTTCGCCGTTTGACGGCCGCCGTGGTTCCGGCGGTTCTGCTGTCCGTGGCCGTGCGCGTCTCCGGACAGAACGTCGCCTCCGGCACTGTGTCAATCACTTTCTCGCCCTCCTCCGGGTCGAACCAGATGGCCATCTGGCTGCAGGACGCGGAGGGTGAATATCTAAGAACGCTCTGGCTGACCGATTTCATCGGCCGACGGGGCGGCGGAAACCGGACCGCGGATACGACCCTCGACACAGGATCCGGCAACCGGCCCGACGCGCTCCCGGTCTGGGCGCACTGCAGGAACACGGTCGATTCCGCGTACGGCGTCCCGAGCTTCTACCCGCCTCCGCAGTCTAAGCCGTCGTACCCGGCGGACATCGATGCCGTGTCCGAGGCCACGCCTGACGCCGGAACGGTCACGATCACGGCACGGGTCGGGCCGCTTCCCGCGAACGAATACGGGATCATCGCCGAAGTCAACCGTTCGTTCCAGCTCAACGCCTGGCACAGTTATTCGTTCTACCGGGGCCAGCCTTCCGTGCTGTTCGGAACCCCGGTCCGCTTCGCGGATCGGGCGGACAGCGCCGGCATCCCGGAGTACGGCGGCTACGGGTCCCCTGACGGTTCGGACGGCGGCGTGCAGCCCCCGGATTCGACCATCACCACTGCCGCGGACAGGCTGTCCCTGATGCCGGATGGATTCCGGTTCAAAGTCGTTTTCATTCCGGACGCGGCCGGAGTGGACGGGAAAGCGGACGGCAGCGGCGGACCCGCGGATTTCGCGTTGCACCCGAACCATCCCAATCCGTTCAATTCACGCACCGTTGTCTCGTGGGTGCTTCCCTCGGCCGGCCCCGCGACGCTGGATGTGACCGACATACTCGGCCGGAGAGTCAGGCGGCTCCTGGACGGACAACAGAACGCCGGTTCCGGGTCCGTGTCCTGGGACGGCAGAAGCGACACCGGCGCGGAACTGGAAAGCGGAGTGTATCTGTTCGTGCTGAACACAAAGTCGGGCGGCCGGACTGTGAAGGCCCTTTATCTGAAATAGAAAGGAGGACCGCATGGTTCCGCACATGCGCCCGGCGCATTTCATTACGCCGATCGGACCGGTTCTTGCGGTTCTGGCCCTGCTGACGGGCTGCGAGAAAAAAGCGGTGGGCCATTCGGACGGTGGAGGCGTGAACGTCTCCTTCCCCCTCGGAAAACGGACGGTTCACGCGCTCGCGGATTACTGGACGGACGCGGATTCGTCCGCTTCATCCGCCGCTCTCCAGTTCCTGCAAATTTATTCCATGCAATTCGATTCGGTCCGCACCTCGGGGGACACCCTGTTCTACCGGGGAACGGTCCGCAGCTATTCGCCCGCCTCCCCCTCTCTGCTGTCGCCTCCGGACTCCGGGAGCGTCGTCGTCTCGATCGACAAACGGTGGGTTCTTTTCCAGAACAGCGGCGTTCCAGAATCCTACCGCCTCTTCATGAAGAGAGCGGGAAACGGGCGTTCGGACGCGGACACGACTGCAGTCCCATCCCTGGCGGCCGCTCAATTCCCCGTGTTCCCAAGGGGACCGGAACCCCGGACATCGTATTCGATCCGCAGGCCCGATCTGGACGACTCGTACACCGCGCTCGACCGCATCTTCACTTTCGGCGATCCGGTTTCAGGCTCGGACGCGTACGGCCCCCTGAACGGGCTGTCTTTTTCCTGTCTTCAGGTGTTACAGGGTATGGATATCGAAATGCGTTTCACCGGCATCATGGACGCGCACGGGGTCGTCGCCTCCCAATGGGGCGACACGCTCATCGCGACCCGCGTGGATCCGTCGAGTGTCAACGGATACACCGATGACACCCTGGCAGTGCGCCGGATGAACAGGAGATTGGCGGACTTTTCGGATCCTGCCTCCCTCCAGCCCCTGTCCTGGTACGCGGACAGGGTGATGCGCGAAGGCCTGGAACCGCTCGAATAACCGGAGGAAGCAACGTGAAACCCTGCCGCGAGTGCAAGACCGACGTTTCCGAACAAGCTCTGTCCTGTCCCAAATGCGGTGCCCCTTATCCGGCAAAACCCAAGTGGGATGGATGGGGATTCGAGTACAAGTCCGAAGCCGTTTATTTCGGACTGCCTCTCGTGCATATTTCCTTCAAATACCGCCCCAACCGCATGCCCGTCCCTGCTCGCGGCATTCTGGCCATCGGCCAGTTCGCCTGCGGCGTGGTCACCGTGGCCCAGTTCGGAATCGGGGCCATCACCGTCGCCCAGTTCGCCATCGGCGGGTGGGTGCTTGGCCAGTTCGCACTGGGATGGTCCATCATCGCCCAGATCGGCGCTTTCGTGCATTCCGGCCGCGGCCAGATCGTCGCGTCTCTCTCTCGATTGCTCGGGATGTAATGCGGACCTCACAAAGCCGAAGGCTACAGTTAGCAGAGGGTGCCGGCATGTCCCCGCGCCGGCTCCGCCTGGCCGCCTTTCTGTGCTTCACGGGCGCCGGGCTCGTACTCGCCTGCCGCCTTGTCCGCGTGCTGCCGGTTGCCCTGCCCGACCGGCTCGCTTTTGTCATGGGGGTGCTCCCGAATTTCGGCGGCGCTCTTTTCGTCCCCTTCGTGATCCTGGTACTGGCGGACGGCCGGGCCCGCCGTTTCGCGGGGAAAAGGGCGCGCATCCCGGCGTTCGGCTTCATCCTGGCCTTTTCCTTCCTGGGACTCACGGCATGGGAATATTTCCAGCACGCGGCGTGGAATCTCCCGGTCGATCCCTTCGACATCGCAGCTTCCGCGGCCGGCACATTCGTTTCAGCCGCACTCTGGCAAACCCTGAAATAGAACACGCTTTCCTGAAGGAGGTCATCCGCGGGGAGTCCCAGGGTCCATGCGTGATCGCGCCGGGGTTCCACCCCGGCGCGTCCAAATCGGAGGGCTCTGCCCTCCGTGTCACAGCGTCGGACCGGAACCTGCAGACAGCATTGCCGGAAAACCCTCATGAAAACCGCCGCTTCCCGGCATCCTTCCGTGACAACCTTTTACTTGCCCCTTCAGTATTAA
>CAZNXX010000237.1:0-4193 GCA_964577095.1 uncultured bacterium | reverse complement strand
CTCGACAGCGCCGCGGCCGTCGCGCTGAACGAGACGGGCATGCTGCTGTGGAACGGCGTCAGCGGAACCGCCACGATCGCGGATATCATCGATCATGCGAGAAGTCATTTTAAAGATCCCCCGCCGGAGGCTGAAAAGGACATGCTGGCTGTCCTGGAAACCCTTCGGGACACCGGCCTCATCGGCCTCGAGGTGAAAATATGAAGCGCTATTCGGTGAATCCCGTGGTTTCTCTGAGAGACGAGCCCGAAGGCGCCCTGCTGTACAACCCGGATTCAGACGAGGTGGTCCTGGTCAATGAAACCGGAAAGTTGATCTGGGACTTCATCAACCGGCCGCGGACCCCGGCCGAAATCGCCGCATTCGTCGAGCAGGAAACAACGGACGCGGAGAATGCGGCCGCTGACGCGGAGTCGTTCCTCGAATCCCTTTTGCCGGACTTCGTGACCGCACATGACGAACCCGACGTCTCCTGAAAAAAGCCGCATCACGGTTCCTTGCGCGCCCGAGACCATCGACCTCAGCCTGACGGGTCAATGCAACCTGGCCTGCAGGTACTGTTATTACGCGGACGAAATGGCCGCGCTGGACGATCTGCCGGGCCGACGCTGGATGGATTTTTTCACGGAAGCGGGCGGCATCGGGGTTCAGCGCCTTACCCTCTCAGGCGGGGAGGTTTTCACCCGTCCGGATCTCTTTCCCCTCATCGACAGCCTCATCGAGAACCGGATGCGCTACAGCATCCTCACCAACGGTACGCGCATCGACGAAAAAATTATCGCCGCATTCGCCGGGGGGAAACGGCGCCTACGGCTCGATTCCATTCAGGTTTCCATCGACGGGTCCACGGCGGCCGTTCACGACGCAAGCAGGCCGCCGGCCAGTTTCGACCGCGCCCTGCGTGGACTGCGCCTTCTAAAAGCCGGGGGATTCCCGGTGACGGCGCGGGTCACCATCAACCGGCACAATGTCCGTGATCTGCCCGCGATCGCGCGGCTTCTGCTGGACGACGTCGGACTGCCTTCATTCAGCACCAACAGCGCGGACCGTTTCGGATCGGCCCGGTGTTACGGCCAGGATGTGGTGGTGAATCCGGAAGAATGGGATATGGCCGGCCGGATCCTGAAGGAACTGTTGAATCGGTATCCGGGCCGCATCAGCGCTTCGGCCGGGCCGCTCGTTTTCGCGGAGGATGCGGCGCTTGTCGCCAAGGCCCTGGCTGAAGGCCGGACGGGACTGCCGGGAAGGGGAAAACTTTCAGCCTGCGGCGGGGTTTTCAGTAAAATGGCCGTGCTGCATGACGGTTCCCTGGTCCCCTGCAATCTGCTTCCCGGCCGGGTCATGGGGAAGATCGGCGAAACGCCCCTTCGGGAGGCCTGGCTGAACGGCCGTGATATCCGCATTCTGCGCGAGCGGTACGAAACGCCGATCACATCCATCCCGGGTTGTGAGGATTGCCGCTTTTGCGGATTCTGCACGGGCGGATGCCCGGCCCTGGTTTACGCGAAGCATGGAACTTTCAGCGCAGTGGACCGGGAGAACTGCTACAGAACCTGCATCGAGGGTCGGAATGCCCCTGTGTGAACCCCAAATGACGCCGGGTCCCTCATCCGATCCGCTTGTGAATCTTCCCCCCGGAGTGCCGCGCCTGCACTCATTCTACCTCTATCTGACCTCGGGCTGTAATCTCGCCTGCCGCCATTGTTGGGTCAAGCCGCGTTTTATCGACGGCATGCCCGATCCCCAGGACTGCATTGATCCGGAGCTTCTCTTCGCGGCTGTCACTGAAGCTAAAACCCTGGGGCTCACGCACGCCAAGCTGACCGGCGGAGAGCCGCTGTTCCATCCCCGGTTTCGGGACATCGCACTGGGGCTTTCCGGCCTGGGTATCGAATTGAACATGGAGACCAACGGTGTTCTGCTGACTCCGGAACTGGCGTCGTTCATGAAGAACGAGACGAAAATCAACTTCGTTTCCGTGAGCCTGGACGACGACGATGCAGGGGCTCACGACGTTTTCCGCGGCGTCAAAGGAGCGTTCGAGGCGACCCTGCGGGGCCTGGACGCGCTCCGGGACGCGGGCTTCCGAAACACCCAGGTCATCATGAGCGTGCACCGGGGGAATGTCGGACAGATCGAACGCGTCGTCGGCCTGGCGGAGGCGCATGGGGCGGAGAGCGTCAAGTTCAATCCGGTTACGGATACAGGCCGGGGCATGCAGATGGCGGACCGCGGGGAAACACTCGGCATTCCCGAACTGCTGGATCTGGAAAAATTCGTATACGGTCCGTTGAAGGAGATGTCCCTGCACAAACGGCTCACACTCAACATCCCTCCGGCCATCCGTTCCTTCTCGATCCTGATGGAGACCGGCGGATGCACGGGCGACTGCGGTGTCACGGGCATTCTCGGCATTCTGGGAACCGGAGAAATCGCAATGTGCGGCATCGGCCAGACCGTCCCTTCGCTGGTTTACGGAAAACTCGGCGATTCCATCAAAGATATCTGGCTGAATCACCCGAAGCTCCTCGCGCTCAGGCGGGAGCTGGAAGACACGCGTCACTATCCCGGAATCTGCGGAGACTGCCTGATGGCCGGTTTCTGCAGAACAGGATGTGTCGCCGGCAATTACCGGGAAGGCGGTGGCATGGTCTGGCCCGGGAAGGAATGCCAGGCAACCGCCGATCTGGGGCTCTTTCCCGCCCACCGCAGGAGAAGCTGGAAAAAGGATCGGGCTTGAGAAGCGCGGAGCATCCATCCTATAAACTGACGCTCGCGGACGGCTTCAGTCTGCAGATCGCGGCCGGAGACGCGGCGTCCGCGCCTGCGGTTGAATTGCTTGCCAGGGCCATGCGGCTCGAGCCGGGCGTAGCCGAACATGTTCTGCGGGTGGTGACCGGAGACACGGAAGAGATTTTTTCAGCGGAAGCGGAGGGAACAGTCTGCCGCTTGCTCCGGCCGAAAAACCGTGATGAAGAAGCCGTGCGTGCGTTTCAGATCAGCCTGGCCATTGCCCACATGGCGCAGAAGCGCGGCGGCATTCTGGTGCACGGCGGACTTGCCGAATTTGAGGGTCAGGGGGTCATTCTGGCCGCCACGAGCGGCACGGGAAAAACGACCGCTTCCAAGCGCCTGACCGCGCCCTGGCGGTCGCTTTCAGACGACTCGGTCCTGATTGTCCCTCGGGGCGAACGCATTTACTACGGCCATCCATGGCCGACATGGAGCCTCTTTTTCCCCGGGGGCCCGTGCGGTTCCTGGAATACGGAATCGGGCATCGCGCTGAAATTATTGGTTTTTCTTTTTCAGTCTCGTGAGGATGCCCTGGAACCGCTGAATCACACCCAGGCCGCGGCCATGCTGATGGAATCTGCCGAGCAGGCGAATGCGTCATTCAACCGGAATCAGCGGGCGGCAGATGTTCATCGGAATCACCTGGAACAATTTTCATCCGTCTGCGCGGTGACATCCCGTCTGTCCGCCTGCCGGTTGACCCTGAGCCTGAACGGCCGGTTCTGGACGCTTCTTGAAGATTCATTGCGACGGCAGGCGGAGCTGGTTCTGAATTCCCCTGCGGAGGGGAAGCCGGGAGCTGCGGTTGACGCGATAAAACCCATTGTGCCCGGTGTCGTCATCTCGGGAAACAGCATGATTCCCACACTGGTTGCGCCGGGATACGTTGATGTGCGTCCGTATCGGAGTCAACAACCCCGCCGCGGCGATATTATCCATTTTTATTCGCAGTCGAACGGGACCATGGTGACCCATCGCGTGATGGAAGTCCGGCCGGATGGTCTGGTCACGCGGGGAGACGGCAACCGGACGAACGATCCGGATCGCGTTCCGTACTCCGCTGTGGACGGTCGGGTGGTCGCGGTCAGGGATATCAGGGGAAACCGAAGTGTGCGTGGAGGCCGTGCGGGAATGCGGGACTACATTGTCGCGAGACTGTTCAATCAAACCCGGCGGATCGCAGGCCGGATGGACCGCCGGTTTCCTTCGTTCCGTCTCATCGCGAAACAGCTGATTCGGTTGTTGCCGGAACGCAAAGATTTAAAAATAGTAATGTTCGGCCATCCCTCGCAGATTCATTTAAAGATCATGGCGGATGATGTCTGTGTCGGTTGTTATGAGCGGGGCTCATGGCGCATATTTCCACCGTGGCGGTTGAAGGTCGATCGGGCAAAATTGGA
>CAZNXX010000236.1:1338-4208 GCA_964577095.1 uncultured bacterium | reverse complement strand
CGAACGTCCGGGTGACCGGCAACACCTTCGTCAACGCGCCCGCGAAGTTCCAGCGCACCGAGCGCAGCGCCGTGGGCGACCACTTCGGCTGGCACCCGGCCACCGGTCCGGACGTGGACAAGCGGGACGGACACGTTTTCGAGAACAACGTCCTGGCCGCGCAGCCGGGATACCGCGATCCCCTGCTCCGCTTCGAACAGGCCGGCGTCCTGTGCGGCAAGCTGGACAGGCCGCAGGCCTCGTCCGTGGATGGAAATGTCTATGTCCGCACTCCGGGCGCTGAGTCCGATACGCTGATCCTCTGGGCGCCTGCGGCCGAAAAGGACTGCAGTACGGGATTCATCCTTCCGGATGAGGCGGCCCGGACGGTTCCGGGATTCGAAACACACGGCCGGTTGATCGTCTCCGACCTCGGATCGATTTTCCTGAGTCCGGATCTGGGGAATTACCGGCCGCTTCCGAAAGCCCTTTCTCCGACAGGCGTCCGCATCCCCGAAAGCGTCCTGAAACTCACAGGCGCGAAAGGCGGAAAGGCGCTTGTCCCCGGCGCGTATCAGCCGGGGAAATGACTGCGGTTCGATGTGCCGGGCGCCTCACAGGTGCCCGGCACATCCGAAGCGCGTCGCACTTCGACACCTCGAACCTCCTGCGGGAGGTTTTTTTATATAATTCCTTTTTGGATTTTGGAGCGGGAAGCGTATATTCAATATGCGAATGTTCTATCGAGCAATCCCTTCATCTCCCATTCCGGGACCCGTTGTCCGGCGTTCCTCCATTCGGGACGCGGCACTGGTCCTGTTCCTCCTCCTGCTCGTCCGGAGCCAGGCGGTCGCGGGCACCTTCGGCATTCTCGAGGGCCTGGTCCGCGACGCGGAAACCGGCGTTCCTCTGCCCGGCGTCAACGTGCTGGTGGAGGATACACCGCTCGGATCGATCACGGATGTGTCCGGACGTTTCCGGATTCTCGATGTGCCTCCGGGCGACGTGACCGTACGCTTCCGCATCGTGGGATACCGCGTCCTGCGCGTCACCGGCGTCGAGGTGCGGCCCGACTTGAGGACGCGGCTGGACGGTACGGTTCTCGAGCCCGCGGCCATCCTTCTGGATCCGGTCGAAGTGAAGGCCGAACCCCCGGCCATACAGAAGGATGTGACCGGAAGCGCGGTGCGCGTGGCGGAGGACCGCTTCGACCGGATGCCCGTGAGCGCTTTTCTGGATGTTCTGCCCACTCTGCCCGGGGTCAGCGGCGCGGGCCACGTCCGGGGAGGCCGGGAGAACGAGGTACTCGTTCTGATGAACGGGCTTCCCCTGCGCGACATGATGTCCGGAGAGACCGGAATCCGCGTCCCCCGCGCCGCGGTCGGGCAGATGGAGATACAGACCGGCGGATTCGAATCGGAATACGGCAACGCATTGTCCGGCGTGGTGAACGTCATCACGCGGAGCGGGGCGAACCGGTTCGACGCGGCCGCGTCCGGGGAGACCGACGATTTCCAGGGAATCACGCAGAAGGACAGGGCCTCGCGCCTCGAGGCCTCGGCCGGCGGCCCCATCCTCCGCGACCGGTTTTTTTATTTCGCGGCCGCGGAGACGGATCGGAGCGGCACCCGCTGGTGGCAGGATTTCCGCAACTTTTTCGGTGGGTCCGTTTCGAAGGACGCCTCCGGTTTCATCCGGCTGGACGGCCGGTTCAGCCCTGCGCTCCGGGTGTCCGCCCAGATGCTGGCTTCGACCCGGGAATGGCGCGATTACGAGTTCAGCTGGCGCTACAACCTCGATGGTCTGCCGCCGCGGAGCCGGGACGCGGCCTGGGCCGCCGTGCTCGCCGCCCTCGTCCTTTCGAAACGCACGGTGCTGAATCTTGATTTCAACTACTGCCGCATGAGGAGCCGCATCGGAAGCGGCTTGTGGACCGCGGACACGACGCCCTATGAATACGATTTTTATCTTCAGTATGTGATATCCGGCAGCCGTGTCTGGCGCACGGATGACCGCCAGGAAATCGGCATTGTGCGGGGAACCGCGACCAGCCAGGTGAACGATCATTCCCTGGTCAAGGCCGGATTCGAACTCCGCTTCCACCGGATCCGGGGGGACTGGTCCAAAACAGAGCCGCAGACGACCTTTTACGGAAGACCCCTCCCGGACCGGCCGCCGCTCGATTTCAGCACGCGGTATTCCACGGCGCCCGTGTCCGGGAGCCTGTTCCTGCAGAACCGGTACGAGCTGGCGCGCGAGGGCGGGATGATCAGCGCGGGGGTGCGCTGGGATTTCCTCGACCCCAGGGCCAGCCGGCCCATGGTGGAATGGATACCCGTGAAGCCGGACGAGTACGAGGGCCGGGTCAGCCGCCGCACAACCGCTTCGTTCAAATCCGTGGTGAGCCCCAGGGTCGGATTCTCGGCCCCGCTGTCCCCGAGGGTCCAGCTGTTTTCCAACCTCGGCTGGTACGCGCAGTTCCCCGCGTTCCACTATCTCTATGCCGGCCTGGACAATCGGGCCCTGCGGAACGGGATGAGCGTGATCAAGGGGAATCCGGACCTGAAACCCGAAACGAACCAGGTCTGGGAAGTGGGATTGAAATGGGCGGTGCCGCCGGCCGGGGTGCTTTCCCTGACGGTTTTCTCCAAGCAGTCGCGCAACCAGGTGGATACCCGCACCTTCATCCCGACCAACAGCCGCGTGCTCGGCGATTACGGTTTCGCGGAATATGTGAACAACGACCGCACCGAGGCGTCCGGGTTTGAAATCAACCTCAGCCGCGAGCGCGGCCGGCGCGTCAATGGAAGCGTGTCCTATACGGTTATGACCGCCGAGGGCCTCGGCGGATCGGAGGACAGGGGGATCCGGTACTACGAATGGGGGTTCCC
>CAZNXX010000236.1:0-1238 GCA_964577095.1 uncultured bacterium | reverse complement strand
ACCGGCGTCCGGACGCCCTCCGCCGTCGTTTTTTATGTGGACGGGCGGAACGTGTTCAACGAGAGAAACATCGTGTGGATGGACGCCTCGGGCCGCGTCGGAGGGGAACTGGATGACCCGTCCGGGCTCTGTACGCCCAGGCGCACGCGGGCCGGACTGAGGATGGAGTTCAAATGACCGACCGGTTGAACGGATCCGCCCGGCACCGCGCCGCGCTGCCGGTCTGGGCGGTCTTTCTGCTGATGGCCGCGGCATGCCAGGAATCCCTGCCTCCATATCGGACGCCTCCCGATGTGTTCTCCCTGACCCTGAGGGCCGATCAGCCGGACATCCAGGCGGTGCACCGGGACCTGAACGACATCTCGGCGGGAAAAGGCGGACTCGGTTTCAGCATGGACCTGAAGAACGCGTTCGATGAGACGCTCGCGGACACGGTGCGCGAGCCGCTCGGCGAACTGCAGATCTGGTGGCGGAAGGATCCGGCGGTCAGGATCACGATCGGTCTGAACCGGTCGGACGAGATATTGACCCATGCCATCCAGCGGGACGGATTCCTGATTTTCAATCCGGGGGATTCCCTGCGGCTGGTCGAGGTGTGCCGGACCTGGCTGGACGACGGGGATCGGCCGGTCTGGACTCTCGCCGGCACGCCCCTGATCGCGGACGGCCGGATTCAATACCCGCCCATGGACATGGCCGCCCAGGCATGGGTACAGCCTTTCGAGAGGGCGCCGGCCGTGCATTCCAACACCGTTCAGTTCCGGATTTTATTCAGCCGGGAAGCAGAATGATACGCCGCGGCTGAAGTGTTACCGGCTGTGCGGGAGAAGCGGACGGACGCGTCGTTGGCCTGTCCGGCCGCCGAAAGTACAGGATCATCGCACCCAACTCTCATCAACCGGGAGACTCCATGAAACAGGCAGCGCAGAAGAAACAGGGCTCGAACGCGGACCGCATTCCCCCGGCCACGAAAATGACCTATGGTCTGGGAACGGCCGTGGACATGTGGGGGCTGTGGCTGTATCCCGGGGTCGCGTTCGCCGTGTTCAATATCTATCTCGGCGTCAGTCCGTGGCTGGTCGGCCTGGCGCTGACCATCGTCCGGATCTGGGACGCGGTGATGGGTCCCCTGATCGGCTGGCTGTCCGACAACCTGCGGTCGCGGCACGGCCGGCGCAGGCCATTCATCCTGTTCGCCGGCATCGCCAGCGGGCTCGGCCTTCCCCTGCTGTTCGCCG
>CAZNXX010000235.1:0-4240 GCA_964577095.1 uncultured bacterium | reverse complement strand
TCACCCGAACAGCGCTTCGATATCCTGCCGGGTCAGGGTCTTGAACGCCTCCGCCTCGCCCGCGATCAGGCTGGTGACGATGCGCTTCTTCTTTTCCTGGAGCTCGAGCACCTTCTCCTCGATCGTGTCCTTGCCGATCAGCTTCAGGACGAACACGTTCTTGTCCTGGCCGATCCGGTGACTGCGGTCCACGGCCTGGCGCTCGACCGCTGGGTTCCACCAGGGGTCGTATAGGATCACGTAATCAGCTGCCGTGAGATTGATGCCCGTGCCGCCCGCCCGCAGGCTGATCAGGAACACCGGGGGGCCCGAGGCGGACTGGAATTCCATGACCGGCTTTTCCCGGTCGCGCGTGCGGCCGTCGAGATAGGCGTAACGGGTTCCGCGTCCGTCCAGATGCTGGCGCACGATGGCCAGCATCTTGGTGAACTGGGAAAAGACGAGCACCTTGTGGCCTTCGGAAACCACGTCCTCCAGGATTTCCTTCAGGGACTCGAATTTCTCCGAACCGACATGCTCCTCGCCCACGAGTTTCGGATGGCAGGCGATCTGACGGAGCCGGAGCAGGCCCTCGAGCACGAGCATGCGCGACCGGCCGATTCCCTCCGATTCGATCGATTCGAGGATGCGGCTGCGGTAGTAATCGCGCCATTTGTGGTACAGTTTTTCCTGGGCCGGGTTCATGGGCGAAAGATACGTCTGCTCCACCTTCGGGGGCAGTTCCCGGGTGACGGCCTCCTTGGTCCGCCTCAGGATGAAGGGGTGCGTCAGCCTGCGCACCGCGGCCGCGGCTCCAGGCGATTCGGCTCGGTCCACCGGACCCGCGAATTCCCGCCTGAAGGCATCGAGGCTCCCGAGCAGGCCGGGATTGAGAAATGCGAACTGGGACCAGAGCTCCACGGCGCGGTTTTCAACCGGCGTCCCGGTCAGCGCGAGCCGGAAGGGCGAGCGGATCGTCCGCACCGCGCGGCTGGACAGGGTCGCGGGATTCTTGATTTTCTGCGATTCGTCGAGCACCACGCAGTGAAAGGCCGTTTTCCGGAACAGCGCGATGTCGCGGAGAAGGATCCCGTAGGTGGTCAGCACGATGTCCTGTCCCTTGAAACCCGAAGCGTCCCTGGCCCGGTCCTGGCCCGCGTGCGTGAGCACGCTCAGGCCCGGCGTGAAACGTCGGATCTCGTGCTCCCAGTTGAATACCACGGTCGTCGGGCAGACGATGAGAAAGGGATCCCGGGCCCCCTCTTCCCGCTCCTTCATCAGAAAGGCAAGCGTCTGCACGGTCTTGCCGAGCCCCATGTCGTCCGCGAGCAGTCCGCCGAAGGGCCCTGTTTTGAGAAAGCACAGCCAGTCGAGGCCGGCCCGCTGATAGGGTCTCAGGGTTCCGCTGAAACCGGCCGGGGGCTCCTGGCGCACGATGCCGTCGAATCCCCTGAGCCGTTCCAGGGTTTTCCGGAAAGGCTCGTCCGTTTCCGCGGACGCCGCGCCCTCGATCAATGCTTCGATCAGACCGGCCTGCCACCGGGACAGGCGCACCGAATCCCGTCCGCGGCGTCCGAAGTGAAAAACGGAGCGGAAGGCTTCCGCCCATTCCGCGGGCAGTTCGCCGACCGCGCCGCCGGGCAGCCGGACCAGACGTGTTTTTTTCTCGACGCTCTCCGCCAGGTCCTCGAAACGCACGGACGCGCCGTCAAAGGTCACGGCGAAACGCAGATCGAACCAGTCGATGCCCGAGGAAACGGCCAGTTTTAACTCGGGACGCCTGCGTCTGACTTTGTAACGATTCAGGCCGCGCAAACCTTCGATTGTGATTCCGGCCGCCGCGAGTCCGGCCGTTTCTTCGAGAAGCCAGTCGAGCGCCTTCCTGTGCGGCACGGTCAGACAACCCGCGGCGTCGCGCCGGACTCCGGTCGCGGTCACCCGTTTCAGCGCGTCCGCCTCGGCCGCGGCGTTGCGCCGGACCCGGAGGAAACGCTTTTCGTCCGAAGTCGGCTTCAGGAGATCCGCGGCCGGTTCCGCGGAATCCACTTCCGCTTCCCCATACCGGAAGATCAGCCTGAGGCGGAGGCCCTCTCCGGTTTCCTTGACTTCCAGGCGGCGGCCCTCCAGCCGGTCGGCCTGAACGATCTCGAATCCCTCCGGAAGCACCAGGCCCGGCCCGAGCGCGGGCGCGGCGGAACGGATGAATCGTCCGGCTTCATGTTCGAGCATCCGGACGGGATGCCGGACCAGGGCCGCGTGAAGAACCGGAAAAGCCGAAGCCGGGTGTTCCGCGCGGAAGAGCGTGCGGTCGCGGAGTATCCAGGACGGCCTGGCCGTGAGCCAGCGGACCGCGCCGTCGATGAGCGAATCCCTGCGGTCCGGAAAAACCGCGACCGTCCGGAGCTCGATTTTTCCGCTCGTCCGGATCATCTCGAGCTCGAGCCTGCACGCCGTTGACGCGAATTCGACCGGTTTTCCGGAATGGGTTCCGCCGGCGAGGAGGATCCGGCTGCCGGTGAGCAGGTCGAAAAGCCCGCCCAACTCGGCGCCGTATGGAAATTCACGGGATGCGGGCTGTTCGGACCGCCACGGGTGAAAGGGCCGCCGGGAACCGCTCATCTGCTCCAGGGCCGGAAGAATGAACGGATCGTTCGGCGCATAGGCGTCCTCGTCCGGGTCCAGCCGTGAGTCGAGGATTTCCTCGGTGCGGCCCAGATCCCCGTTTTGCCGGATGAACGCGCGCATGGGCGTCAGGGACCAGGAATGGGGGTGAAGGCGCAGGTGGAAGAGCACGCGCCAGCGCCTGGCCGGACCCGGGGCCGATTCCTCCGCGAGCCGGGCCAGTTTCTCGCCCGCGGTGAGTTCTTCGGAATCCCCCCCTCTCCCGGAACCCGCGGCCGCGGCCTCGAGATCCTCCCTCGCCTTGATGAGGGCCGCCGCGATGTGCTTGCACGGTTCCGGGTAGGGGCAGTCGCAGAACGCGTCCAGCCGGTCTCCCTTCGGCCTGACCGTCACCCGGTACAGCCTGCGGCCCTGGACCGTGGCCACGATGCGGTCCGGTTCCGCGGTTTCGACGCGGACCCGTCCCTCCCGCCTGTAGCGGAGGCCTCTTTCGTAAATGGTCGGGGAGACGAGGCGTTGTATGGCTTGCGGGGAAAGATCCATGGTTTATCGCAGCCGGACCATGAATTTCTCGACGAGCCGGAGGGGATTGTAGGAAAGCTTGGCCTTGCGCAGGCCCTCTTCCCCCAGGTCCTGCTCGCGGTTGAAGAAAGACGCCCCGGTCCACGCCTCCGAGGCGAAACGCTGATTGATGGCCGTGTACAGGCCCGGGATATCCGGGTCCGCTTTTTCAACGTGCACCACCGCCGTGTCCGAACTGAGTTCGCTTCCGAGCGTGAACGCTTCGACCTTGCCGCGGATCAGGATGACGCCGCCGCTGAGCTGGAGGGCTTCGAAATGGCCGAGCGCCTCGCGCACCGCGTGCGACTCGGCCAGAAGAACGGGGTTGTGCACGCTGTTGCGCGACTCGTGCCACCGGTCGAGCACCTCGATGCAGGCCGGAACCAGGGACGCGTCGATCGGCGCGTACCGGGCGTCCGGATGGATTCTCTCGAACCGGTTCAAGTGATTTTTTTTGGAGTGGAGTTTCCGGCCGGACAGGGAGGCCAGCGCCTTCCGGTCATAGACGTAATCAAAATGGTCGCGCTCGGGCTCGACCGTAAAATCCGTCAGTCCGGCCAGTTCGGCGGCGAATCGCGCGTCCGCCTTGTGAATGGCGGGATTTTTAACTCCTGTCTCCTCCCCCAGGGCGCGGAGAAGAAAACGGGCTTTTTCCGCCCTCGGGGCCTGTCCGATCGGCATGAGCAGAAAGGGTTCCTGGCCCTCCGGCCTGCAGAGAAAAACGATCAGGTCCTCGTGACGGGCCCATTCGAAACGGTAGTAACTGCGCCAGATGAAAAAATTCGTGAACGTCCATTCCGATGTTTCCGGATGGTAGGCGCGGAACGCCGGCCGGAGCGTCTCACGATCGGCGAGATCAAGCGGTTTGAAGTTCAGCAGTCGCGAAATCATGGCCGCTCCGTCCGCCGGGCCGCTTTTTGATCCGGCACACCCTGGGCGGACGTCTTTTCCGCCCGATTCGGGAGGACTCCGCCTGCGGCCTGCGCGCGCCTCACCCGTTTCGCGTGGAGGCCGGCCGCCATCACCGCCTCGATCATGGCGGTTTCATCCGCGATGCCCCGGCCCGCGATGTCGAATG
>CAZNXX010000234.1:0-4244 GCA_964577095.1 uncultured bacterium | reverse complement strand
AAAGAACAAGTAGTAAGCACGATCCATTTCAGTGCCCGGCCGCAAGCCGGGCACGCGCGTTATGGAGAGCCGGACCTGGAACCGATTCGGTTCCGGAAAGCCGGTTTTCGGGAGCGTATCACCCATGTCCTTGCCGGTCCGAATCATTGTGTACGCGGCGGCCGGGTACGCCGTGATCTGCGCGGCTGTCTTTTTCCTGCAGAGGCGTCTGCTGTATCATCCGGATGCGGCTGTTCCGTCCGGGGCGTTCCTCGATCAGACCGGGCTGACCCCTTGGCCGGATCCCGGTGAGCCGTTCCGGGGATATCTGGCCCGGACCGACAGCCCGGTCGCGGACGGTTTCGTCATGGTCTTTCACGGAAACGCGGGCACCGCGGCGGACCGGGGTTATTACGGCCGCATGCTGGGCAGCATGGGTTTCCGCGTCATTCTGGCGGAGTATCCGGGCACCGGCGGTCGCACCGGCAAGTTGACCGAGCGGAATCTGGTCAAGGACGCGCATGACTCCATTCTCGAAGCGGTCCGACTCTACGGCAAGCCCGTCGTTCTGGTCGGTGAATCGCTGGGCTGCGGCGTGGCCGCCGGAGCGGCGGCGAATCCGAGGATTCCCGTGGACGGGGTCATTCTGATCACGCCGTGGGATTCTCTGCCGAGCCTCGGCCAGGAGATGTACCGGTTTCTTCCTGTGCGCCTGCTGGCACTGGACCGTTACGACAACATCCGTAATCTGGAATCGTTCCGCGGCCGCGCCGCGGTCGCAATCGCGGAAAAAGACGAGGTCATACACGCCAGCCACGGCATGCGGCTGTTCGAGTCGCTCGATTGCCAAAAAAGACTGTGGATGTGGCCTGAGGCGGGTCACAATTCCTGGCCGGATGCAGTCGGAGCGGAATGGTGGCGGGAGGTGATGGAGTTTATTCGAGACGGAGAATGAGAACCAAGTGCCCGGCGACTCTGAAAACAAGTGCCAGGCACCTCTAAGGTGCCTGGCACTTATCTTGACTCCCCCCGGATCAGCGCTTCCTTGCCGGCCCGGGTCATCTTTTTGATCGCCCATTCCCGCTTCTGCGCCTCGGCCATGCTATCGAACGGCTCGGAATAAACCAGCCGCACCGGCAGGCGGCCGGCCGTGTACCGGGCGCCGCGGCCGGATCCGTGCTTCTTCACTCTTTGATCCAGGTCTTTCGCGGATCCGGTGTAATAAGTGCCGTCTCCGCATTCCAAAATATAGACATGGGGCATCGAATTCTCTCCGAGTGTTCGGGTACTCCGGCACAATATAAAGCATTCGGAAAGAATATTCAAATCCGGTCTCGGGGACGCGGCCTGGTTCATCCCGCGGGTCCGGGACAGGACGAATGGGCAGGGTGTGGCCCGCGGGAAAAACAGGTTGATTTAAATTGCGGAATTTGTTAATTTTATAAAATGTCAGAGAAACGAAAGGCGCGTCAGAGCATGCTTTCTCCGGATTTCCACATTCACACTTTTCATTGCAGGCACGCGACCGGCACCATGGAAGAAACCGTGCTGAGCGCCGTTTCGCTGGGGCTTCCGGAAATCGGATTCTCGGATCATTTTCCCTACCCGGCGGGTTTTTCCGAACCCGCGCCCGACTGCGTGATCCCGTCCATGGATGAATTCCGGATTTACGCCGGAGAAGTGCGGCGCCTGCGGGAGGCGTATGCCGGCCGTATTGTCATCCGGTTCGCGGCCGAAGTGGATTATCTGGAAGGGTGGGGGGAGCGCCAGGCCGCCATTCTTGAACCCTTCGAGTTTGATTATAAAATCGGGTCCGTTCACATCGTGAGACAGGCGGCCGTCGATTTCCGAGAGGATATCCTGCTCTCCGCAGCGGACGAATGGGGCGGCGTGGAAGCGGCCTGGGACCTGTACTGGGACGCGATGGAAGCGATGATCCGCAGGGGCGGATTCCACATCGTCGGTCATTTCGACCTGCTGAAGAAATACCCCGGCGGCGTGTCCGTCCGAAATCACGAGGAACGGGTCCGCTCCCTTTTCGCGGCCATGAAATCCTCCGGCCTGGTTCTCGAACTGAACACCGGCGGCGTGGACCGGGCCAGCGACCACATGCCGTATCCGTCCGGCCGGCTGCTCCGGCTGGCCGCGGAATGCGGCGTGGAGATCACGCTGGGCAGTGACGCGCACGCGCCCGGCGACGTGGGCCGCCATTTCGCGGACGCGGCCAGGCTGCTGCGGTCCCTGGGCTGGACGCATACCATCGGTTTTGAAAACGGAGAGAAGCGGTTTCACCCGATACCCGGATAAGGAGGCCTGATGCGGTTCATTCACGGCATTTTGATCAGGGCGGCCCGGTACGCCGCACTGGCGTTCGCGGCCTTCGCCTTCGCCGCGGCCGTGTCCGCTTACGCGGACATTTACTCCTGGACCGATCGAAACGGAGTCAAGCATTTCTCCAGCGATCCGCCTCCCAAGGGCGAGCCGGTGACCGACCTCCGTGTGATGAAAACCACAATCGAGCCCGAGGAGCCGGAAGCCGCGGAACCCGGAAAAGCCGCCGCGGACACGGCTTCGGCCGAAGCGCCGAAAAACGCGCCAAAGGTGGACATCTACGTCGACGGACAATCCGATATCTGCAAGTCGGCGATGGCCTTTTTCGAGCGCAACAAGATCGCCTACACGAAGCATGACATCGACGCGGATCCGCAGGCCCTTCAGCGGTACAGGTCGCTTGAAGGCCAGGGTGTTCCGATCGTCTTTATCGGCGACAACAGGATGGACGGGTGGGACGAGGAAACGGCCAAAAGCTACCTTGGGATCAAATAGGATGGGGAAGGTGAGACTGTCGCGGAAATTCCGCAAGGCCGTCCGCGCGGGTCTGCTGATCTGCGGGGGCCTCTGCCTGGCTTTCATCCTGGTCTGCGTTGCGCTGTGGGCCGCGGTTCCGGACGTCGGCATTCTGCGCACCCGGAATCCCGGGACCACGGCCATGATGCGGCACCGGCAGAATCAGGCGCTGCGGAAAACCGGGCGGAAACCCGCGATGCGGCAGGTCTGGGTGAAGCTGGGGCGGATTTCGCCGAAGCTGATCCAGGCCGTTCTGATCGCCGAAGACGACAAGTTCTACGGGCACGGCGGATTCGACTTCGAGGGGATGAAGGACGCTTTCGAGAAAAACATCGAGAGCGGCCGCATCGTGGGCGGCGGATCGACCATCACCCAGCAGCTCGCGAAGAATCTCTACCTGAAGCCGGACCGGAATCCGATCCGCAAGCTCCGCGAGGCGGTGATCGCCTTCGAGCTGGACCGGCGGCTCAAAAAGAGGCGCATCCTGGAGCTGTATCTCAACGTGATCGAGTGGGGCCCGGGCGTGTACGGAGCGGAGGCCGCGGCGAGGCATTATTACGGCAAGCCCGCGTCCGATCTGACCGCAGAAGAGGCCGTGCGGCTGGCGTCCATTCTGCCGAATCCCGTCCGCTTCCAGCCCGAGAACGACGCGAGCCGCAGGATGCGGAAGAAGAGGCGGATCGTCTCTGAAATCCTGGTCAAGCGGGGCCTGATGACGCGGGCGGAACGGGACGCGCTGGAGGCGGATCTCGCAGATCCCGGCCGGGCCCGCTCCGGCCTGGATGCGGCGCCGCCCGACACGGTTCCGAAGGCCGTCGCGGTTGCGGACTCGGTTCCGCCCGCCGCGGTCGCGGATACGACGATTTAAGAAGTTCATGGTTCATAGTTCATTGTTCATAGAAGAAACGATCTATAGATTTTTTCATTTCTCTCTCAACTATGAACTATGAACCATGAACTATGAACTATGAACCATGAACTATGAACTCTTATCTCATCCACGTGAAAAATCCAGGAGGGCTCTGCAATGAAGAAAATGTTCGCCGAATTCCGAGAATTCGCCATGCGCGGGAACGTCATGGACATGGCCGTGGGCATCATCATCGGCGCCGCGTTCGGCAAGATCGTGTCGGCATTCGTGGCCAACGTGCTCATGCCGCCCATCGCGCTCCTGCTCGGCCACGTGAACTTTTCCGAGCTGGCCGTCGTGCTCAGGCGCGCCTCGGACGGGACGCCGGAGATCACGATGCAGTACGGGCTCTTCGTTCAGGCCCTCGTGGACTTTGTCATCGTCGCGTTCGCCATCTTTCTGGCCATCAAGGGGATGAATTCCTTCCGCAAGAAACAGGAAGCCGCTCCCGCGCCTCCGCCCCCGCCGAGCGCGCAGGAAACCCTGCTGACCGAGATCCGGGATCTAT
>CAZNXX010000233.1:0-4261 GCA_964577095.1 uncultured bacterium | reverse complement strand
GAGGGATGCATCCGTTTCTCTCAGGCTCCATCCTTTTTCCAGCTCCTCCGGCGGTGGGCCGGAAACAGCCCCAGGTCCGCGGCCTCCTGGCACATCTTGCCGGGCCGGACCATGCCTTCGCCTTCCGAATAATTGTTGGCGACACAGCCAGTCCTGCAGGAGACGGCCATGAGGCAGTCGCCGCAGATTCCGGGATAATGGCGCGTGTCACCCATCTCCCGCCTGAGCGCCTGAAGCTTCGGGTGTTTGAGCCAGATATCGGCGATGCTGTCGCCGAGCCTGCCGTAAACCAGGGAAGGAACGGTCTGGCCGATGCCGCACATGGCGATTTCTCCGGTCCCCAGAATGCCCAGAATGCCCGTGACACCGCAGTCTTCGGTGCACCCGCCAGTCTCCATCAGGATCGGGAAGGAGCGGATGGCGGGCGGAATGTTGAGAATGAGCCGCTTGACCGCGGTCTTCTCCTTCAGCGGGCCGTAAACGAATTTTTCCAGATCGAGCAGTTCCGGAATGCCGAGGGTTTCTCCGCGCTCCGTCATCTGCCTGCCCCTGCCGGAATCCGTGACCGGATTGAACTTGACGCTCTCAGCGCCGTGCGCTTCAGCCAACCTGACGACGCTTTCAATCTTACCGACATTACCCCGGTGAACGCTCATGATCACCTGCGTGTTCCGAAACCCGGCCTCCCGAAGCGCGTCAAGCCCGCGGATCGTCGCGTCGAACGCGCCCCTGACGCCGCGGAAAGTGTCGTGCGACTCAGGTTCGTTTTCGTCCAGACTCACGGAAATGAAGCTGATCTTCGTCTCGTTCTTGATGAACGACGCCAGTTCCGGAGTCAGCAGGACGCCGTTGGTCTCCATGTTCAGCTCGATACCCAGGTTGGACAGTCCCAGCGCGATGTCGCGGAACCTCGGATGGAACAGCGGCTCCCCGCCGGTCAGCTTTGCGTGCGTGAGCCCGAGGGTTTTGGCTTCGGTGACAGCCGCGAAGAGAAGCTCCGGATCGATGCATTCCTGGGGGTCCGGCCTGCCGCCGATGAAACGGGGCTTGACCCAGCAGTGGCGGCACGCGAGATTACAGCCCGAGGTCAGATAGAGGTAGAATGAGTGCAGGCGTGGCACCCCGGCGGGGAGCTGCACGAGGGGATCCGAAGAGGCATTGGGAGTGATTTGCGGTTCACACAGGGGCATTGCGACCCTCGATGCAGGTTCGATAGCAGTTCTCACGGTTCACGGCGTGAAGCGTGCCGTGCTGCGCGTACACCAGGGCCGGGCATCCGCCTGTGCAGAATCCGGAAAAGCCGCAATCCTCACAGCCCGGTATGGACGTGATCGGCGTTTCATACCGTTCGCGCAGAATGCGGATGTCGCGGCCGTTCAGCCAGGCCTCCTGAAGCGGCATTTCCCCGATCTTGCCCATGACCTGGCCGGACAGCAAATTGCACGGCACGATGGAACCGTCGTGCAGTACGGCCATTTTGCTGAACACCCCGCCGCACGCGGAGAGTTTTCCCCTTCCCGGCAGGTCCGTCCGGCCCTCGGCCAGGGCCCTGTCGATCCGCGCCTTATCCTCGGCAAAGGCGAGCGGCCCGGCCGAAGCGCTGATGCGGCCCGGGTACCGGGCCAGCAGGTCCTTCAGGGTCCGGCCGGTTTCATCCCATTCCTCCGGGTTCAGCACCACGTCCTGTCCGTAACACCGGGCCGACCCGAAACGGTCCGCGCTGTTGGTGCTGAACGAAGGCAGTCCGATGTCTTCCAGCAGAAGACGGGCGATTCCGGGCAGGTCACGGAAATTATGGCGGTTGATCGTGACCCGGACGGTCACCGGAAAACCCGCGTTTTTTAAAAGGCGGAGCCCCCTCAGGGCCCGGTCGAAACTGACCGGCGGACGGCTGGCGTCGTGAACAGCGGCCGTGGATCCATCGATGGATACCTGAATCGAATCGAGCCGCAGGCGGCGTTTGCCCTTTCCGAAAGAGGCGATGACCCTTTCGTCGATGAGCGTGCCGTTGGTGAGGATGCTGTAGCGCATCCGGTTTTCGATGAGGCTGTCGATGAGGGGGAACAGATCCGGCCGGGTGAAGACCTCGCCGCCGGAGAGCGTGAGGCGGCGCACGCCGATGCCGCCCGCTTCCGCGAAGAAATCAAGCCAGCGCCCGGCAGGCAGATCGTCCAGACCGGCCATCTCGTCCGCGTAAAAGCAGTACCTGCAGGCCAGGTTGCACTTGCCCGTCAGGCTGACGTCGATGTCCTCGGGCGCTGAGGGAACCGCGGCGCGGTTCTTTTCAGGAGTCTGCGGGTTCGTCATGTGCGGTCACGAAATCCGGCAGAAGGGATTCGAGGAAGGATTCGACGTCCGCGGCCGCATTTTCCGCGTCCGTGGTCTCCTGCTCGACGAACGCGGCGATCTCGTCCGTCGTGCGCGGATCGCGGATGAAGTCCCAGATCAGTCTTCCGGTCTCATTGATCAGCACGACCTCGTCCGAATCCGGGTTGTACAGCAGTCCGCCGCCTGGCTCGTCCCTCAGTGATACCACGGGGTTGACGGAATAGCGTTTCACACCTTCACCTCGAAACCGATGAGCCCGGTGTCCCGCAGGGTTTCCAGAACCGCGAGCATGTCCTTCACGGCCTCCGGCGGGGGATCTTCAAAATGACTTCTTGCCTGATCGATGATTTCACCGACCGTGGCCGTCCCGTTGACCGCGTTCCACAGCAGCATGCCCGTCTCGTTCAGCGCGACGGCCGCGGCGCTGTCGAGGTTCACCAGAACCGTCCAGCCCTGGTCCGATTCGCGCAGGGCGTGGTCGGGGTTGCGGATCGGCTGGTCATCCATTTTCAGGTCATCGAACATGCGTCATCCGTTTTGCGTCGGGAACCGGAACCGCTGTCCCGCGGCACGAACCGCAGGTACTGTTCCAGCCGGGCCCGTCCGCGGATAAAAAAAGGGCGCGACGCTGAGCGGCCCTGTGACTTCCCCAACCCCTGGTCGTGGGCGATACTGGGTTCGAACCAGTGACCCCTTGCTTGTAAGGCAAGTGCTCTGAACCGGCTGAGCTAATCGCCCTTGTAAAGGATTGACAAGGACAGCAAATCCAAAAATGTGACGGAGTAATGGAGGGGAAAAATAGTGCCTCTCCGATACCCCGTCACCCCGATACTCCGTTACATCCCAAAAATCACCCCGCCTTCGGCGCCTCGGTGGACTGCTGAGCCGCCTGCCCGGCGGGTTTCGGTTCCCGTTTGTGGTAGATGATCGCGGCTGGAACCAGGACGCAGTACCCGATCACCAGGAGAACCGGTGCCACGTTCAGCGACACCCAGCTGTTCCAGGGCTTGACACCCAGCGCCACATACCCGGCGATGAGAGTGACCATGGCGGCCAGAGCGAGATAGGCGTTCACGCGGGTATAGGGCCAGACCCTGTCTTCTTTTCTCGGTTTATTCTGCTTCTTGTCAACGGACATGGTTTTCCTCCATTAGTATCGGGAGAAATATACGCAAATGGAGGGCTCTTGTCAAGTTGAGAAAAAACAACTGCGACGCAGTTTGGAAGTGCGTCGCAGTTATCCACCCCGGGGTCCACCCCGGGGTTACCTGGTTGTCAGATCAGAGTTCTTCGGACAAATCCACGTTTCCGTTGGTCGTGGAACAACGGATGGACACGCCGCCGTCACCAATGCGGCCGGTGATGTGCTTGCCCGAGAATCCGCCTTCCATGGTGATCGGATAGGACGATTTTACCCTGCCGTTGGTCGTGGACAGATCGACGTCAGCGTCGACTTTGGCGGGAAGGGACAGACGCACGCTGCCGTTGGTGGTGCGGCAGGACACGCGGCCTTTCTCCGGCAATGACCGGACGGATACGCGGATGTCGCCGTTGGTGGAAGACGCGTTCACGGACCCGGCCGTATCCTCCGCGTCCACGTTGCCGTTCGTTGTGCCGATGTCCACGCTTCCGGCGACGCCCGCCACCGAACAGTTACCGTTCGTGGTCTCGGCCTCGATCTCCGCGGTCGCGGGCACGTGTACCTTGATTTTGCAGTTCACCTGCACGCGCGAACCGCCGCCGAAAATCCAGCTCCAGAAATCGGACGCGCCGTCCGTTGCGCGCGGCCTGGACAGCCGCACGCGTATGCCTTCAGCCGTGCGCTCGACACGCAGGGACGTTTCTTCGATGACGTCCTCGACCGTACGGCCGCGTTTTCCGCGGAATTCCACGTCCGCGACCGCTTCCACGGTTTCCTTGTCCCAGGCCTCGA
>CAZNXX010000232.1:0-4268 GCA_964577095.1 uncultured bacterium | reverse complement strand
TTACGCCCTTCGATGGAGTTTATCCCGAGCCTTGCGAGGGGCTCAGGGTGCGGGTAAAATTGATTTTCTTTGGACACCCCCTTCCCCCAGGTTCACCCCCTTTCACTCTTGACATTTCCCGATAATTGCCTATATTATTAATAAACCGGCACATGTATTGAGGGGGCTTCATCGTGTTGAAGGGTCTTCTGGGCTGTTTATTCCGCCGGTCCATCCTGAAACTCATTGTCCTTCCCGTTCTTCTCTGGTTTGCGTCCGACGGATTCAGCGGAACTTTCACAGTTCTGGCCGATTCGATCCATCTGGCCCGGAATGGGATTGATCTTCAGCCGATTCTGGGAATTCCCTGGAAAGTCCTGCCGCAGTCGCCGGTTGAAGGGGGAATCAGCAGGTATCATTTTCTGAACTCCCGGCAAGGCTGGTTTATCGCGCAGGAAACCGAACAGTTTCCGTATCATTGGGCGGACGGCCGATGGACTCCGGTCCGTCTGCCCGCGGACCGCCCGGTCACCGGAGGGGCCCTCTTCGCCCTGGATGAAGAAAACGTCTGGCTGTCCTTTCAGACGGGTGTGCCGTACAAGCACAACCTCCTGCATTTCGACGGAAGGCAATGGACCGAGACCAGGACCCCCAACTACCTGAGGATCGTCTCTCTCTTTTTCACGTCACCGGAATCGGGCTGGGCCGGCTGCGAATGGGGACAGCTCATGCGCTACGACGGCGGGCAATGGCGGCTGGAGCCGTTTCCCGTTTCGCGGCATATCTGCGGTTTTTCTTTCGACACGCCTTCGGCCGGGTTTGCGTTCACCGACGTACCCGTGACGCTGTGCGGGTATGACGGGAAGGAATGGAAGACGGTACCCCTGGAATCCGGCGGTTCTGTCGCGAGGGACATGCTCTCCGTGTTCTGGGGATTTCCCAGGGTCAAGGATCCGGACATTCCCGATTTTTTGAGGCAATGCCGCGAGTCGGTATCGCCGAACTTTGCCGCGGACACGGTGCGTATCCCATACCGGGTGCCGCTGTCCGTCTGGGTTCATCATTCCCGGCCGGTTCAGGCCGTGTCCGCCGGGTCGCGGGTTCTGTATGCCCGGTCTCCGGGTGATTCGGAAATCACACTCGCGGGACAAGGGGACAGGATGGCGGATGCCGACGGAAACGAATGCCGCGCCTTTGAACTTTTTTCGAAATCGGGACTCGAGCGAAAAGTGGTTCTGGTCGCGCCCCGGCCCGGCCGGGACATCCTGAAAGAGCGGGTCTTCAGCGAGCATGCCGACGCCCAGACACGGAACGAGCACGGGGTCTGCGTTTCGGACCTGGACGGGGACGGAAAGGAGGACCTGTACGCGGTGGCCACCCAGAGCACCAACCGGCTGTACCGCTTCACGGCACCGTACACGCAGAAAACCGAAATCGCGGAAATGGCGGGCGTCGCGGCGGGGATGATTCTGGACGATATGAAACCCAATTACGACGAAGGCGCCTCGTCCGCGGACACGCGGAACGACGGAAGCCAGGACCTGTTCGTGACCTCCCTGTACGGTCCGAACATCCTCTTCGAGCAGGTCCGGAGGGGACGGTTCCGGAACTTCAAAAGATCGGGTCTCAGCAGAAAAACAGGGTTCTCCGCCTCCGCTTCGTGGGCGGACGTCAACAACGACGGATTCATCGATCTTCTGGTGTGCAACTCCGATTCCGGAAACGTGCTCTTCGTCAACAACGGGGCGGGCATATTCACGGACCGGACGGCCGAGGCCGGTCTGACCCTGAAACCGGGTTCCGGGAGCGCGGTTTTCGGGGACATCAACGGAGACGGCAGGCCGGACCTTTTCGTCCCGCGCGGCGGACGAAAGAGCCTGCTGTACGTCAATCAGGGCCCCTGCGGGAGCGGCGCGGTTCCGAAATTCAGGGAAGAGGCTTCGGCCCGCGGTTTCGGGGACGAGGACACGCTGAGCCTTTCCACCAGCGCGGTATTCGGAGATCCCGACAATGACGGGGACCTGGACCTTTTCGTGACGAAAATGACGGGCCCCTGCGGACTGTACTGGAATGACGGAAAGGGCTTTTTCAGGGACGGGACAGCCGGGTCGGGAATTGTCGAGAACGGGCTCAGCCAGACGGCCCTGTTCCTGGACGCGGACAACGACGGAAATACGGATCTGTTCGTCGGCGGGCGCGACACCAGTTCGCTTTATCTCAATCTCGGAGACGGCCGGTTCGCGAGGAACGCTTCGGAAAGGCACAAGTGCTTCGTTTCAGGCATGGCTTGCGCCGATCTCGACGAGGACGGGGACCCGGACCTCTATCTGACCGATTCCTTCTCGGCCAGCCGCTGGCTCGTCAACCGGACGGATACCGGGCGGCACCTGAGGCTGAAAATCCGCGGCACGCGGTCCAACGCGGATGCCGTGGGCGCGCGGGTCTTTCTCTACGACGCGGGTTTCGCCGGAGATCCGTCCCGCCTGAAAGGCATGCGGGAGGTGAGCGGAAGCGCCGTGTGCAACAGCATGAGCTCCCGCGTCGTTCTTTTCGGCGTTCCGGACGGAAAACCGAAGGATGTCCGCGTCCGCTTTCCCTCGGGCATCGAACGCACCTGGGCCTCCGTGGCCCCGGGCGGCGGAACCCTGGAACTGTTCGAAGAGGAAGGACTTGCGCATCTCCGCTCCCGTGCCGGGAAATGGCTCGTCCGAAACGGCCGGGATCCCCTCCGGCAGGCGCGCGCCGGCGTCATCGCGCTGTTTCTGATCCTGACCGCTTCCTCTCTGACGGTTTTTAAAAGGAGAAACCGGTCGGAGGGCCGGATCGTCCGGTTCTCGATGGCGGCTTCCTTTCCGGTTTTTCTCCTGCTCTTCCATGTTCTGCGCAACACAGGCGTTCTGCCGGGCATTGTGTTTCCGTTCGCGTTCGGATACGCGGTTTCACTGGCGGGATTTCATTACGGCAGCCGGATCCTCGGAGGCGAACAGGCCCGGATGGAGGCATTGGAGAAATGCTTTGTCTCCCTGAACGCTTTCTTCCACGGCGAGTGGGGCGCACGCAAGCTGAACCGCATACAGCTCTACGCGGGCAATCTTGATTCCACAGAGGCGTCTTCCGGCGAGATCCGGGAGGGGCTGAACGAGTCCGTCCGTGATTATCAAAAGCTGATCGTACCGGAGATCGAGAGGCTTCTGGCGCATCTTCAGGCGTCCGGAATGTTCCGCCCGGCCGTTTCCGAAATCCGGAACCGTCTGCAGGCGGCATCGGCCGCCCTTGGCCGGATCGAGGGTGAGACGGCCGGACGCGCCGGCGGAATGCGAGGCGCCGCGGCCCGGACGGTTGAATCGATACACCTCCTGCAGGAAAGCCTGCGCGACCTCAGGAAGAACCTGGAAACGCATTTCACATGCAGGCCGGCCGAATGGATCGAAAAAACGGCCGCGGAGTACACGGCCGATGGCCGGACGGTCTCGCACGAATGCCGCATCAATACGGACGCGGCCGGCCGCATCCGGCCGGCCGAATTCGCGCAGATACTCGACAATCTCGTGCGGAACGGCCTCCGTGCCGCGCCGGAAGGAGAAATCAGGATCATTTTACACGGCAACGCCGATCTGCTCCTGGTGGACGTGGAGGACAACGGCCCCGGCGTTCCGGAACCGGTGCGGGAGAGGCTATTCCGGGAAAAAGTGACGACCCGGAAGCAATCAGGGGGCTTCGGCCTGGTTCACGCGGCCCGCGTCGTGAAAAAATACGGGGGCGAAATGAGGCTCGTCGAAACCGGGGGAGGAAAAACGGTGTTCCAAATTCAATTGAAGAGGGTGGACAATGCCTGACCGTCTCCGCGTGCTTCTGGTCGACGATGACAAGGATTTTATCCGTGATTTCACGGCCCTCAGCCGCGACACCTTTCACCTCGATTCCGCGGAAAGCGGGGAGGAGGCGCTCCGCAGGCTCACGGACGACGCGTACGACGCCATGCTGCTCGACCTGCGGCTCGGCCGGGGCATCGACGGCATCGAGACCCTGAAGCGGATCCGGCCCGCCCAGCCGGATTTGCCGGTCATCATGATCACCGAATACGCGTCCGTGGAGACCGCGGTCGAGGCGATGAAACTGGGCGCTTTCCACTATATGTCCAAGCATCCCAACATCCGCGAGCTGAAGGCCATCATCGAGAAGGAGCTCGGCTCCGTGCGGTGGAAACGGCTGTTCCTGCAGGAAATGGAAAGCCGGCACGGCCGCATGATCGGCGAGTCGGAGGCGTTCCGGCAGGTCAAGGCCCTCAT
>CAZNXX010000231.1:1855-4276 GCA_964577095.1 uncultured bacterium | reverse complement strand
GTACAGGAACTTCATCTTGACGCTGTAATACTTAACCAGAAACACGCCCATGATGCCCGCGATCGCGCCCGATGCCCCCACGCCCGGCACCAGGCTTTCGGGCACCCGGAGCATGTGCAGGCCCCAGGCCGAGATGCCGGACAGCAGATAGCAGATTCCAAAACCCCACCAGCCCCAGTCATCCTCCAAGTTGCATCCCACGGCCCAGAGAAACAGCATGTTCCCGAAAAGGTGCATGAATCCCGCGTGCAGGAACAGGGAGAAGAAGAGATTGATCAGCGAGAAACGTGCGGGAACGAAGCCCCGGCGCATGAAGAGCCGGTTTTCCAGACAGCTCCGGTAATCCGCGTACAGCGACCGCCATTCCTCATGCTCGGGCCGAGTGGAATTCTTCGCGACTTCGGCGTTGAACCGCTCATGCACCTGCTCGAAACGCGCGGTTTTGAAATATTCCGGGTCCTGTTCATGAATCTCCCGCAGATACGGCATCTCGATCGAGGTCATCCGGCTGTTCAGCTCCGTCAGCTCACGGTACTCACGCCGCACGATTTTATCAGTAAAAACCCAGATCGTGAGGTTCAATAAAATGAGCCCCATGGTCAGGTACGGCAGTTTGACCGTCTCTTTTTCCGTGCGGATCGGGAACGTGATGAACATAGGGGCATATTATACAAACATTATGCCAGAAGAAAAATTATCAATGCCTTGATAAAGAAGGACTTAGGGCTGTAGCGAAGAGGCAGGAACTGGCAGTTCGGCAATTTCTTCCGGTTACCTGATTTTCTTTTGAAACCTCCACACTGCGGTTGAAAATATGACCGCGCCGAACAGGAGCAGGGCCAAAGCCTGTGGATAGAGCTCCCGGAGACCTGACCCCTTGATGAAAACGCCGCGCGTAACCGTCAGCATGAACCGCATGGGGTTCAGGTACGACACCAGCCGCATCACGGCCGGCATGTTTTCAATCGGGAACATGAAGCCCGACATCATGAGAAAGAAGAACAGGAAGAACACCGTCATGAACATGGCCTGCTGCTGCGACTGGGCCATGGCCGAGACCAGCAGGCCGATGCCGAGCGTTGTGAACAGGAACAGGACGATGTTGAACAGGAACCAGCCCGCGTTCCCGGCGAACGGGATGCCGTACCAGAGCCTCGCGAATCCCACGGCCAGAATGAGCTCCAGGAACCCGATCACGGAATACGGGATGATTTTCCCGATCAGGATCTCGTGTTTCTTCAGAGGCGACACGAGGAGCTGGTCGAATGTGCCGATTTCCTTCTCCCGCACCAGGCCCATGGCGCTGACCATTGACGTCACCATGAGCACCAGAAACACGATGATGCCGGGGATCATGTAATTCGCCATTTTCAGGCCTTCGTTGTACCGAACGCGGATGTCCGGCACCAGGCGCTTCCGTTCCTGCATTCCGGACGCGGCCGCGACTCCGGCGACCGCTTCCTCCAGAATGCCGATGGCGTAACCGAGCGCGACCGTCGACGTGTTGGAGTCCTGGCCGTCGAGCAGTATCTGAACCGCGGTCGGTATTCCCGCAGCCGCGTCCGCCGCGAAACCGGTCGGGATGATCACCGCCGCCTGGGCCTTCCCCGAGTCCAGCGCCCGGCCCATCTCGCTCTCGTCCGCGCTCTCCAAGGTCATCCGGAACGTTTCATTATTCCGGAACCGGTCGACCACGCTCCGGCTGAGCTCCGATCCGTCCCGGTCGCACACCGCGAGCTTCACGCCGGCGACGTCCGCGGACACGGCATACCCGAGCAGGAGCAGCTGCACGATGGGCATCACAAAAAGCATGGCCATCATGGGCCTGTCCCGCTTGAGCTGGAGAAACTCCTTTTTCACGAGATGCCGGATGCGTCTCACGGGTCAATCCTCCAGCCGAAGCCTGAACTGGCGGATGCCGACCGTGGTGACGACCAGGCCGAATGCCAGGAGGAACAGAAAGGGTTCCCGGAGCGCGGCGGTTTCCGTCCCCTTGAGCATCACGTGCCGGATGATTTTCAGAAAATACGTGGCCGGCACGAATGACGACAGCACCTGCAGTGTTTTCGGGAGGGAGGCGATGGGGAACATGAACCCGGAGAGCAGAAGGCTGGGCAGAAAAGTCAGCACCTGCGACGCCATCATGGCCACCATCTGTGATTTCGCCCGGCCCGAAATCAGCAGGCCGAACGAAAGCGCGCAGAACACGTACACCACGGCCGCGGCCAGCAGAAACACGGCGTTTCCCCGGAACGGCACTCCGAATACCGCGATGGAGAACAGAATCACCAGGCCGGAGTCGAGCAAGGCGATGAGAATATAGGGAGCCAGTTTTCCGGCCACGAGCTCAGCGGGCCTGATCGGCGAGACCAGTATCTGCTCGAGTGTGCCTGTCTCGCGCTCGCGCACGAGCGTGATGGA
>CAZNXX010000231.1:0-1755 GCA_964577095.1 uncultured bacterium | reverse complement strand
AACCGGCGCGGGTTGAAGATCCCCGCGGAAAGCCGCGGGGAATCTTCTATCTGTAGAGAAGAAACCATTTTATATTCGCTCGCTTACCCCGCGGCCCCGCTTCGCGGGACCAATCGATTCTATGCTTTCTGGTTGAAGGCAGGCGGCGGGGGATGTGCTCGCTGTCAGATTCATTGAGACGCGATCCTCCTGCCGATCAGTTCCACAAACGCGTCCTCCATGGTGGCCCACCCGCCCGACGCCTTGAGCTCGGCAGGCGATCCCATGGCCGTGATTTTCCCGTCGTGCATGATGGAAAGCCGGTTGCAGTATTCGGCCTCGTCCATGTAATGCGTGGTGACGAAAATCGTGGTGCCCCCTTCGGCCAGGTCATGGATGAGCCGCCAGAACGCGCGCCGCGAAACCGGGTCCACGCCGCCCGTGGGCTCGTCGAGGAACAGCAGGCCGGGCTTGTGGAGCATGGCCGCTGTGAGCGCGAGCCTCTGCTTCCAGCCCAGGGGGATTTCGCGGGGGAAGCGTCCGTACAGGTTTTCCAGACCGGTGAACGCGGTCGCGCTTTCCAGGGCTTCGCGGAAGGCACGGCCTTCGAGGCCGTGAACGCCTCCCGCGAATTCCAGATTCTCGTACACGGTCAGGTCGTCGTACAGGGAGAATTTCTGCGACATGTAACCGATATGGCCTTTGAGGCTGTCGGAATCGGTTGCAATGTCGAATCCCTCGACCACGGCCCGGCCGGATGTCGGGGCCAGCAGACCGGCCAGCATGCGGATGGTGGTCGTTTTGCCCGCGCCGTTTGCGCCGAGAAAGCCGAAGATTTCCCCGTCCCGCACCCGGAACGAGATGCCGTCCACGGCCGTGAACTTTCCGAATCTGCGGACGAGATTCTCCACGATCACGGAATCGGATCCGGAACGCGCCGGGTTTTTCTTCCCGATCTCCGTCTTCGGACCGATACCGGTTTTGTTTTTACCGGGCCGCTTCATTCAGTCATGAGCTCCACAAACGTGTCCTCGATTCCGGGCCGGATGCGGCTGATCCGGCCCGGTTTTCCTGCCGCGGTCTCCGCCAGGGTGCTGCGTATCATAGCCTCCAGGGCGTCCGGCTTCTCGGGCCCGCTGACATGGATGCGGTCGCCGTAAGCCTGCACGGAATGGAAACGGCCCGAGCCGGCCAGCGCTTTCGCGAAACGGGCCGGATCCCCGCATTCCACTTCAAACAATGTGTTCCGGAACAGCCTCGGAATTTCAGCTGGTTTGTCCGTGTGCAGAATGCGGCCCTTGTGCATCAGCGCGACGCGGTCGCACCTGCCGGCCTCGTCCATATAGGGCGTTGTCACCAGTATGGACACGCCCTCATTTCGAAGTTCGGACAGGATGTCCCAGAATTCTCTTCTGGAAACTGGATCCACGCCCGTGGTGGGCTCGTCGAGCAGGAGCACTTTGGGCGTGTGAATGAGGGTGCACGACAGGGCCAGTTTCTGCTTCATGCCGCCCGACAGGGCCGAAGCCTTCCGGTCCGAGAACGGGCCGAGCCTGCTGAACTTCAGAAGCCGTTCGAGCCTGCGGCTTCTCTCCGATGGGGACACTTCGAACAGGTCCGCGAAAAACCGAAGATTCTCGGCCACGGTGAGGTCCGGGTACAGGGAAAACCGCTGGGGCATGTAACCGACGATCGCGCGCACAGCCGCGGTCTGCCGGGCCGTGTCCAGGCCGGCCACTTTGCATTCTCCTGAATCGAACCGGATCAGGCCGCACA
>CAZNXX010000230.1:2770-4286 GCA_964577095.1 uncultured bacterium | reverse complement strand
TGTTCATCCAGAACAAAAAATGCGGTGACGATCGAATCCGGGGAAATCAGCGGGGTGACCGTGTCCGTCGGAGGGAAACCGGCGCCGTCGAAGGCATTTTCCAGCGCCCCGGCCTGGGTTTTCAGGCATTGCTCGATCCGGCCCACGAACGCCTGATGCGTCTCTTCGATTTCGCGCTCGATCAGGGCCCGGTCATTGCGGATGCCGCGAAAGGCCATATAGGCCAGAACAAGGCAGGGAATCCCGACGCAGAAAACGAAGGCGTAATAATATTTTTTCAGTTTGAAAGGCATGCGGCCCGCCGGCAGGTGTCACCGTTCATTCAGAAGCAATGCGACTCTCAGAGTCAGGCACCGGACAAAGGTGCCGGTGTTCAGGCATCGGCGCGACAGGAATCAAGCGAGAACTGCGGTCCGGTCGAAACCTGATGCAGCAGGAAAATCGATGGATCGCCTCAGGGCTCGGCCCTTGTGCGGAACAACCATCGGGTCTCCGCCCCGATACGTGCCGCGCACCTCAGGTGTGCGTGGCACGTATCGGGAGATGCCCGACGCGGAACCTACATCCCGATCCTGCTCATCGCGCCGTACACCAGGAACGCGGGCCAGACCAGCGCCTTCAGGAAACCGAGCAGTCCCATCCAGAAATTCGGGGCGTGCGAGATGTAGAACACAGCCGCGCCGATGAACCCGAGCCCGTACACCGCGCCCGCCGACTGGTTGTCTCCAACTTTGCAGTTCATGATCAGGTTCCTCCTTGTTGATCGTTTGCGGCAATGAAGGCCTTCTGGAAAAGGTCACCTTCGCCGTGTCTCCAACTCCCGGATCTTCGCCGCCCAGTCCATTTCTGCGACGGCCCCGCCACCCGGAAATGCCGGGAGCCGCAAATTCCCGCGGTGGTCGCTTTTCAGCAAGACGGACGACTCCCAGGTTCCGAGGCGCGGATCATACCAGGTTAAACGGTAGCGCGTATCCGGTTTCCACCCACGGCTCACGGCGCGCTCGGCCCGGTTCTCGAAGTAGAGAAATCCCAGATGAAGGTCCGGCGTTCGCATCAGGAACGACCAGCCGTCCAGCCCCGACTCCGCGCTGTCCCCGGCCTTCCGCGGCTCGAGGCTGTCCGACGCGGGCTCGAGATCCTGGTACTGCGGCCCCTCGGAGAGCATGAAACGCCCCAGCCCCCGCATGTATTCCGCGGATTCGTATCGCAGGGCTTCAAAAAAATAAGGTCGGCCTCCCCTGGGTTCGGACGCAGCCGTGCAGTCGTACGCGCCCGTGCCGTGTACATGCCCCGCGAGTCCTCCGGACAGCACACATCCATACATCTGGGCTCGGGAAAAGTAGTTGTCCCGGTCTGAACCGGACTCCGCCTGCTCGCCGTTCACCACATTGTTGCCGTGCACCCATCCGGTGTAATGGGGCTCAAGATTGGCATTGGGCATGGCGGGAGAGATCCGGAACTGCCGCTCCAGGGCATCGTATATCCTGTGGTCCCTGGGCTTGTTGCCCGTGCTGTG
>CAZNXX010000230.1:0-2760 GCA_964577095.1 uncultured bacterium | reverse complement strand
CAGCCACGGCGCCTGGCCGCCCGTGCCGAAGGTCAGGTCTGTGGCATGGTCGATCAGCGAGGTGACCGGCTGGCCGAACGGCATGCTGCCGTATTGATTGAAATGACGGTTCAAGGCCCGGTTGAACTCCTCGGCCGTGAGGCTGAATCTGGGCAGATAGATATCGAAGTGGATCTTGCTGAAAATCAGGTTATAGGCGCCGTATCGAGCGGCCATGTACTGCACGAACCGCGAGAACGACTCGTCGAAGTCGAAATACGCCTTCCAGGGAGGGGCCACGTCACGACGCACGGTCTCGAGCATGGGGATGAAACCCTCGTCGGTCAGCAGGTTCATCTTTCGATCGAGGCTCGAGAAGAACTGCGGCACGATGCGGTTATAGTCCGGCAGGCCCTCCCTTCCGGGCAGCATCTCGAACGGTCTGTAACCCCGCTCGTCGTGCATGGACTTCGCGGTCGGCTGTCCGTCCGGAAGCGTGATGCCGAAAGCCTCCCACGCGTTCCTGAAAAACACGCCGTTCGCGTCCGCATATGTGGCCGGGTACTGGTCCGAGGCCCACGTGGGAAACGCGGCGATCATGCTGACGGAGTTGAATCCCTGCCGCTTACGGTACGCGACGGCCTGCTGAAAGGTGATGCCGGCCGCAGGCTCGACCGCTGTGTCCGCTGGAGCTTCCGTGAGCGGCACGCGCCAGGTCGCCGCGCCCAGCCACGTGTCGCCCAGCAGGAAGAAAGGCGTTCCGTCCGCGTACATGAGCGCGTGGCCGTTCGGGCTTGGCCTCAGGAATCCGCGGCGGTTGGGATTCGTCCGCTTTTCCTCCCCGGTCCAGTCCTTCGCCAAAACACGGCCGGATTTTCCGTTCAGCCCGCTGTCGTCCGGATGATTGGAACCTGTCGTCCATACCCATTCTCCGGGACTCGTGGCCACAAATCGGATTCTGTGCACGTCTTCCCCGTCCCAGAAGCCGAATACCCGTTTCGCAAATCCCGGCCCTCTCAGCTCGATCCACGTCTCCACCTCGGTGTACGGATTGGCGTACATGCGCGAGGCATGGAGTTCGATTTCCTGCATTTCCCACATGTGAACGTACGGTTCGGCTGACTGTAACCGGCCGAAACCGAGGGCAAGCAAGAACATCGCTACGGATCGGAAGTTTTTCTTCATTTGTAAAGAATCTCCATGAATCTGACAGTGATTGCATTCCCCTGCGATGCCGGACCAGGTTATCAGATTTTTTTCTCAATGCGGGCCCGCGGTGTCTCTTAATAATTCACAAATGCGACAGCTTGATCACGCGCGGCGGGCGGGGAGCTTAGATTCATCCTTTTTTTCTATAACCGCCCCGGATGTTCTTCCTCCAATGCGGAATGCCGCCTGTCGGATACCTTTGTTTCCCCGATGTTCGAACAGCCGGTTTCCCCACCAGTATCTGTTTCTGAACCTCCCTGCGTTCCTGATTTTTCTCGACAAATAACGGCCTGAGTGAAAACGGGTCCATGCCCGTATAATACATCAGGGCGGAGAAAGTGGAAGGCAATGGAGTGAACACCTGCACTTGTTCGGGGGAAATCTTCAGAACCTCCCCTGAAAATCTTTTCAATTCCCGCATGTCCGTCTCCGTACAGCCCGGATGCGCGGCAATCAGGTAATACGTCAGAAATTGCTTCTTTTGAAGCTTCGCTGAAAGCCGATCAAACCGACTTTTAAACTCAACGAGATCTTCCCTTCCCGGTTTTCCCATCTTTTCCAGCACATGCCGTTCTGAGTGTTCAGGGGCGATCTTGAGCTGTCCGGACACGTGGTGACGGACGATTTCCTCGAGGTATTGACTCCCATGGCCGGAATCGGACAGAACCAGATCGGTGCGGATTCCGGAGGCGACAAAAACCTTTTGAACTCCGGGAATCCCCCTGATGCGTCGGAGCAGTTCAATTTGAGGCTGATGCGTCGGCCTGAGAGCGGGGCAGATTTCAGGATAGAGACAGCGGCGGTTCCGGCAGCAGCCCTTGGTCTTTTTAACGGCGCATTCGAATCCATACATGTTGGCCGTCGGGCCGCCCACATCCAGAATGTATCCCTTGAAGCCTGGCAGGCGCGTGAGCAGTTTCGCCTCGGCGATGATGGAACCGGGGCTTCGCCATCGAACGGTTCGCCCCTCATGAACCGTGATGGCGCAGAAGTTGCACTCCCCGTAGCATCCCCGGTGCGTGCTGATGGAGAACCGTATCGTCTCAAGCGCCTTGACCCGCCCCTGCTTCTCGTAATAGGGATGCTGGCCGCGCTGAAAGGGAAGTTGGTACACCGAGTCCAGCTGGGCCTGGCTGGGCGCGGCCGGCGGCGGATGATGGACCAGCCATCGATCGCCGTGTCTCTGTTTCAGCCCTTTTGCCGTGACCGGGTCGTTGTGATCATAGAAGACACGGAACATCTCGATGAATGCCCGCTTGTCCGCGGCCACCGTTTCGTACGAAGGCAGTTCCAGAAAATCCTCAGGGGGCGTTCTGGTGATTTCGCAGAGCCCGGCCACATCGCGGACGGGTTCCGGATTCTGAAGGGCCCGCGCCAGCCGTAGAACGGATTGTTCCGACATGCCATAGAGCAGAAAGTCGGCTTTGGCGTCAAAGAGGATCGAGCGCCGGATGGAATCATCCCAATAATCATAGTGCGCCACCCGGCGGAGGGAAGCCTCGATTCCCCCGAGCACGATGGGGCGGGTGTTCTTGAAATAATGCCGGATCAAATTGGCATAAGCGATCACGG
>CAZNXX010000229.1:1916-4339 GCA_964577095.1 uncultured bacterium | reverse complement strand
ATCTCGTACCGGAACCCGACCCCGTCCTCGTAGACGCGGAACACCACGTCCATCCTGCGGCCGTCCTTCCCCTTTTCCGCAAGCGATACGGCCAGTTCATTGAACCGGTTCCGGATCTCCCGCTTTTCGCCCCACGGCTGAATCCAGCTCTCGTCAGAAGCTCGGGTCCGGACGGAGCTGATTTCGAACGGCCCGTCCAGGGGAACGTCTTTTTTCAGGACGAATCCCATGGCCGACGGACGGATCAGTTCCCGTCCGAACCGTTCGACGCGGTATTTCGGCCGGCCTTCCTCCAGGTCGAACGTGACCCGAACCGATCCGTCGGGCGATTCAACGGTCGCGGGCTTCGCGGACGACAGGCCCGCGACCGCGCAGCAGAAAAACAGAACCCCCCATATGAAACGCGAATCCATGAGAACTCCTTTTCATCTTCGATCCGGATCAACGCCGAAGCGGCATCCCTCCCGGCCTTTTCAAGCGGAAATCCAGGCCTCGAACGCCCGTTCCGGCCTCCGGATTTCCGATCCGGTCGAGGCTACAGCCGGATGGCCAGCGAAAACCGCTGGGTGTTGTCCAGGATGCCGAAGTCCTGCCACGCGTAATCGATGCTGATATTCCCGGTGCCGCCGATGCGGTGCGTGAGGCCGCCGCCCAGAGTCAACCCCTGCTGGCTGTCGCGCGAGAACAGCGACTTGTACCCGGCCCGGAGCCGGACACGGTTCCGGAACACATATTCACCGCCCGCATTGACGCACTCCACGTTGTCGTTCGGGTGCAGGGCGTCCACGGCCACGATCAGCTTGTCCCCGCCTGAGCCCTCGAGCAGATCGACGGACACGCCGACGCGGAACAGCAGGGGGAGGTCGAACGCGTCCGTCCGCAGATCGGCCTTGATGTTCCCGTTGTTGCCCGACTGGACCGGATCGATGTCATGCTGCACGAGCATGTCGTCGCCGGTCATGCGCATTTTCGTGCCGAAATTGGAAATGGACATGCCGATGCGCATGTCGTGAAACTGGGTCCGGAACAGCGTGCCGATGTCCAGGGCCAGGCCCTGGGCCCGGCTGTGGTAGATGGACTCGCGGATGTATTTGCCGTTGAACCCGATGCTGAACCGGTCGGTCAGCGCCCGTCCGTAGCTGAGTCCGAAGGCCAGACTGCCGGCGTCGAAATACTCGCCGGTTCCGTCGGGCGCCTCGACTGTGGTGCGCTCCATGTCGTCCATGGTCACGAATGTGGCATTGACGCCCAGCGTGCCGAGGCTCCCGGCCGGAAGCACCAGGCCGGTATAATTGGCGCGGATGTCCGCGAGCCAGCGGCCGTACGTGACGAGAAACTCGGTGCCGCGTATGCCCGCGATACCGGCCGGATTCCAGAACATGGCCGTGGCGTCGTCCGCGACCGAGGCGAACGCGCCGCCCATGGCCACGGCCCTGGCGCCGGCGTCAATCGAGAGAAACTTGGCCGCGATGGTCCCGGATTTTGAGACGCCCTGACCCTCGACCGGCTGATGGAGGGCCAGGATCGCCGCCGCAGTGAAAAGAACGGAACTGATTTTCATGGGTGACTCCTCTTTCCCTCTTTTATTTGATGACCGCGAACTTGCCGACCTTGTCGCCGATGCCGGGCGCCTGGACGTGATAGATGTAGACGCCGTACGAGATGTCCAGATTGTCCCGTGTCCGCATGTCCCAGATTTCCGTGCCGTCGCGCAGGTCGGACGCGTGATCGAGGTCGGCCACCGTCTGCCCGCTGATGTCGAAGATGCGGATGCGGCAATTTTGAGGCAGATGCGTGAAATGCAATTCGCGCGGCCCCCTGCCGCTGGCAAAGGGGTTCGCCGCCTCCCATGTGTTGCCTGCGATATAGGGATTCGGCACGACCCGGATGTCGTCCAGTCCCTTTTTCGCCAGGTCCGTGTCCACGGTCTCCGGCGTCATCGTGAATTCGAACACGTCGTTCGACAGGAACGGACGGTGGAAAACGAGCGACAGGGTGTCCCCGGCCGTCGCCTGCAGCGTGTCCGTGTCGGAGTTCGCGAGCGTGATCTGCCAGGAGGCGTGCAGGGAATCGGGATCGAGCAGAATGATCTCGTCGCTCATCGTCCGCGCGGTGCGCGCCGTGAATTTTCCGTCCTCTCCCGCGACCAGGTCCCGCTCACGGAAGGCGAAGCGCACTTTTTCGCCGGTCAGGCTGTTCCGCACCGTGAAATTAACGGGCTTGGCCGCTACTTCGGCGGTGCCGCGGAAAAAGGAGGTCGAGGTGTCGATGCCGACCTCCCCGAAAATAACCTTGAAATCCGCAGCCATGAGCGTCACCGGCATGCTCTGAAAACTGAAGGGCGCCACGGACGGCGGGTAAACGCCGGGGCGGCTCCAGGCCGTGGCGTAATCATTGATGCCGAGCACGTCCGCCGAGCTGTG
>CAZNXX010000229.1:0-1816 GCA_964577095.1 uncultured bacterium | reverse complement strand
TACTGCTGTCCGTTCACCACCGTGGTGTCGGTCCAGGCGTGGACAAGGCCCGTGTCGTCGCCTAGCCAGTAGTGCACACCCTTGACCGGCACGGCCGCGTAGCCCTTGAAGCCATTGTCCAGGTCGAACTGCGCCAGGGGCTTGGTGTAGGTCCTGACGCCCTGCCCGTCCGTGATCGCCTTCATGTCGTTCCAGCCCGGATCCGTGGACCGGTAAATGCGGTATCCCTCGAAATCGCGTCCCGCGATGGGGTCCTCCGAAAATTCGGCCCGGTCGTCCCACATCAGCGTGACCCGGCGGTCCCCGGCGACGGCCCGCAAGGCGGGGATAACCGGCGCCTGCGAGAAGTTGTAGTTCTCCGAATAGGCCTTGGCGACCCATCTCTTGTTTTCGAACAGGTCGTCCCGGTCCTCGCCGCAGATCAGGCCCATCGAGAACCGTTCGACCTGCTGGGGCGCCATGGGAAAGTAGCCGGAGCCGAACATCAGTTCGGTGTCGCCCGCTTCCATGAGGTCGTCGAGACGGCCGGGCGTGAGCGCGGTCCAGACATCCTCGTCCTTGTGCAGGGGCAGGGCCGTGTACAGGTAGAGGTAGAAGCTGGTCAGGCCCAGCATGTCCGATTCGTCGATGTCGGTCTTGTCGATATGCGGCTCTCCGGGCAGGTTGGTTCCAGCTCCCGATGTGGGCCGGCCGTCCCCTTCTCCGGCGTCGTCCGTGCGGGCCACGCCGTCCATTCCCACGTCATCCACGCGCGGGTCCCAGTCGCCGTCATTGTCGATGCCGTCGTCGCGTCTTTCATCGAGCAGGACATTGGCGTTCATCCCGCCAGCGGCATAGTCGATGAACCTGGCGCCCACGTTCAGATAGGTGGTGATCTCGTTGGGCGGAGAACCGATGGTCACGCCGGTATTCTCGTCGATGAGCCCGTTCAGGTTGTCGTCGAATCCGTTGAACGGTTCCTCGACGATCTGCTTTCCCGGCCAGTACGAAAAGGTCCTTTCCTGCCACAGCACGCGCAATGTGTCCGCCGTCATCCGGACCACCGACCGTTCGTAATTCGAATAGTCGATGAGCACGATGTTGTCCCCGGCGTTCAGCGTCCGCGCCGCGAAATCCGCCTCGGTCAGCGCGGGGCCCGGACCGGCCTCTCCGTCGCCGTCATTGTCGATGCCGTCGAACGCGTTGCCCGGGCTCTCCAGAAAAGCGCCGCCCAGGTACCCGACCGGCCCCCACCCGCCTGTTCCGATAAAATCATTGTCCCAGGAATAGGCCAGATCGGCCGTAATGTCGTACCCGCCGTTGTCGTCCTGCGATTCGTTTCCGAAGGACGTATTCATCACGTGGCCCATGATGTTGCCGATTTTCAGCCCGAAAACCGTCTTGTTGTGGTTCGTGGTGCCGATGTTCTCGACATCGTACAGGCAGAACAGCGCATCCTCCACGAGGGCCTGCGACCACTGAAACCCGCGGATGTAGACGCGGACCCCCAGCCCCCGGCGCGACAGGTCCGTACTGTCCGGGTAGAACGGGTATTCCCGGTTCTCGTAATCGTCCACCACGAAATAGCTTTCCTCATCCGCGTTCAGCACGCCTTTTCCGAAATAGCCGTTCCATTTGCCGGACCACCCGGGATCCACGGCGTCCTCGTTCTTGTCGGGCCAGAACGAAGGCCAGGACCAGGGCCATTTGCTCATGGCGATCTTGTTCGTATCCGGATTGGAAAATCCCGGCAGGGGCAGAAACGTGTACGGATCCCCGTCAGGCCCGATCTTTCCGCTGGAGTTCGTGCCGTCGCCGATGGCGACGGGTTCGGTGA
>CAZNXX010000228.1:0-4349 GCA_964577095.1 uncultured bacterium | reverse complement strand
CCGGCTGGATCGTTTCGCCTGGCTCGGCGTGTTCAGCTCGGGCGCGTTCAGCACTTCGCCCGGCGCCTTCGGCCGGCAGGAAGGACCCACCTGGGAGGAAAATCACAGGGCCGCGCTCGATGACCCCTCGTTGAAAAAGGGCCTCCGGCTCGTGTGGTTCGCGACCGGAAACGAGGATTTCCTCCTGCAGACGTCCCGTGACACCGTGGGCATGCTGAAGAAGCACGGGTTCGATGTGGAATACAAGGAAACCGCGGGCGGTCACACGTGGATCAACTGGAGGGAGTACCTGGAGGAGTTCAGCCAGAGGCTCTTCAAATAAGACTGTATGGTTTGGAGGGTTCCGGGTTCCGAGTTTCGGGTTCCGGATTGGAAAAGAAATGGGTGAAAATTAATTTGTCCGCAATCCTGAACTCGGAACAGTTCCATCCCGGAAATTGAGCTGTCTGGTAGCCGCAGGCTTAAGCCTGCGGTTTTTTGCGAATACGGTTATACGCAGGCTGAAGCCCGCAAGGGACCAAGCTATTATATTCTAAATAATTGAAGGCCTGCGGCTACCAGAAACCGAGAAAAAAAACCTTCCGGGGGAGGTTTTTTGTGGAGAATGGACGGAGATCGATTATTTCAGCGCCTCCAGATAATCCGCCTCGGACTGCACGCCGACCAGTTCCTTCTCCACCTTTCCGTTCCGGAAAATCAGAACCGTGGGAATGCCCGTGATTCCGTATTCCGCCGCGGACTTCGGGTTCTCGTCCACATTCAATTTGTAAACCTTCGCTTTTCCCTCCGTCTTCTTCGCGACGGATTCGATGATGGGGCCGGCCATGCGGCAGGGACCGCACCAGGGTGCCCAGAAATCAACAAGCACGGGAAGATCCCCTTTCAGAACGTCTTCCGAGAATGTGGCGTCTGTCGTCTGGATATCCATTTCAGTTCTCCTTCGGATTGAATGAACCTTAAGGTTGACTGCAGCCGGTGGCGTGGTCACTCACGGTCGTACCGGGATGTTTCATGCCTCGTTTGAACGGGCCGCGTCCTTCAGCCGGAGCGCTCCGGGAAAGCATTTGCGCACGCATTTGCCGCATCCCGTGCACAGTCCGGAATTGACCTCCGGCGCGGCGAATCCCTTCTGGGTCAGTGCGCCGGTCGGGCACACACGCACCGCAGGGCAAGGGTGGTTTTGAGGACAGAGGTTTTTTCTGACTTCGAGTGTTTGATTCATCGCGGATTCCCTTTTCAGAATACCTGTTTATTGCTTGTTGAATCGGGCGGCCAGAAGCCCGGTCGTTCCGGTTCTATTTTTTATGGATGATAGGAGCTTGGGCTTCTGGCCGCTCCGACGGGTCGGGTTCCCCGCTCCTTGTGGCGTCCATCCTCCGATTTTCTTGTGGTACTCCTCTGCTCGGGGCGGGGTCCTTCATCGCGCCGGAAATCAGCGCGCCCATGACAGCACCGTAGATTGTGCTCCGCACAGGATGGCTGGTCAGCGGGCAGGCCCCGGTCGAGCATCCGATGAAACGGTAATACGCGTATCCTGCAGCGGCGCCGATGACAATTCCTGCTATGAGTCTGATGGTCATGAATTAATCCCTTTCAATGTGTTCATAATTGAATATACCAATAATCGGATAAACAAATTAAAAAAAATTATTTCAGAGACTCCACGATTTTTCTGGCTTCAGAATTGATCACGGAATAATGCATCTCATTGCCAACGCGCTGTACCTCCAGTATGCCGGCCGACTTCAGGATCTGTAGATGGCGCGAAACAGTCGGCTGGGGAAGACTCAGGCAGTTCATGATGGAGCCGACATTTTTTTCCCCTGAAAGAAGGCCTTCCACGATGCAGTAACGGACCGGGTGGCCGAGGGCCTTGAGTATTTCTGATTTTCTTTTCTGTGCCTGATCCATAATCAAATATCCGTATATTTAAATATAAATATAATCGATTTATTCGAAAAATGCAAGTCATTTTTTTTAAAATCGATAAAAATACACAAAATATTAATTATCAGATAATTAGGTCGCTATTCGTACGCTCGTAATGCCGGGTGACCACTCACTGGCCGTCCGTTCCGCTTCCATCCCGCGCTTGATATATTGAGATGTTATTTTTACATTCAGATCAGGTCGAAGTCTTTTGATACCGTGATGATCGAAAGGAGAATCCATTCATGCAGGAAAATCCACCCGCTCCGGAATTGATGCCCGCCGTAAAATCCGGGAGAAGGAGATGGATCCCGGTTGTTCTGCTGGCTCCGGTTCTCCTCATCGTCATTCTGCTGCTTTGCGTTTTCTCGAATCTCGACCGGATGGTGAAATCCGGAATTGAAAAATACGGGTCCCGCGCCGTCGGAACGGCTGTCTCCCTGGAGTCGGTGCGCGTCGGGCTCAAAGAGGGCCGGGCGGAGGTGCGCGGATTGACTGTCGCGAATCCGGATGGGTTCAGGATGAAAAACGCGTTCACCCTGGGTGAGATCGGCGCTCGCATCGAGGTCCGCTCCATCACGGAAAACGTGAAAATCATCGATTCGATCACGGTTCTTGAGCCTGAAATACTGGCGGAGATGAACGGGGACAGGACCTTTAATCTGAACGTGATTCTCGGGAATCTCTCCCGGTCCGCTCCTGCTTCGAAGGAGAAAACTGGAACGCAGAAAACGGAAGAAGCGGATCAGAGACGTGTGACAAAAGAAGAGCCCTTGCTGATCATCCGGAATGTTCTGTTCAGAGACGGCGTCATCCGCGGCAGGCTCGAGTTCGGGGGAGACAGGGAAACGGTTTTGCGTCTGCCAACCGTGCACATGCGCAATCTCGGTGCGCCGGACGGGGCGACACCCACGGAGCTCACCCGGCTGATCATCGGTGAACTGAGCCGCAGGGCCCTGGCGGAAGTCCGGAAAAAAGCGGTTTCGGCCGCGAAGGATAAGGTGAAGAACGAAGCGGAATCAGCGGTCCGGAACAAGCTGCTCAGGGGATTCTGAAGTGACCTGCTTCGTGAAAGTGGGGATGCTGTAACGTGAGAACGTTTACACGTTTAAACGTTTTCTTCCAACCGCGAACCCGGAACCCTGAATCCTGAATCCTGAATTGATACTTCATGGAAGCGGGGACGTTGGAACGTGAGAACGTTTACACGTTTAAACGTTTTCTTACAACCCGGAACTCTGAACTCGGAACCCTGAATCCTGAATTGATACTTCATGGAAGCGGGGACGTTGGAACGTGAGAACGTTTACACGTTTAAACGTTTTCTTACAACCCGGAACTCGGAACCCGGAATCCGTATCTATGAACCATGAACTATGAACTATGAACCATGAACTTTTATAACCGCCGGATTCTTCCATTCGTATTTCTTGCCTCCTGCCTTTTCGCGGGCGACGTGCCGAACACCCTGGCCCTGCGAAAGTCGACGCCCTTCCAGGCGGTTCTCTTCCCGCCCGCGGACCCCTATTTTTCCTCGCTCCGGGATGTCATTGTGCTCATGCAGAAGGCGAATGCAGGCGATCCGCTGGCCCAGCATGAGTTGGGCATCCGGTTCCTGACGGGCCGCGGTTTTTCAGCGGACACGGTCAAGGCCGCGTACTGGATTCGGAAGGCGGCAGAGAAGAAAGTGCTGTCGGCGCGGTACAATCTCGGCCTTCTCGCCAACAACGGATGGGGCACGGAATGGAATCCGTTCGAGGCGTACCTGCATTTCCAGTACGCCGCGCGGGAAGGCATGAAGGAGGCCCGGTACGTGTACGGGCTCCTGCTCACCGACGGCCTGGTCGTGGAGCGCGATTTCAAGGAGGCCGTCCGATGGGTCGGCCTGGCCGCGGATTCGGGATACGCGCCCGCGAAGGAGGCCATGGAGGAATTCAGGCGCAGGGGGATGGCGCCGGACTCGAATCCACAGGAACGGAAACCGGATCCTGCGGGAGGCGGCCCTGTTTCAGCCGAACCGGATTCCCTGAAAGCGCCGGGGCATGCGCATGCATTTCCGGAATCGGATGAAAACGACCGGCAGACCGCACAAGGCCAGGAGCCGGTCGACGCGCTCCTGCCGGGCCATTCGGGCGCCGCTTCAGGGGATTCGACAACCCTGAAAATGCAGGCCGAGATCGGCCGCATCCTGGCTGAGGCTGAGGCGGGCAGTCCAGAGGCCCTGACTCTGGTCGGCCGGTGGCATGAAACGCTGGACGGCCCGGCCCGGGACCGTGTGTTCGCGGCCGCTTATTATCTGAGAGCCATTCGGACGGATTCCCCATGGGCGCCTGAACTGTTATGGAAGCTGATCCGGAAAGAGGGATTTTTCGAGGAACTCAGGAGCCGCGCAGCGGCCGGCGAACCGGCCGCGAAATTCG
>CAZNXX010000227.1:0-4389 GCA_964577095.1 uncultured bacterium | reverse complement strand
CTGTAGGTCACCCGAAACAACCGCTCTGCACTCCTGACATGATTATTTCAAAAAAGAAACAATCGTTTCACTGTGAAAATCGAAAACCGACTGACGATAATGGCCAAACTGCCTTCTAAATTATTGTTATAATTACCCTTATGCCTAACGCAGATTCCCTGTTTTCCTTCCGTTCATGACACTGAAACAAACTTTACGCAATTGTCATACCAATGACAAAATGATCTCCGGAAGCAGAAAATCGGAAGATGGATCGGCGCGTGAGGAGAAAAGATGAAAATCAAGGGATGAGACTTGAAAGAGCGGCGCGATTTATCGATTCTTCAATTTATCCGGACAGGAAGCGGAGGCTCAGTTGTCGGGCCGTTCGGCATATACACGGGGAACGCGCGTGTTGATATTGGTGAGAATTTCGTAGGGGATGGTGCCGGCCCATGCCGCCAAATCCTCGCACCGTATGGCCGCCACGCCGTCCCCTCCGATCAGGATGACTTCGTCGTCGCTGAACGCCGATTCATCCTCCAGGTTGACCACGATCTGGTCCATGGAAATCATGCCGATCACCGGATACCGTTTTCCCCGGATGAGGACGTGCGCCTTGCCGGACATGGCCCTGAAGTAACCATCCCCGTAACCGACCGGAACCGTCACCGCGTGAACCGGGTGGTCGCAGGACCATGTGGATCCGTATCCGACCGGGTTTCCGGGACGGATGATCTTGAAGTACACGACGCGCGATTTCCATGAGAGCGCGGGCTTGATGGCGACGGTCCGCTCCACCTCGTCCGAGGGATAAACGCCGTAGAGGAGAATACCCGGTCGGACCAGGTCGAACCGCGAATCCGGGTACTGGAGAATGGCGCCGGAATTGGCCATGTGCCTGTACCGCGGCCTGGGGAACCCGCGCCGGTCGAAGATCGAGAGCACACCATTGAATCGGTCGAGCTGGAGTCTCGCGCTCGTGGAATCCGCGGATTCGGAATTGGCGAAGTGGGAAAAGACACCCTCGACATCCAGGTTCGGCAGGGCCAGGGCCTTTTCGATGAAAGGTTCTGCGTTGTAATGATGGACGCCGATGCGTTCCATGCCGGTGTCGATTTTCAGGTGGACTTTCGCCTTGATCTTCATCCGGCCCGCGGCCTGGTCGATCTGGTCGAGTTTCTCCACCGAGGATGCGGTGAGCGTCAGCCCATGCGCCAGAAAGTGCGGCACCTGATTTCCGAGAATGCCGCCCATGACGAGAATGGGACAACGTATCCCGGCTTCGCGCAGCAGGATGCCCTCCTCGAGAACAGCCACCCCGATATAGTCCGCGCCGAGCGATTCCATGAGACGGGCGGTCTCGACCATGCCGTGGCCGTAGGCGTTCGCCTTGACAATGGGCATCATGCCGGCGGGCGCGACACGGTCCCGAATGGCCCGGTAATTGGCGGCCAGCCGGTCCAGGCGCACCTCCACACGGGTGGGTCGAACCACCCCGGTCGAACTGATTGTGGCGTGAAACAGGGGCTGTTTCATGAAGTTCCGTTCTGGCGCGGGTCGTTGGCGCTTCGAATCATATGGACGCGATCCGGGTCCGGCCGACCGCGGGTTCGGTCAGGCCCGGATATCCTTCGGGTATACCCCTTGGCGCACGAATTCCAGTATGTTCCTTTCGACCGCGGGCCTGTCCTCCCGGTAGGTGACACCGAACCACCGGGCATCCGTGGAGAGCACTTTCACTTTTTCCTCTTTGGAGCGGATCAGGTCGTCGATGACCGTGGTCAGGTAGAATTCGGCCTTCGAATCCGAGCCTTTCTCCTTCAGAAAGGAACGGAACCGCGTTTCGAGATGACTGAAGTAGGAAGGTCCGAAACCCCAGAGATTCATGGAAACCGGCGTGTCCGGCGCGAGCGGATGAAGGGATCCGTCCGGGTCACGGTACACGATGGCCTCCCCTTCCCGCCGGATGTCCGTGGTCTCCTTCAGGCCGGTCAGGTTTCCATCGGCGTCTACCTGACAGACACCGCGGGAAACGGATCCGTGTTCGGAGAGCGTCCGGTCCAGGCGGTAGCCGACAAGCGCGTAATCGGGCTTCGGGACGGCCGACTGTCCGGAGAGGTGGCTGCTGACTGCTTCGAAAGCGGAACGTCCGTAGAAATCATCCGCGTTCGCGACCGCGAAAGGCCCCCGGATGCGGTTCCGCCCGATCCAGATGGCGTGACCTGTGCCCCAGGGCTTTTTGCGATCGGGCGGAACGGTGAACACGCCGATGCCGTCCGGAAGCGCGTTCATTTCCTGAAAGGCGAATTCCATCTCGACGCGGCCCTTCCAGGGATCCGCGACCGCCTCACGAAAATCGGACTCTATATCGCGCCTGATCACGAACACGATTTTTCCGAATCCGGCCTTCACGGCGTCGTAGATGGTGTAATCGATGATGCGCTCTCCTGAGGGGCCGAAGCCTTCCAGCTGTTTGACGCCGCCGTACCGCGAACCGATGCCCGCGGCCATGACGAGTAAATCGGGTTTCATCCGTGATCCATTCTCGAAATTTTTGGGATTTGGCGCCATCCGGGTATGATGGTTTCCGGTTGACTTCCTTAAGTTTACGCATTTTCATTCAACAGCGCAAGTTATTTTGGAACAGGTTGGACTTGCTTTTATGTATTGATATTATTGTTTTTAGGTCCAGCCCGTCTATTTCGTCAATAGGGAACGATTCATAGATAATGGAGTTAAATAGTTATATTGCTTTATGCGGGATTCATCTATCTTGAGTTCACAATGTTCAGACACAGGAGGGTTGTATGAAATCTCTACGTGCGTTGTATGTACTGCCCGCTCTGCTGATCCTGGCCGTATCCGTCCCGGTATCCCAGGCACAGAATCACCCGAACCATGTGGAAAAAAAGCAGGACCTGGCCGGGCTCAAGGCTTCTGGTTCGAGCTGGCAGGACGACCGTCGTGACGTGGACCGCCTTTCCGATCTGATCATGAAATGGGATCAGGTCCGTCTATCCGGTGATAAAATCCAGCTGGAATACATCGAAAACAGGATCGCGGCCGAACTCCGGAATGATCTCAGGGAAACCGAAGCGCAGGTGCGTCAGGCGGACCGTGAGGTCGGGCAATCCGAAACTGAGGTGAAACGATCGAAACGGGAACTGCGCAGGGAAAAACATGACGGCGACCGTGACCGCCGCGGCCGCAGGGATGACCGGCGTGACCTGAAGGACGACAAGCGCGATCTGAAGGATGATCAAAAGGATGCGGCCCAGGCCGAGGCGCTCCTGAAACAGAAGCAGGAGACCGTGCATCGGCTCATCGCCCTTCAGAAGGAAATCGATTCTCCGGGGAAAGCCGGTGACGCCGCTTTGACGGCCCGGTGGCGTTCCCTCCTGGAAGAATATCTGAAACTGAGCCAGGAGGAGATCAGGCTCGGCGTCCGGGAAATGCAGGAAGACAAGGCGGAAATACGTGAGGACCGCAGGGAAAGACGGGAGGACAGGAGGGACTGAAACTGTCCGCCGATATCCGCTTGATAGGATGCAAAGAGAGGACGCTTCGGCGTCCTCTCTTTATCATTCATGTTCGCATATATTATTCATTTTTCCTTTTCCAATTCTCCTTCGGCGGATTGAAGTATCCGAATCGGACCCAGGCTGCGGCTTTTTTCACGGAAGCCATCCACCTCAGTAATCCGGGTGTCTTACCGCTTCCGGACTGTAAGCCGAGTACTTCCATCGCCCGGTCCGGGTCCATGTTCAGGTTCCGCGTCTGTATCATGTCCACGCGAAATTTTCGGACAAGGCCGATGAGCGCGTCGGTTTCGTCCGGACCGTCCGTGAATCCAGGCAGGACGAGGCAATTGAGCGAAATCCACGCGCCCGCCTCCCGCGCTCTTCCCATACTTTTCATCACATCCCCGAACGTGTAATTTTTCGGCCGGTGATAGGCGTCGTAGAACGCCTCGCGGGCGCTGAACAGGCTTGCACGGACGCTGTCCATTCCGGCGGCGAACAGCCGTTCGAGAGCGGCTGGATCGGACGCGTTCGTGTTGATGTGAATGGTGCCGAGGTCCGTTTCCCCGCGCACGGAACGGACCGCTTTTTCGATCAATTCGGATTTCAGGAGAGGCTCTCCCTCGCATCCCTGGCCGAAGCTGATCATCGGCCTGGGGGCGTTCCGGAGATGCGGAACCGTGTACTCGAGAATCTCCCGGACCGTCGGCGTGAAGGCGATGCGATCCTGGGACGCGCGGACGTCGGAGTCCGTCTGCTCCGAAATGCACCCGACGCAGTCCGCATTGCATCCCGGGCTCACAGGCACCGGGCATTCCCACCGCTCGAGAATGAAATTCTGCGCATTGGGGCACGCGTATTGGCGGACGCAATTGCGGACCAGGTG
>CAZNXX010000226.1:0-4390 GCA_964577095.1 uncultured bacterium | reverse complement strand
GGAGGTATTCCCCCGACGTGGCGGAGTCCAGGCAGCCCAGCAGGTTCATCAGCGTCGACTTGCCGGAGCCGGACGCGCCGACAATGGCCGCCATTTCGCCCGGCTGGATGACCAGATCCACGCCGCGGAGCGCGTTCACGCGTACGTCTCCCATGACATAGGTTTTCTCGAGTTTACGCGTTTCGATGACGGGTTTCATGACGCAGACGGCTCCATCAGAACATTCTCCGCGTTTCGATGACGGGTTTCATGACTTGGCCGGTCCCATCAGAACATCCTCGGCGGCCCGCCGCCGAATCCCCGCTGACGTGAACCGGACGCGGCCGGGGTCGCCGCCGGATTGGCCTTCTCGGTCAGTCCGGTGATGACCTTTACGCCTTCCTCGAGGCCGCGCGACCGGACGATCTCCGTGTTCTTTCCGTCCGTGGCGCCGGTCTGGACGAAATCCATTCTCGGCCGGCCCTCCCCGTCCAGGAACCAGACGGCGCCCCGGTCCGCGGGCATGGCGAAGCCGCCGGCGCCGCCCGCCGGGAATCCGGCACCCGCGCCGGGCCTGAATCCGAATCCGGGAGAAGCTCCCGGAACCGGCCCGCCGGCCGGGAATCCCTGAAATCCCTTCGTCGAGTCACGGGGGCCGGCCATACGCTTGCGCATCTCCGAAAAAGCCGCTTTCAGCACATCTTCGGGCGGTTGGAATTTCAGCGCAGCCGAGGGAACGAGCAGAACCTGCCGGCGCTCCTCCACCACAAAATCGAGCGTGGCGGTCATTCCCGGGAGCAGGAGTTTGTCCCGGTTCTCCACGTCCACGATCACGGTGTAGTTGACGACGTTCTGCACCGTGGTGGGCTGCAGCCGCACCTGGCGCACCCGGCCCTCGAACGTCCGGTCCGAATACGCCTCCACGGTGAACCGGGCCTTCTGCCCGGTCTTGATCAAGCCGATGTCGCTCTCGTCGACCAGGGCGTTGATTTCCATCTTGGACAGATCCTGCGCGATGACGAACAGGGTCGGCGTGTTGAAGCTGGCGGCGACCGTCTGCCCGACCTCGACGGCGCGCTGGATGACCGTGCCCTGGATGGGCGACCGGATCACGGCGTAATCGAGGTTCTGCCTGGCCCGGGTCAGAGCGGCGCGGGACGATTTCACGACCGCGGACTGCACCTGCAGATTGTACTTGAACGGCAGGTATTCCTCCTGCGAGATCAGCCGTTTTTCATAGAGGGGCGTGTTCCGGTCGTAGTTCATCCGGGCCTGCTCGAGCTGGGCGTTGTCCTGCTCCAGACGCGCCTCCGCGTCCAGCACCTGGGTGTACAGCGGAACCGTGTCCAGCAGGGCCAGCACCTGCCCCCGCCGGACGGGGTCGTTGAAATCCGCGTAGATCCTGGAGATGATGCCCGACACCTGGGTGCCGACGTCGATGGTGACCGTCGACTCGATGGTGCCGGTGCTCGACACCGTGTTTTCGATGTCGCCCCGCGTGACCTCCGCGGTCTGGAACCGGCCGTCCCGGCCTTTCCCTCCGCAGCTCCGGACGATCACGGCCGTCAGAACCGCCATCACGGCGAGCCCCGCGATCGTGCCCGCCCAAATCAACTGTTTTCGCTTCATATCTTTTCCGCCCGATTTGAGATGAATCTGACAGTGAGCGAATTCGCCGGTCCCGCGTGGTGTGCGGCGGGAAGCTTCAACGCCTCTCGTTGATGGAACACCGTCCGGCCCCGGAATCCTTCGCCGGACCGGACCGCTTTTCATTCAAAACCGCGGGAGCGCCCGCGCCGATGAGCCGAAGGCCCGAAACTCCTGCGGCGGTTATCCCGCCCAGCGTAGCCGGATGCCCGCGCATCCGTTTCCCGAAAAGGCCTCCACGCGGCAGGCCCCGCCGGACCGGGTGCGCCACGCGCTGAAGGCGGCGCCGATCGCCGCGCCCGCGACCACGTCGTGAATCCAGTGCCTGCGGGCCTGCACCCGTGAATAACCCACGAAAACCGAGGCCGCGTAAGCGGGGGCCCCGTACCGCCAGCCGTACCGTTTCCGCAGGAACTCGGCTGAACAGAAGGAGATCGACGTGTGGCCGGAAGGGAAGCTGTACCGGTTTCCGTTCGGCCGCTTCTCGTCGACGATCTCCTTCAGCGCTTCCGTTACCACGCCTGTCAAGGCGGCGGATTCGACGAATTGAACCGCGCCCGGGGTGTCCCGCTGCAGGAGGGCCGTGCCGGCCGCGGTCGCCGGCAGGATCAGCCGCAACGCGTCGCCCGCGGACCGGATGCCGTCGCCTGCCCGGACGGCCGTGGAGCCGGCCGCGCAAAGCGTCAGCGCCGCAGCCATCATCCGCGCCTGCCGTCGTCCGGCGGAGATCCGCTCCCGGACGGCACTTGGATATTCGAATCGAATGCGCAATTCCTCTCCTTCAGTCCGGTTCCGTCGCCGTCGCCCGCGCAGACGCCGGAGGGACAGTCCGGCTCCGCCTACCGGTTCTTCTCCGCGAGATCCTTCTGCAGCCTGCGGATGACACGGTCGGAGGTGCGAACCGCCAGGGCTTCCAGGCCGTCCGCGATCTGGTCAGCCGTGAGCTTGGACAGGGAAACCATGGTGAAGATGTTGTTCGCCGCGTTGGGCAGGCCGAAATAATCCCCGGAGACCGGGATTTCCTCGTCAAAGCAATGCCGCCAGACCTGCCTGTTTTTACCGTTCTCGATCAGCGCGACTTTCACCTCCATCTTGAATTCCACGCCCGATGTCCAGGACTTGGCGCGGATGCCGTATTTCTCGATCTCGATGTCGAACGTGTAATCCGATTCCCGCGCTTCCCGGACCGGCCGGAATCCGAAGGATTTCGCGCCGCGCTCGAGCGTCTCCTCCTCCAGCACGGCCGGGATGTCCACCAGGTCCATGGCGCTGTCCACCTTGGCGCGCGTCCGGCCCATTTCGATCTCACGGGCGATGCCGGTGCCGATGTTGAAAACCGCCTGGATGGGATTGTCAAAATCCGTGTCGCCCCAGTGGTCGGAGAAGACCTGGGCCGGCGGCGGCGGCTGGAGATGCGATGACACGGTCCGCTCTTCGAACCGTTGGCCCTGGAGCTGGTTCATGGAGCAGCAGCCGGCGATGAACAGCGCCAGGCCGGATCCGCTCAGGATCCGGATCGCACGGATGGGATAGTGTCTCATCTTTCTCCTCCTGGATAATGGGATTGAAGCTCCCAACGGGCGTGAAGGCGGAATGCGTTCCGGTTTTTCGAAAAATGGCCGCTTCAGCGCGCCAGTATCATTTTCCCCAGCTGTTTCCGCCCCCCGGCCTGAACCGAATAGAGATACGCCCCTGACGCCAGGCCGTCCGCTGAAAAATGCACGCTGTGCTCCCCCCGCTCCATGCGGCCCGGCCGCAGGGAACGGACCTCCCGGCCACGCGCGTCGAACACACGGATTTCCACGTCCGCCGCGTCTTCGAGCTCGAAACGGATCACCGTGCCCGGATTGAAGGGATTGGGCCAGTTGCCGAGCAGGCGGAAGGCGGCCGGAGAACCGGATTCGACGACGTTGGGTCCGGGTTTGTCCATATAGGTGATTTCCAGATAGGGCCGGTTCCCGTCGCCGTACTCGCTGGCTTTCAGGCCGATCCCGGTCTGGCCGCTGTTCATCACCAGCAGGCCATAATTGGGCGTTTCGCCGTCCGCCCATTCCTGGACCAGTCCGGTGACGTCCGCGGCCGGGTAGAAGGCGTGGTCCCAGTCCGAAGGATCGGACTGGTGGGCGATCCGCGCCACAGGCGCGTAGAGATCCGCGTCCCCGCCCGGTGTCAGCCACGGCACGCCGTCCGAGGCGTTGATCCAGGTGGCTTCGTATTCCGACCAGGACCGCGTGAGCGGGAAAACGTCCAGGAATTCGTCCGGAGTGTAATTGGATTGGTTCCAGACATAGAATCCAAGATCCGCGGACAATATACGTTTGCCGTTCACCGCGGTAGGCAGTTGGAACCGGATCAGGAACCGGTCGATTTCACCCGGACAGCAGTCGCCGCCGTTGTTCGCGTTCGGATCGCTCGCGTAAATGAACGTGTCGTCCACTTCATCCGTGTTTTCCAGCCGGACCGTCTCCGGCGTCAGGTTCGGGTCGAGCGTCGTCGCGGACGCGGGATCCGAAAGACCGGACTCGTTTCCGGCCGCGTCCAGGGCTGAAACCCGGTAGTCATAGGAAGTCAATGGGGTCAGGCCCGTGTCGGAATACCCGGTTTCGGATACGGCGGATGCGAATGCGCCGTTCCGGTACACCCGGTACCCGCTGACGGATGAATTATCCGTCGACGGATCCCAGGACAGGTCGATCCGGGTGGAGGACACGGGGTTCGCGTACAGTCCCTGCGGAGTCGAAGGCGGCTGATTGTCCGACGGCAG
>CAZNXX010000225.1:0-4409 GCA_964577095.1 uncultured bacterium | reverse complement strand
GACGCGATGGGGCGGCAGGTGGATGTGCTGTTCCGCGGGAGCAGGGAGGCGGGAAGGGATTTAATCGTCTGGAACGCGGAGGCGATGGAACCGGGGGTTTACCTGATCCGGTTGAGAGCGGGCGGAAGAACCGGTGTCCGGAAGGCCGTGAAATTGGATTGAGCGGAAGGACGATTTTTTCTGCTCCGGGATTCTTAACGCTCCGGGAGGTTCCGAACCTCCCGGAGCGTTATTCTTACTGGAACATACCAAGCACGTTTTTCATGTTCACGCTTGACAATTTGCATTTTTTCGATATCTTCCTTCTGTTCAACCAGAGGAGGCCGGACATGAACAAACGGATTATATCCGTCATTCTGATGATGTGCGCAGTCGCTGCTTCCGCCCAGAAAATCACCATACAGGGCAACCGGTTTGTCGAGGGGACCGTGCCGGTTTTTCTGAACGGCGTGAACACGCCCTGGAACAACTGGAACGATTTCGGCGGCTCGTACGATCACGACTGGTGGAACGCGGAATTCACCCGCCTCAAGGAGGCGCACGTCAACTGCGTGCGCGTCTGGATTCACTGTGACGGGGGAAAATCCCCGTCCACGGACGCGGATGGAACGGTGAGCGGAGCCACGGACGCTTTCTGGACGCACATGGACGACCTGATGGATCTCGCGTTTTATCATGAGATTTACGTTCTGCCGGCCCTCTGGTCGTTCGACATGCCGAAAACCAATGAGCGATACAAGAAAATGCTCGCGGACACGAACAAGGTGCAGTCCTACATCGACCACTTTCTGATCCCGCTGGTGGAGCGTTACGACGGGGCTCCCTACCTGCTGGCCTGGGAAATCTGCAATGAACCGGAGTGGATTTTTGAAAATTACGGGGTGCCCCAGGCCCAGGTGATCCGCATGCACGCCATGCTCGCGGCCGCGATACACGAGCACAGTTCCGAGTACGTCACCACCGGATCCGCGTGTGTGAAATGGAACGGATCCTGTTCCTCCTGCGTTGGCAATCTCTGGAGCGACGCGAGCCTGAAAAACGGCCACCCCAGAAAATCCGACAGCGCCTTTCTGGATTTCTGGCAGGTCCACTACTATTCATGGCAGGATCCCTGGTTCTCGACGCCCATGGCCAGAACAGTGTCGGCTTACGGCGTGCCGGACGACCGGCCGGTCCTTCTCGGCGAAATGTCCTCGAAGGGAGACGCGAACCGCTACATCAAGCTTTACGAAAACGGGTTCGACGGCGGCATGGGGTGGACCTCGAACGGCGTGGACGACAACGGGTCGCTCGCGGATCTGAACCCGGCGCTGTCCGCGTTCTACGCGGCTTACCCGGATCTCGTGGACATGATCCCGTCAGGCGTGAAGTCCGGCGATGCCGGGCCTTCCGGATTCAGGCTCAGGAATTACCCGAATCCGTTCAATTCCGAGACCGTATTCACGTTCGAATTGCCTTCGAGCAGCGGTGTGACCCTGACCGTCTACACCAGCCAGGGCGCGGCGGTGCGCACCCTGGCGCGCAGGCGTCTGCCCGCGGGTTTGGCTTCGCTGAAATGGAACGGCCTGGATGAGGGCGGCAGGCCGCTGTCTTCGGGCGTTTACGTGTACCGTTTCTCAGCCGGGGACATCGAATCCGGGGGAAGGCTGGTTTTGCTGAGATGATGAGAGAGGGAAAAACGCGGATAGGGACGGTCCGGAAACCGGGCCGTCAAAGGGACACAGGCACCTATGACATGATTTTCAAGGTCGTCCGCAGGATTCCCCCCGGAAAAGTGACGACCTACGGCAGAATCGCTGGTCTCGCTGGATTTCCCGGACAGGCCAGGCTGACGGGATATGCTCTGCACAGCCTGAAGGAGGGAACGGACGTGCCCTGGTACCGGGTTTTAAATGCTTCCGGCCGTATCAGTTTTCCTGCGGGTTCGGAGGCGGAGGCAATTCAGCGGTCCCTGCTCGAGGCAGAAGGCGTGGAGTTCAGCGAGAACGGGTCCGTGGATTTGGAGAAGTATGGATGGAAAAAGCGGTGATTAAAAATTTGTTCCGCACTCTCTGTCGTCCCCGCGTTTTTTAGGCGGGGACCTTCGCCTGTGTCTTGTCCGAGTCCGCCCTTCCCCTGGATTCCCGATAGAAGAATTCGGGAATGACACCCCCCCTTATTCCACACCCTTCAGGTGTTTCTTGACGATTTTCAGCATTTGCGGAAACACGGTTTTATTCGCGGCCACGATATTGCCTGTCTCCATGAAGTTCTGACCTCCCAGGAAATCTGTGACGATTCCTCCGGCCTCGGCCACGATCAGCACGCCCGCGGCCACGTCCCAGGGCTTCAGCTTCATTTCCCAGAAACCGTCATACCGGCCGCAGGCCGTGTAAGCCAGGTCTATGGCAGCGGACCCCATGCGGCGTATACCGGCGGACGCGTCGAAAATGTCCTCGAATGAGTCCAGATAGGGCCGCAGGTATTGCTTGGACCGCCACGGAAAACCGGACGCGAAGAAACATTCGGCGATGTTTTTCCTGTCCGATACGGCTATTCTCGAACGGTTCCGGAACGCGCCGCCTCCCTTGACGGCCCAGAACATCTCGTCGTGCACAGGATCGAGCACCACGCCCGCGGCCATTTCCCCGTCCACGGCCGCTGCCACGGAAACGGAGAACACCGGAATTCCGTGCACATAATTCGTGGTGCCGTCCAGGGGATCGATGAACCAGCGGACCTCGGAATCGCCTCCTCCCACGCCGGATTCTTCGGCCTGGATGGAGTGATCCGGGAAAGATTTGCGTATGCGGCGGATAATCGCGGCTTCGGACCTGTGGTCGAGATCCGTGACCCAGTCGCCCGAGCCCTTGATGCGGATCTGGTTTTTTTTCAGGCCGCGGAATCCATTGAGTATGATTTTTCCGCCGATTTCAGCCGCGTCTTTGGCGGTGGAAAGAAGGTCCCGGTCGAGTTTCAATGAATGGTTCTCCTTTTGAATTGGATTTTATCACGCTCCGGGAGGCTGGGAGCCTCCCGGAGCGTTTGCCGTTTGAATCTGAGGTTGCCAAGCCCCGTTCCGGAAGCCGGAACAGGGCTCGCAATGACAATGCTTCTATCGGAATTCCCCCGACAGCTCGAAAGCGGCCCAGGCCGACGGATGGCTGTCCACTGCGTTCCGGACGACCCGTTGGGCCATGCGGAGCGCCTCGGCCCTGGAATGACCGGCCCGCACGTAGCGGTAAAACCGTTTCATGAGAACAGCGGACGCGAGATCGTCCACTTTCCACAGGGTGGACAGTACGGACGGCGCTCCGGCAGTCATGAAACCCCAGGTGAAGCCCGGAACGTCCGGCTCGGTTCCGCCCTTTCCGAGACCGGTTTCGCATGCGGACAGAGCCACCAGCCCGCACTTGAGGGACGCGCCGAAAGCGTCCGCAGCGGACAGGCGTCCGTCATCCCCGCCTGAGGGGGACAGGAGCAGGGCGGAGGACAGCGGCTGCTTCGGCATCGCCGAGGCGTGACACGCGAAATGCACGACTCCCGTGGCCGAGGCCGCGTGATCGTCGAAGGATTTTAAAGTGGCAGCGGGACCGGAGAACGCGTTCACCGTTCCGAAGGATCTTTTGAGGGAGCGGACTTCCTTATCCGCGAACGGCAGGCTCAGCCCCTCCTCTCCCAGATCCGGGTTTGCCGCGGCGAATACGGATCCGGAAAGCCTGCGGCCGGACGGGCCGCGTTCGGACCGGGCCAGAGACAGGCGGAACGCGTTGGCGGACGGCGCGTACGAAATCGACCGGCTGTCGATCAGGGTTTCGCCGGCCGCGTTCCGAAGCCCGCTGAACGGGAGCCCGGCCAGAATGCCGTGCGGCACGATGACCAGTCCGCGAATGCCGGCCAGATCCGCGGCAACCGGTTCGAACAGCTTGAGATAAAGCGCTGCAGCCTCGATGTCCGAAGACAGATTCGATTCGACCGAAGACCGGAATTTGGCGATCAGGCCGCGGAGTTCCTCCAAAGGCTGAACGACCCGGCGCCAGCGCAGCCCTTCCCTTCGCACCACGCAGATGAAGAGTTCATTCCGGCCGGTGACGTATTCGACCAGGGCCGTGCTGTCCGGAAGAAGCCGCCGGATTTCGTCTGTTCCGCATGAATCGATCGCAACGACAGCCGCCAGATCCGGATCCGAACGCCGCAGTTCGGCGAGCAGGGAACGGTGTTCCGATTCGAGGCGGACGAGTTCCGCCGCGATTGCGGCGGTTCCGGACGACGCATCCCCGGAATCCGCAGATGCGATTGCCGAGCGGGACCGCGCCAGGCGGCTCCGGGCTTCCAGAACAGCGGACCTGGACCGGTTGATCCTTTCCATCCATTCCCTGCGGCCGCCGGAAAAGAGATCCGGCCGGCCCGACAGGAGTTTCACCACAGGG
>CAZNXX010000224.1:0-4440 GCA_964577095.1 uncultured bacterium | reverse complement strand
TACTGCTGCGGCGTGACCCTGGCCCAGTGCCACGCCCTGCTCGCCCTGTCCGAGGACAAAACCGTATCCCTCAAGGATCTCACCGGAAAGCTCAACCTGGACAAGAGCACGCTGAGCCGCACCGTGGACTCCCTGGTCGAAAACGGCCTCGCGGACCGGAAAACCGGGCCCGGAGACCGGCGGGTCTGCTGCATCTCCCTCACGACGCGGGGCCGCACGGCCGTCAACCGGATCAACGGCACCTGGGACAGTTTCGCGGCCAGCCTTCTGGAGCGCGTGCCGGAATCCAAACGGGACGCCGCCCTGGACGGCCTGGAAATCCTGGCCAAGGCTTTCCTGGAAACCGTCGGTTCGGTTCAAACCTCTTCTTCCTGCTGTCTGGAGTGCAAAAAATGACTGAAAAAACCTGCGGTTGTCCCGCTTCCGAAAAACCCCGCTCCTTCCCCGGATGGTCCCCCGGAACGCCGGCGGACCGGACCGTCCGTCAGGTGTCCGGCGGGCTCCCCTGGCGCGACCGTCTCGGCATCTGGGCGGCCCGCTGGGGCATCGGCCGCATGCGTTTCCGCGCGGAACCCGGGCTCTACAGGCTGGGCGAAGCCGACCCCGCCTCTCCGGTGCTCGTCACGGCCAATTACCGCATGACCTTCTGCCGCCTGCTCAGAGAGCTTACGGGGAGAAGCGCCTGGATACTCGTTCTGGATACCAAAGGCATCAATGTCTGGTGCGCCGCGGGAAAGGGCACGTTCGGCACGGATGAACTCATGCGCCGGGTGGAATCGGCCGGTCTCGCGTCCGTCGTGACGCACAAAACGCTCGTTCTGCCCCAGCTCGGAGCGCCCGGCGTCGCGGCGCACGAGGTGCGTAAACGCACCGGTTTCAAGGTCGTGTACGGACCGGTTCAGGCGAAGGACCTCCCCCGCTTTCTGGACAACGGCATGAACGCCACGGACGAGATGCGCCGGGTCCGCTTTCCGATGAGGGACCGGCTGGCCCTGACCCCCATGGAGATCATCCCGGGCATGAAACTGGCTCCGGTCATCGTCGGCCTGGCCATTTTGTTCCGGTGGATCGAGGGCTCGCCGTGGGGCGCCGGCCTGGGCCGCGAATTGACCGCCTGGTTCGGGGCCCTGTTCACGGGCGCGTTCGCGTTCCAGGTGCTCCTGCCGTGGATCCCATTCCGCTCCTTCAGCCTGAAAGGATGGCTGCTCGGCCTGGTCTGGGCGGGCGCCATGGTGCTCTGGATCCGGCCCCCGGTGTGGACCGCAGCCTCGCACCTGCTGATCCTTCCGGTTCTGACGGCTTTCATCGCGCTGAACTTCACGGGAGCGACGACCTTCACGTCCCTTTCCGGCGTGGTCAGGGAGATGCGGGTGGCGGTTCCGGCCATGATCGTATCCGCCGTACTGGGAATTCTGATCCGCGTGGTTCCGCGGTTCATCGCCTGAGAGGAGATTCCGGATGGGAATGAAATACCTGAAGAACGTCACGACCCTGAAGCTCGACGCCGGCCGCTGCACTGGATGCGGCATGTGCCTCGAGGTCTGCCCGCACGCGGTGTTCCGCATGGAAAACCGCAAGTCCGTCATCACGGACCGGGACGCGTGCATGGAATGCGGGGCCTGCAGCCGGAACTGCCCGGCCGGGGCGATTTCAGTGAGGGCCGGGGTGGGCTGCGCCGCGGCGATCATTGCCGGTGCGATCAAAGGGACGGAGCCGACATGCGGGTGCGACGCAGAGTGCGTGGACGGGAAAAAGGTGAAATGCTGTTGAATACGGAATATGAAGACGTCCGCCCCTGGGGTCAACCCCGGGGTTGACCCCGGGGTCGGGATCGTAATCCACGCTCCAGACGTCGGAACCGGCACCCCGGACTACCGCGCCGAAAACCATCCAGTATTTCCTCGTGCAACCTGTTGATCTCCCCCCGGAACCGTCCGAACACGAACAGACTCCCGGTCGGTAAGCACCGGATCAGGCTCGTTTCAAGCCGTTCCCCGTCCGTGTCCAGCCGGCCGGCCGCGACGCGGCCGTTCTCGGCGCCGAGGTCCGCGGCGATGAATCTGTCAGCGAGCGCATTCCCCCGCTTCGCGGGGAGCTTCAATGCGTGCGGGGTCATTCCGGACGCCCGTTTTTCAGGTGAAGGATCCGGATAACGCATTTTGGTGATTCGAGGGTCGAAAGCCAACGGCTCTTCGACCGGCGGCCGCTTTTTCCCGTTTGACTTTGAATGCGGTTTTCCGTAATTTTACGCAGAACCGCCTCACATGGCCGTTCCCAACCGGGGATCCCTGATGCCGACACTGCTGACCATCGACCTGCTGCTGCTGTTCGCTTCCTTCATCGTTTCCGCCTCGTTCAACATCATCATCTTCGGCGTCCGCCCGAGACACGCGCTCAGCCGTGTTTTCACGGCGTTCAACACAACACTGCTCGGCTGGATACTCTGCGCCATCATGGTCCGTCTGTCCCTGATTCTGGGCCCGCGGTTTCCGGAAGCCGGCTTATTTCAGCACACCGGATTCTGGCTCAATCTCACCAGCGTGCCCCTCGGACTGATGTGTGTGCTCTCACTGGAAGTGACCGTGCGTTTCCTGGACCGCCGGAGCCGCGCCTCCCGTGCGGCCCTGGCCGCCGGCCTCGTGCTGAGCGCGGCCGTGCTGGTTCTTTCCCTGAGCGGACGGCTCATGTCCGCCCCGCAACTCACTCCCGCCGGCACGTTCTCGCGGGAAATGACCGTATTCGGATTCGCGGGAGCGTGCATCGGTTCTCTCTACATGATCTGGGCGCTCCTCCTGTTCCGCAGGGACCGCCGGCGGAACCAGGAGCATTTTCTGCCCCTGGCCTTGGGTCTTCTCTGGATCGGTTTCCTGACGAGCGCGTTTCTCGCCCGGCCTTCCGTGGTCATGCCCCTGACCAACATGATCGGCGTCCTCATTCTGGGCTACGCTGTGCTCAACCGTCAGCTCTTCAATCCCCTGAAGGAGCACAACCTCCTCCTGCAGAAGGAGATCCGGTCGCGCATCCGCACCGAGGAGTCGCTCAAGACGTCCCTGCAGGAGAAGGAGCTCCTGCTCAAGGAAGTCAATCACCGCGTGAAAAACAATCTGCAGGTTGTGTCGAGCCTGCTCAGTCTCCAGATCAGCCGCGTCAAGGATCCGGCGACGGCCTCGGCGCTGCAGGAGAGCCAGGCCCGCATCCGGGCCATGAGCCTGGTCCACGAGATGCTCTACAAGACGCGCGATTTCAACCGGACCGATTTCGCGGAATACACCAAAACCCTGATTCAGGATCTCATGCGCTCCTACGGCGCCCATGACGACCGGTTCCGCTGCGAAGTGCACATCCGCAACATCGCCCTGCCCATCAACAAGGCCATTCCCTGCGGGCTCGTGGTCAACGAACTGGTCTCGAATTCGCTGAAATACGCGTTTCCCCCCTCCTTCACGGGAAAGCCGGCCATCACGGTCCGCATGCGCAGGCTCGCTTCCGGCAGAACCGTGCTGACCGTACGGGACAACGGCGTGGGCCTTCCCCGGGGATTCAACGCCGCCGGGAGGGACGACACGCTCGGAATGCGGCTGGTCACGCTTCTGGTCGAGGACCAGCTCAAGGGAAAGTTCACCGTCGAGAAGGCCAAAGGCGCCGCGTTCTGCGTCACGTTCCCGCCCTGATCCCTTCAGCCTCCCGGAGACGGCCGGACCGCTCCCGAGGCCCGATTCCCATCATGAGACAAGGAGTCCTCGCGTGCCCGCAAGAGACGGCCTGAAGGCCGAAAAAGAGATCATCGAAGTGGGAAGGCGGATGTGGGTCAAGGGTTGGGTCGCCTCCAACGACGGGAACATATCCGTCCGGCTGAAGGGAGGCGGATTCCTCGCCACGGCCACGGGCGTCAGCAAGGGATTCCTGACCCCGGCCATGCTGGTGCGCCTGGACCGCGACGGCCGGCCGGCGCCGGGCCGGAACCGGCACCGTCCCTCCAGCGAAATCCGGATGCACCTGGAGGTGTACCGCCGCAGGCCGGATATCGGCGCCGTGGTGCACAGCCATCCGCCGTATGCCACGGCCTTCGCCGTGGCCGGAATCCCGCTGGATCGGAACATTCTCCCGGAAGCCGTTCTGACGCTGGGAGCCGTTGAGGTGGCCCCGTACGGGACGCCCTCCACCGACGAGATTCCCGAAGCCATCGCCTCCCAGATCGAGCGCTCGGACGTCGTGCTCCTGGCCAACCACGGCGCGCTGACGTTCGGGCCGGATCTGCTCACCGCCTATCACCGCATGGAAACCCTGGAGCACACGGCAGCCATCACGCACCTGGCCATGGGCCTCGGGCGGGTGAAAACCATCCCGAAAGCGCAGGTGAAAAAACTCATGGAATTGAGGGAGAAGATGGGGGGGATTAAGAGCTAGTTCCGAGTTCCGGGTTCCGGGTTCCGGGTTCCG
>CAZNXX010000223.1:0-4491 GCA_964577095.1 uncultured bacterium | reverse complement strand
GGCCGATGCCGCGGCCCTCCTGCCGCATGTAGAGAAAAACGCCCTGACCCTCCCGTGCGATTTCCGCGAGCGCGCGCTGGAGCTGGTCGCCGCAATCACAACGCATCGAACCGAAAACGTCTCCGGTGAGGCATTCCGAATGGACGCGGACGAGAACCGGATCCGCAGGCCCGGGTTCACCCTTGACCAGCGCCAGATGGTGATGGTCGTCGATATCGCTCTCGTAGAGATGCAGGATGAATTCTCCGAAACGCGTCGGAAACCGGGTGGTGACGATGCGCCGGACCAGCCGGTCGTGCACACACCGGTAGGCGATGAGATCCCGGATGGTGCAGACGGCGAGCCCGAAACGTTCCGCGGTTTTCTCCAGCGAAGGCATGCGGGCCATGGACCCGTCTTCGTCCATGATTTCGCAGAGCACGCCGCCCGGGGTCAGACCGGCCAGGCGTCCGAGGTCCGCGACCGCCTCGGTGTGCCCCGCGCGAGAGAGGACGCCGCCCTCGGCGGCGCGAAGCGGAAAAATGTGGCCGGGCCGGGCCAGATCTTCCGGTTTTGTTCCGGGCGCGATGAGCGCCCGGACAGTCTCGGCCCGGTCCTGGGCGGACACTCCCGTGGTGGTGCCCCGTACCGCGTCCACGGAGACGGTAAAGGCCGTTCCGCGTATGCTGGTGTTCTCGTTCACCATCGGGTCCAGTCCGAGCCGGTCAAGACGGTCCGCGGTCAGGGAAACGCAGATCAGCCCACGGCCGTGTTTCGCCATGAAATTGATCTTCTCGGCTGTGATCAGGTCAGCGGCTGTGACAAAATCACCTTCGTTCTCCCGGTCCTCGTCATCCACGATGATCAGAATCTCGCCGCGCCGGAAGCGTTCGATCGCCTCCGGAACCGGGCAGGGGATGCTCATGGAACTCCTTCCGGACCCGGCGACCGGGTCCTGCCTTCTCTCCCGATCCGCTTCGACGGCTTCACTGTTCCTGAACCCGGATTCCGGTGATGCCGTCATTCCTCCGCCCCCATGTCATATTCTCCGATTCCCATGTCCATTCGACGCCGCGAGAGAAGGCGTTCCGCGTATTTGGCGAACAGGTCCGTCTCGACATTCACCCGACCGCCCGGGGCCAGTTCCTTCAGCGTCGTGTTTTCGAATGTGTGCGGAATGACCGATACCGTGATCCGGTCCCGCTCCAGCGCGGCCACGGTGAGGCTGACGCCGTTCAACGCGACGGAGCCCCGCTCTGCCACCTGGCGCAGCAGGTCCGATGGAATGCGGACCGTGATCATCCGGCTGTCGCCTTTCGGCCGTATCGATACAACCGAAGCGATGCCGTCCACGTGGCCCTGCACGAGATGACCGCCGAGCCTGTCTCCGATCGCCAGCGCCCGCTCGAGATTCACGCGTTCTCCGGCGCGCAGGCGTCCGAGCGTGGACTGTTTCAGTGTCTGGGAAACCGCGGTGGCCTCGAAATCATCCCCCCGTTTTTCCGTCACGGTCAGGCAGACGCCGTTCACCGCGACGGAATCGCCCGTCCTCAGTTCCGGCGCGAGACGCGGCGCCTGAATCCGGATGCGGACGCTGTCGTTCCCGGGGAGAATCCTCCGGACCGTTCCTATTTCTTCGATAAGACCGGTGAACACGGCCGCTCTCCGATGAACAGGATGTCCTCTCCGGACCTGCGCCAGGCGCAACGCTCGAACCGGATCAGTTGATTCAGGCCGGTGATGCCCAGGTCGCCGAGCACGGGTGTGCCTTTACCCATGAGGCGGGGAGCGATAAAACCGATCCATCTGTCTGCGCATCCTGCGGACAGGGCCGAAGTCCAGGTGTCAGGGCCGCCTTCCAGGAGAATGGAAAGTATGCCCTTGCCGGCGCATCGATTCAGAATGGACCGGAACCGGAACCGGCCGTCCGGTCCGGTTTTGAAAGTCCAGACCTGAACGCCGAGTTCCCGGAGGCGCAGACGCCTGCCGGCAGGGGCTCCGGGCCCGGCAATCACCACGGTCCGGTCTGGATCCGCGGCGCGGACCAGCCGGCTGTTGAATGGAATCTTCAAGTCGGGATCCAGGACGATGCGGAGCGGCGCGAAACCGGGCCTTCGCTTTCCCGACCGGTCCCGGACCGTCAGTGCCGGGTCGTCCCTGAGGACGGTGCGGACCCCGACCAGAATGGCATCCTGTTCCGAACGCAGACGGTGAACCCATTCCCTGGAACCCGCGTTGCTGATCCAGCGGGATTCGCCGCCGGCTGTCGCCACGCGTCCGTCCAATGTCTGGGCCGCTTTCAATGTGACGAAGGGACGGCCGTGTTCCATGAAATGAAAAAAGGATTCATTGAGACTCCGGCATTCCGGCTCCAGAACCCCCTCGGTCACGGTAATCCCGGAACGCCGCAATGTCCGGATGCCGCGTCCGTTAACCAGGGGATTCGGGTCTTTGCAGCCGACAACAACGTTCCGGATGCCGGAACGGACGATGGCTTGCGTACAGGGCGGCGTTTTGCCGTAATGGCTGCAGGGTTCGAGGTTGACGTACAGCGTGCAGTCCTGAAAAAGGCCGGTCTCGGCTTTCGCCAGAGCATTGACCTCGGCGTGGGGACCCCCGTATTTTTCGTGAAATCCCTCGGATATGATTTTTCCCCGCCTGACCAGAACGCATCCCACGGCAGGATTCGGATGTACCTTTCCAATCCCGCGTCTGGCGAGCCGAAGAACACGTCTCATGAAATATTCATTATCCATATAAAAAACAGCCCTAAAAGTATACTTTCAGGGCTCGTGATGCTCGCGTCGGACCGCTTTCTCTCGCCATCCTCTTTCATCCGGACTTTAACCGTCGGCACCAGAGTTCCACTGGTTCAGAGCGAAAAAATACCGTTTTTTCGCGCGCGTGGGCTTTCACCACCGGTCAGGAATTTCGCCTTGCCCTGAAGAAGACTGAATCAATTTAAATAAATTGAATTTATCAGTCAAGCTTTATTTTCCGCGCTTCAGGCAATTTTTCACTATAGATAGTAAATATACGCTTTCTCTTACTAGATATAGCGAAAATTTGCACTTTTCTCTTGACTTTCTCGCTTCGAATCGTATATTTCAACATCGATCCGGCATTTCCCCTAACCGCAATACCCAAATCAAAGAGAATCAACCATGGCTCAATTTGCACGGGAGACGAGGAAGAATGTCGCTTTCCTCCTGGAGGATGATCTTTTCGGTAAAGAAGAGAACGGAAAGAAATCAGCCCAGGAAGAACCGGCCGATCTGCGCCGGATCACCGAAGACCTCTCCCCGCTGAATGACGCATCACTAAATGAGCCGGAACCGATGGAAGAACCGCTCCGCATACCGGATTCGATTCCCCTGACCGAAAATGCGCACACCGTTCTCCGGAAACGGTACCTGAAAAAGGACGCAAACGGCAACGTGCTGGAAACGCCGGAAGACATGTTCCGCCGTGTGGCGCGTTTCATCGCTTCCGCGGACCAGATTTACGATCCCGAGGCGGATTGGACCGCGACGGAAAACCGTTTTTACGCGATGATGGCCAACCTGGAATTCATGCCCAACTCCCCGACCCTGATGAACGCGGGCCGCGAACTGCAGCAGCTGTCGGCCTGCTTCGTCCTCCCGATCGAGGATTCCATGGAGTCCATTTTCGACGCCGTGAAAAACACGGCCCTCATCCACAAATCGGGCGGCGGCACCGGATTTTCGTTTTCCCGCATCCGCCCCAAAAACGACATCGTCTGTTCGACCAAGGGCATCGCATCCGGGCCCATTTCCTTCATGCATGTCTTTGACGAGGCGACCGAGACGGTCAAGCAGGGCGGCACCCGCCGAGGCGCGAACATGGCGATTCTCCGCGTCGATCATCCCGACATCCTGGATTTTATCGAGGCCAAGGTGGATGACGACAAACTGAACAACTTCAACATCTCGGTCGCCCTGACCGAGACGTTCTGGAAAGCGCTCGAAAGCAACGGGGAATACGACCTTGTCAATCCGCACGACCGGCAGAAAGCCGGATCGCTCCGGGCCCGGGACGTGTATGACCGCATCATCCGACATGCCTGGGAAAACGGCGAACCCGGCGTCATCTTCATTGACCGCATCAACCGCGACAATCCCACCCCCCCGCTCGGCGAAATCGAATCGACCAATCCGTGCGGCGAACAGCCGCTTCTCCCCTACGAATCGTGCAACCTCGGCTCGATCAACCTCGCCGTCATGACGCGGCAGTCGGACGGCGTCGCGGAAGTGGATTTCGAAAAACTCCGCCGGACCGTCCGCACGGCGGTGCATTTCCTCGACAACGTGATCGACATGAACAAGTTCCCGCTCCCCCAGATCGAGAAAATGACGAAATCCACCCGCAAGATCGGTCTGGGCGTCATGGGATTCGCGGATCTTCTTTTTGATCTCGACATCCCGTACAACTCGAACGAGGCCATCGATCTGGCCGTCCAGATCATGAAATTCATCGCCGAGGAATCCCGGA
>CAZNXX010000222.1:0-4493 GCA_964577095.1 uncultured bacterium | reverse complement strand
AAGGTCAGGATGCGCCGTAATAGTCCCGGTATGAACGGCGTTCGCCCCGGTCCGCGCCCGTGAGCACGGCTCCCGCGACACGGGCGCCGACTCCCTGAAACCGGTCGACGGTTTCCTGAAGCTGTTTCAGGCTCGACTTGCCCAGCCGCACGACCACCAGGACGGCGTCCGTCAGGGGTGACAGAACCAGCGCATCCGTGACCGGCAGCATGGGCGGGCTGTCCAGGATCACCATGCCGTATTTCCTCTGGGTTTCGCGGAGAAACAGTTTCATGGAGGATGACCCGAGTATTTCAGGGGCGTTTTTCACCGCCGGCCCGGCCGCGAGAAAATCAAGATTTTTCAGCGTGGTTTCCCGGACCAGTGATTCCCATCCCGTTTTCTGACTCAGGACCGAGGTCAGCCCCGTTTTCATTTCGGATCCCATGAAGAGCAGGTCGAGAGCCGGTTTACGGAGATCGGCATCTACCAGCAGCGTGTGGATTCCGTTTTCGGCGAAGGCGATGGCGAGATTCGCCGCTGTGGTGGTCTTTCCGTCCGACGGCTCCGGACTGGTGACGAGCAGGGTTTTCCAGCGGTTCTGGCGCATCGTGTAATAAAGAGAGGTGCGGACCGCCCGGTACACTTCGCGAAGCTCCGGTTCGTCGTTGCCGAAACCGACCAGAAAGGGGTAGATGCCGCGCGCCCGCTGTGTCCTGGCCTCCCCCTCCCCGCGGGAAACGGATTTGCGCCCGGCCGGTCGAAGTTCCGGCACGGCCCCCAGCACCGGAACGCCCAGGGGAGCCAGATCTTCGGCCGATCCGACCGCGCCGAAAAGGGCCTGCTTTACGAAAACCGTTCCGGCCGCGAGAAGGGTGCCCATCAGAACCGCCAGGATGATATTCAGCCGGACATTGGGACGGAACGGAGCGGAAGGCGGAACGGCACGGTCCAGAACCCGGATCAGACCGGATTGCCCGTTCTCTCCGATCCGCGCCTGCTCGTACTTTTCCTTGAGCATGGAGTATATTTTCGTGTTGAGCTGAACGTCCCGTTCGAGCCGTGCCAGCTCGAGGCTCTTATCCGGAAGCCGGTCCAGCCTTCCCGAATAGTCGTCGACGATGGATTTGAGGGCCGACATCCGGGCCGTCCAGGACGACTGCTGGGTCCGGATTTCCAGGATGGAGCTGATGAGATTTTCGGAAAAGGCGAGCGGATCCGCGGGTGGGATTTCAGCCTTCAGCAGACGACGGGTTTCCTCTTCGATACGGTTCTTGAGCCCGCGGATCCGGTTCTCCATCTGGGCCATCCGGGGGTCGTCGGCCGGATCGTATCCGGCGCCCGATAGCTGGGCTTCATAGGCCACACGCTGGGCTTCCGTTTCGGCGAGTTGTTTCTGAAGTTCGGCGAGAACGGGATTGGACTGCCGGGTCATATTCTCCACGATGTGCTTCCGGCTTTCGTCCAGCTGTCCCTTGAGGAAAGCGAGCTGGTTCTGCGAGGCCTCGGACTCGGTCTTGGCCTGATTGTACTGCGATTCGAAACTGGCCAGCTGCTGGACAAGCTGGGCCGTCTCCTCGGGAAGGGACACCACGTTGCTGCGCTTCTGATAGGCCTTCAGCTTTTCCTCGGATTCGGCGAGCGCCTTTTCCATTTCCTGAAGCTTGATCTCCAGAAAATTCTTGACCTGGATCACTTCACCCCGGTTGTCGGAGCGGTTGTAGTCCCGGTAGGCGTCCACCCAGACATTGACCAGTAGCGCCGCTTCACGGGCCGAGCCGGCCCGGCCTTTCAAGTAGAGGATATCCGAATCCCTGCCGTACGAGACGCGTGTAGACGCGTAAAAACGCTCGATCCAATCCTCCGCACCGGCGGTTTCCGGGACGGGCTTCGGTCCCGACCCGCCGCCGGACAGCGCGGCCTTGAGGCCGTTGATCCAGCCCGGACGGGCCGGCCGCAGGATGTCCAGGGAATCGGCGTTATCCGAGGCCGCCAGACGGTTGACGACATCGGCGGTGAGGGTCCGACTTTCGAGGATGGTCACCTGGTTCTTGATCCAGTATTGCTGCCGGGCTTCAGCGGCGAGATTGAATATCTTTTCGTTCCACCCGGGCTGTTCCTGGATGGAGAGTGTGGCCGAAGCCTCGTATTCGCGGGGGGCGCGCATGGAAAGAACGGCGATGGCCGCCACAAAACCGGCCCACACGGCGACGAACAATCCCGCGTTCCGCCGGAGAACGCGGACCCAGCGGAACAGATCGGCGGCGGATTTCGATGCGGATTTCTCCTGCGGCCGGCTTTTTTCGCTGTGCGTCACGTTCAAGGCGCGGCGGCTCCCCGGCATTCCATGCCTTCCGTGTCCGGTTCCTCGAAGTCCGCCGTCACTGGAATTCCAGGAGAAATCGCTTCGCCGGAAGACTCCACGCTCCGGAGCCATTCGTAGGTCCGAGTCAGCCCTTCTTTGAGGCTGACACGGGGTGTCCACCGGATGATGCGGCGGATTTTCTCGATGTTGACGACCCGGCGCCGGATATTGTCGATGTCGCGGCGGTCGATGTGGACCGGTTTTTGGCTGGACCCGAAAATCGACAGAATGGTCCGGGCCAGTTTGTTGACGCTCGTTTCAGAGCCGGATCCCACATTGAAAATATCGCCCACGGCCTTGGGGTTGAGCGCGGCCATCAACGTGGCCTCCACGACATCCGAGACGTACGTGAAATCGCGGGTCTGTTCGCCGTCCCCGTGGATGAGCGGCGGAACGCCGTTCATGAGTTTCTCGAAGAATTTCGAGACCACGCCGCAATAGGGATTGGTCGGAGACTGATTGAGGCCGTAAACGTTCGAATAGCGCAGAATGACGACCGGAACGCCGTAGGTTTCGAAGAAGGAGGAACAGAAATTTTCGCCGGAAAGCTTGCTCGCCGCGTAGGGATTGATGATGCTCAGCCGGTCGTCCTCATTGACCGGGATGTAGCGGGCGTTTCCGTAAACGGACGCCGAGGAGGCATAGACGATTTTCTCGATCCCGTGTTTCTTCGCCGCAAGCAGCACGTTGAAAACGCCGCCTGTGTTGACCAGAAAATCGAGACGCGGTGAGCGGGTGGAGACGATGATGTTCCGTACGGCAAGGTTGAAGACGATCTCGGACTCCTGGACCAGGCGGGAGACCAGGTCGAACCGGGTCACCGAACCCTCGACGAAACGAATGCGGTCCAACTGCCGGATATTTTCCCGGCGGCCGGTGAAAAGGTCGTCCAGAACCGTGACCTGGGCGCCTTCTTCGACCAGCCGGTCCGTCAGATTGGATCCAATGAATCCGGCCCCGCCAGTGACCAGAACCCGTTTACCCGCGAACCTCGTCATAACCGTGATTTTCCCCCTTGCTCAAGTGGCATCCTGCATGGAAAGGACGAACGGAACGGTCATTATCAGAATGCGGAAATCCAGAAGCAGACTCCAATGGTCCACGTACCAGAGATCGTGCAGAATGGCCTCTTCGTAATTGTCGGGCGTGAAGCGGAGATTCAGCTTGGACCAACCGGTGAGACCCGGTTTCACCTGAAGCCGCCGGTGGTACCATTTCTTATAGGATTCCACCTCATAGGTCGGATGAGGCCTGGGACCGACCAGGCTCATCTCGCCGGTGAGGATGTTGAAAATCTGCGGGAGTTCGTCCAGACTGCTCGCGCGGAGAAAACGGCCGACTCGGGTGATTCTGCGGTTGAGGTATTCCACGTACCGCTCCACCCGGTCCGTCTGTGCCGATTCTTCAGATCCGGACAGCAGGGATTCGACATAGGCCTTATGCTCCTTTTCACCGTCGTCGGCCCGCATGGTCCTGAATTTCCATATCCGGAATTTTCTGCCCCGGACTCCCACCCGTTCCTGGCGGAAAAAAACAGGACCCCGCGAAGTCGACTTGATCAGCACTCCGATCACCGCGAAAACGGGCAGGCTGACAGCCAGAAAAACGGATGCGAAAGCCAGGTCGAAAAGCCGCTTGACGGCCCGCCGGAGTGCGATCTTGATATCCCCGGCAATGCACGGCTGCATCGCCGATGGCTCGCCGATCCGGCAATCGCCGAAAGATGCGGCAATTTGATCATCGATGGCGTGATGGAAGGATTTAAAGGGTGCCGGTCTCATATCATCCGAAGTTTTCGGTGCTCTCGATCAGGCGAAACGGTATCCCATGCCGTGTATGGTCTGGATGTACCGGGAGGGATTGGTTTTCTCCCCGAGTTTTTCTCTCAGGCGTTTGACATGGACGTCCACGGTTCTGTCCGTGACGTAGACGTTCTCGCCCCACACCTTCCCGAGAATCTCCTCCCGCGAAAAGATCGTGTCCCGGTGCGTGACCAGCAGGTATAGAAGCTTGAACTGGGTATAGGTGAGGTCCACCGGCCTGCCGTTTTTCATGACCTCATGGGTTTCCATGTTGATTTCGATGTCTTTAATCTGGATGGTGTTCGGCGATGTGTCGACCAGATCGATGCGACGGATCAGCGCCTTGA
>CAZNXX010000221.1:0-4514 GCA_964577095.1 uncultured bacterium | reverse complement strand
ATGATGCCGTAGAACAGCGTGTTCCAGCCGCCTGTGGCCGTGTCGAAGGTCACCAGCGGCCGGTCGGGATGGTTGTTGCCGATGTAGAGAACGCCGTTCTCCGACAGCGCCAGGGCGGCCATGACGGCATCCGGAGCCGGACCCTGGGCCCAGTCGCAGACCAGCTCGCCCGCGGCCAGTGTGCCGTCGCCCTGTATGGCGTGCCGCCAGACGCCGGCCGGAACCGGGACACTACCCGAACCCGTGAATTTCGCCGCCACGTACACCCGGCCGCCGTACACCCGGACGCAGTAAATGTCCCAGGTTCCGTAGAAGCCCGATTTGACCGCGTCCGCCGGCGACCGGAGGATGATCAGGTCGCTGTTCTTGCCGCCGCCGTAAATCGTGCCGTCCGCGCTGAAATCCAGGGATTTCACCCGGTCGTTCCGGCTGGCCAGGTTCGCCCAGGTCTGCACGGCCGCGCTGTCGGGCAGCATCCGGTAGATATTGTTGTTGGAACGGGCCGCGTACGCGAATCCGTCCGGGCCGATCGCCAGGTCCGTCCACAGGGCGCTGGCGCTGGTTTTGTTGAAATCCAGATCCTGCGTCCCGTCCGGGTTCAGTCGGATGAAGCTGGTGTTGCCCATGGCCACGGTCAGCTTCCCGTCCGCGTCCGAAACGCAAGCGAGAAAGGCGTCGGTTGTCGCGAAAAAACCGAAGGTTTCGACCACCGGAGCCATTTTATAGGGCGCGTGCCTGGCGATGCCGACCGCGCCGTCCACGACCACGCTGATGCGGACGGAGTCGCCGATCACGTTCGGCCGGAGCACGGTGATGCGGTTGACGGACGCGCTCCGGATCACGGCCGGCGTTCCGTCGAAGTAAACGGTGTTGAGCGAGGCGGTCTCCCCGAAATGGTCTCCGATCAGGGTGATTTCGCTCGCCGCTCCGGCCTCCTCGGGCTCCACGGCGGTGATCACGGGAAGAATCCGATCGGCGTTCCGTGCCTGCTCCCAGGGCGAGGCAGGCGCCTTGTATTCGCAGGCCGACAGGAGGAGCAGAAAGCCGGCCGCAGCCGGGAGCGCGCCCCGAATCCAGGATAACCGGTTCATGGGAATCTCCATTGTTAGGGATCTCAGACTCAACGCGACAGCCGTATCGTCACCATCTGGACGTTGTCGAAAACGCCGAAGGGCGTGTACGCGTAATCCACCGTCACCCCGGCGAGGGAAAGGCCCACGCCGTACGACATCATATTCTCGTCCACGTGGACGTCCTTCGACACCTTCGAGCGGGACATGTACCCGATCCGGCAGGAGAGCATATTCATCGCCCGGTAATCGAGTCCCACGCACAGCTGCTCGGGATGCGAACGGTCGTGCTTGGCGTCGATGGACAGGATGGCGGATTGCGTGCCGCCCCCGTCCGGGATCCAATCCATCAGATCCGCGTGGATACCGAGGGTGAAGACCAGCGGGAGCTCGAAACTTTCGCGGATATATTTGACTTCGCGCGAAAAGTTACGGACCGACATGCCGAACGCCAGGCTCTTGAATCCCGTCTTGAAAAGAGTGCCGAAGTCGAACGCCAGGGGAACTTCCCTGAACCGGACTTCGGCGCGCGTCGTGTCGGTGACAGGCACGATCATGTCGCCGAAATCCTGCCGGACCCACCGGACCTGACCGCCCACGGAGAACCGGTCGTTCAACGCCTTGGCATACCCGACCCCGATCGCGAGCGCCGTGGGTTCGATGTCCCCCGTATCGATATATCCCTGATCATTCTCGCTTTCGGAAACGATGACCGTGCCCATGAACTTGTCGCCGTAATCGACGCTCTGGGCCGAAAAACCGATCGTTCCGTATCGTCCTTTCCTGGGACGGAATGCCATGCTGGCCGTCATGTGACGGATGCCGGCGATCCACTGATTGTTGCTCGCGCTGGCCTCGAACCAGTGGGTCGTCTCGGCCAGACCGGCCGGGTTGAAAAACAGCGATCCTGACTCCATCGGGATGCTGTTCACAGCGTTTCCCATTCCGGCCGCCCGAGCGTCAGAGACGACGGTGAGGAACTGAAACCCGGTCTGGGCCAGCTTGATGTTTCCGGCCGTCGCGGCTCGACTGACAAGAAGCCCGATGAGAAGGCCGGAGAATAGGACCCGATTTGATTGTCTCATGGTGTCCTTCCTTTTATCGAATGACCGCGAATTTCCGGTAGGTGGATTCGCCTTTTTTGAAGATCAAGTCCCCCTGGTGGAACATCAGATCGCCCTTCGAGAACATCAGCTTCTTGTCGTAATCATAGATGTCGTAGCTGGCGTACTTGTCTTCGAGCGCGTACGTGTCTTCCGTGACCTCGAAATAAACGACATAGATACCGCTGACGATGACCTGCCGGGACGACGTCAGAGACTCCCATTGCTCATCGCCGGTGCCGTTCATGTGGTCAATGGACTGGATCAGGTCGCCCCTTTCCGTGTAAATGTGGATTTTGCACTTGGGCGGGAGGCCGTAAAAGGCGATCCGATCGTAGCCGCTCTCGATCCCGAACTGCAGGGCCTGCTTGCTGATGACATACGGATTGGGAACGACCCGGACCTCCACAAGAAAGGAGCCGGCGGGCCGCCGCAGGTAAGCCGGCTTGTTCGTCATCGTGTAGAATTTACTGCTGACCAGGGGCGTTCCCGGATGCGCGTCATTCCGCGATCCGTCGTCCTTGCTGACGATATAATAGTAATAATCGACACCGCGCTGGGCGGACATGTCATCGTACCGGGTCGGCGCGCCGGCCGCGTCACATTCCCATATCTTCTCGTACACCGCGTTCGGCTGGTCCACGATGCCCTTGGCGCGCCAGATCTCGTAACCGTCGAAATTCGGGTCGCTCTCGGCGTTCGCCGACCACGTCAGCATGATGCGGTCGCCGCCCGAGGAAACCGTGAAGGTTTCGGGCGGGTCCGGCGGCTTCGGAAAACCGAAATCGGACTCATAGGCCGCCTTGGCGCGGCGGAACGACTGCATCAGCGAATCCTTACAGGTCCAGACCCATTCCCGCTTGTACAGGCCGTGGTCTGTAGTCGCCTGGCCGCCGGGACGGACCAGGGCCGGCTTGTCGGCCGCCGCTTTGTCCCACAAGATCCAGTTCCGGGCCACTTCACGGTTTTTCGCCCGGCTCAGGCCGGCGACGGCCTCGGCCTGGACGATGCGGATGCTGTCGCCGGGCGCCAGGGTGTAGGGGCCGTAAGCCGTGCAGGGGGCGTACCCGCCGCCGTCCGAACCCCACGTGTCCGCGAATCCGTCCCCGACTTCCTCGGCGTGGCTCTTGGCCGCGTGTCCGGCCTTCGCCAGATTGTACTTGCGCTGCATGATGGTCTCGTCGTACTGCGTGACCGTGGCCGCGTACACCGGGTCGTCGCTTCCCGTGTAGGCCGTGGTGACGGGCTGAAACGGATCGTCCGACGGGTCGGACGCGCTGCGGTCCGCGTGCAGGGTCATGATGCCGGCGTACCTCGCCGCGGCCAGGATTTCGTTCGGCACGTTGTCCGCCGGGTCGGCCTGCTCGTTCGGGCATCCCCAGTCGTCCGACACGGTCCGGGTCGACTGCGGCCCGTACCAGGCGAACACGGCCCGTATGCCTTCATAGTCCCCCGCATTCGGGTCCGTGCCCATCACGTCGCTGATCGTGTTCCGGCCCCAGGTCGAGGCCCAGGTGCCCCACCCCTGGTTGTACCCGGTCACGGATTCCCCGGAAAAGGCGTAACGGTGGCTCATGAAGAAGTAGCAGTCCTGGAGCGTCTGGCTGTAGGTCCCGCCCTGGGCGTTGATGATGCCGGTGTTCTTGAAAACGTATTCGATGACATAATAGTTGTCATGGTTCTGCTGGGTGAACGCGTGAATTTTTTTCGTCACTGTGATGCCCATCGAAGAATGGAGCTTCGTGACGATCATCCGGTCCGCGATCATGCCGTCGTCGATCTCGTCCACGACGTCCCAGGTCTCATTCTCGCTCGCGGATTCGTTGTCCACGGAGACCACGGGAGCCGGGAACCGGGCGATGAGCCGGTGCGAAACCGGGAACATCTGGTTCGGCCAGTCCGTGACCGCGCGGTACCCGGTGCCGACCGCTTTCGCCGGGTACGTCCGCTGCCGGACGGGGTCGAAGAAGTCCCGGCACATCAGCCATACGGCGTTCTGGGCGAGAGACGACTGCGCCATGCCGTATTCGGCCGGCCAGGCCAGTCCGTAACAGATGGTCGGCGCCGAGGCGATGGCGCTCTCGACCTGCGCGGCCTGTTCGGAGAAATTGCTCCGCAGCGATCCGACGCGCATCCACTTCATCTCCCCGCCCTGCCCGTAGAGAACGCCGGACAGCAGAAGAACCGCGAGACCCGGCCATGCGGCGATGCGCGCCGCGTGATTTTTATTCAGTCCATTCATGAGGCACGCTCTCCGTTAAAGGTTCAGGGTGACCCGGACGCCGTAGAAAATCTGGCGCGGGTTGAGGAACCAGAAGGACGTCATGTTCGGCATGTCGAT
>CAZNXX010000220.1:0-4535 GCA_964577095.1 uncultured bacterium | reverse complement strand
CCGTACAAGGTGCAGTATCCGACGGACAATTCGCTCTTGTTGCCCGTGGACAGCGTGAGATACCCGAACTTGTTGGAGAAGGCCATGAGCAGATTTCCGCGTATCCGCGCCTGAATGTTCTCCTCGGCTGCGCCGGGCGGCGTGCCGCGGAACGGTTCCGAAAGGGCGTCCTGATACGCGCGGACCAGGCCGGATATGGGAATCACCCGATAGGCCACGCCGAGGCGGGTCGCGAGCAGACGCGCGTCCTCCTCGCTGTCCGGAGAGGAGTAATCGGACGGCATGGCGACGCCGAGCACATTCTCCGGCCCGAGCGCTTCGGCGGCCAGAGCGCAGACCAGCGCGGAGTCAATGCCGCCCGACAGGCCGAGAACCGCCTTCCGGAAGCCGCATTTGCCGAGGTAATCGCGAATGCCGAGAATCAGGGCGTCGTGCATGGAGGGGATGGAATCCGGAGGAACGAAATCATCCGGGCGGCCGGCGTCAGACGAATCCACCACAGCCAGATCTTCCGTAAAACCGGCCAGTCCGGCGGCGAGCCGGCCGTCCGGTGAGACGGCCAGGCTCCGGCCGTCGAAGATCAGCTCGTCGTTGCCGCCGACCTGATTGACCAGATAGAAGGGAAGCCGGTGTCGCATCGCATGCCCGCGTGCCAGTTCCCAGCGTGCGGTTTCCTTGCCGACGTAGAAAGGGGATGCCGACAGATTGATGAGTATCGTGGCGCCTTTCCCGGCCAGCCCCCGGACCGGGTCCAACGGGTAGTGCACGCCGCCGGGCAGGGCCGCGTCGCACCAGGCATCCTCGCATATCGTGATGCCGAGCGTCTCCCCGTCCATGAGGAAGACATCGGTATCCGCGGCCGGTTCGAAATACCGGCTTTCGTCGAAAACATCGTACGTGGGGAGCAGGGTTTTATCCTGCCGGAAGAGGATGTCACCGTTGCGGATCAGGAAAGCGGAATTGGTGAGGGGCTTGCCCGTCTTTTTGCGGGAACGGCCGACGGATCCGATGAGCAGTCCGGTATCCGGAAGGTTTCGGGACAGACCACGGCAGGCGGCCAGCGCATTTTCCGATGCTTCGAGAAAGGCGCCCCGTTCCAGCATGTCCCTCGGCGGATAACCGGTGAGGCACAATTCCGAATAAACAACCAGCCGCGCGCCTGACGCGGCCGCGCGCTCAGCGGCATCCCGGATCCGGGCCAGGTTGCCTTCCATGTCCCCGACCGTCGGATTCAATTGGGCCAGGCCGATTTTCACGGCTGTCCCCTCCGGGCTGAATGCGGGTTCATGACCGCTTCACCTCGTTCCAGACCGCGTCCATTTCCTCGAGCGTACGGCCTTCGAGGGGGATGCCCTTTTCCCGGAAGACGGCCTCCATGCGCCTGAACCGTTCGGTGAATTTATCCACTGCCGCGGACAGGCATTCTTCCGGGTGGAGGCGCAGGAATCGGGACAGGTTGACCATGGAGAAGAGAAAGTCCCCGAATTCCTCGTGGACGCGGTCCGGACGCCCCGATCCCATTTCCGCCTCGAGTTCGTCCAGTTCCTCCCTCACCTTGCCGAGCACGGGTTCCGGGGATTTCCAGTCGAAGCCGACGGTCGCGGCTTTCTGCTGGACCCGGTAGGCGCGAAGCAGAGCGGGCGCGGTCCTGGGCACGCCGTCCAGAACGGAGAATTTGCCTTCCTGTTTCTTGATCTTCTCCCAATGACGGGTCTGCTCCTCCGCCGTGCGGATGTCCGCATCGGCGAACACATGCGGGTGGCGCCGCACGAGTTTCTCGTTGATGCCCCGGATCACGTCGGTGATCGTGAATCCGCCTTTTTCCTCGGCGAGGCGGGCGTGAAAGACGATCTGCAGGAGAAGATCGCCGAGTTCCTCGGCCAGCCCTCCGACGTCCGGTTGGTCGATGGAATCGAGCACCTCATACGCCTCTTCCAGCAGATACGGTTTCATGGACGTGTGTGTCTGTTCCCGGTCCCAGGGGCATCCGTCCGGGCCGCGCAGGGCGGATACGATTTCAACCAGTCTTTCGAATTCATTCTGAGCCAATCGGATCTCCGAAGGATGAAGAGAGCGTGAAGTGTCCGGTTTCAGGCGGAATCCGGGCCATTTGGAGTATCGCGCGGATGACGCGAGCGCGACGGGACGGATCCGATAAACCCCGCGCTTCCCGGGGGGGCGTACCCTCCGGATGGAGGCTTCAGCCTGATGTCAATTTCGCGAAAATCACGCCGGATTGCAAGCGGATTCTCTCTCATTTCTTTGCGGAAAGCGGCTTGATTCTTTGCAAGGACTTGTTTATATTGGATTGATGGAAAGGCCCAGGACAGAAGGCCCCGTGCGCCAGTGCGTGGTCTGCAGGAAAAACGATTTCAAGAAGACACTGCTTCGAATCGTGCGCAGACCGTCCGGAGCGATTCAGTTCGATCCGGATCAGAACCTGGAAGGCCGGGGGGCTTACCTGTGCGCTGAAGCCCGGTGCCTTTCCGCATCGCGCGAAGCGGGCCTGATCAGCCGGCACCTCAAGCGGCCGGAACCGGCCGCCGTCTACCTGGAAGCCGCGCAACATCTGAAGAAGCGCAGGCCCAAATCCGCGGAAGGCCTCATCGGCTTCGCGGTGCGCTCCGGCGCCTGCGCGTTCGGTATCGAGGCGGTCGAGACCGATGCCGCCCGAAGCCGGATTCGGCTGCTCGTACTCTGCCGCGAAGCGGGCGATGACACACGGAACAAGATGCAGGCGCTCGCGGAACGCCACGCATTGCCGCTGATCGTATTTGATGGCCGGCGAACGCTCGGCGATTCCGTTGGCAAGCCCAATTGCCGGATTCTCGGCATCCGAGACTCCGGATTTGCGAAAGCCATTCTGGCGGCCGCTTCCGCTCCTGCCTCCGATCCAAGTCCGGTCCGGAATCAGGACCGCGGGTCTGCCCGGAAGCGCGATGAAAGGTCCGATGAACGATAAAATCCGCATCCTCCCCGAACAGGTCATGAAGCGCATCGCGGCAGGGGAAGTCGTGGAGCGTCCGGCCTCGGTGGTCAAGGAACTGGTTGAGAACGCGCTCGACGCGGGCGCCTCGTCCGTGACCATCGTCCTCAAGGGCGGGGGCCTGGAGCGCATCCAGGTCACGGATGACGGCGAAGGCATGAGCGAGGCGGACGCCATGGCCTGCACCCGGCGGCACGCCACCAGCAAAATCGCCAGGGCGGAGGATCTCGACGGGATCCGGACCCTGGGTTTCCGCGGGGAGGCCCTGGCCAGCATCGGGTCGGTCTCGCGCATGGAAATCGTCACGCGACGGGAATCGGACCCGGAGGCTACACAGGTCGTGCTCGAAAACGGCGAGATCCTGGATGTTCTCAAGGCGGGAGCTCCGGCCGGAACGTCGGTCATCGTCAAGGATCTCTTCGCCTTTGTCCCGGCACGGAGGAAATTCCTGAAGAGTCCGCCCGCCGAATTGCGCCACGCGGTGACAGCCGTGCGCCGTCTGGCACTCTCTCACCCGGCGACCGGGTTCTCCCTGTACATCGAGGGGGACAAGGTACTCGACGCTGCGCGTGAAACCCTGAGCGACCGGGTGCGGCGCATCCTGGGGGAGGAGAAGGCGGCGCGCCTTGTCCCGGTGCGGGGCCAGTCGCCCGGCCTCAGCCTCGAGGGTTTCACGCACAAACCCGGCATGGGAGGCCGGACCCGGGACGATCAGTTTTTCTTCATCAACTGCCGGTTCTTCCAGAGCCGCAACCTGCTGCATGCCGTATCCTCCGCCTACGGGACGCGGCTCTCGCACGACGAGTTCCCCTTCTTCATCCTTTTCCTGGAGATGGACCCGTCGCGGTTCGATGCGAACGTTCATCCGACGAAAATCGAGGTCCGGTTCGCGGACGACCGTTTTCTGCATGACCAGGTCCGGCATTGGGTGGATGAGGCGCTGAAGGCGCCCGAATCCGCGGCCGAACTGCGCCTGGTCACCGGACTCCGTGTCGCCGGACAGACCGGGCGGCGGCCGTCGGCTCCGCCGGACCACGGGCAGCTCTCGCTGGCCGTTCAGGCGCAGACACCGGCGCCCGCCCCCGCCGGGGAGAGACCCGGCCGCACCGAGGAGCCCGCATTCTGGCAGATCCAGAACCGGTACATTCTGTCCCGCATCCGGAGCGGGCTGATCCTCATCGACCAGCACGTGGCCCACGAGCGGATTCTCTACGAGCAGGCGATGAAATCCATGGCCGAGCGCGGGGGACTTTCGCAGCAGCTGCTTTTTCCGACCACCCTGGAGCTCGCGCCGGACGATTATCTGGCCCTGACCGAGATTCTGCCCGCGCTCCAGCGCATCGGTTTCGGAATTCGGGAATTCGGAAAGAACACGGTGGTGATCGAATCCGTTCCGGTCGAGGTGCGCGGCGGAGACGAAAAGTCTCTGCTCGCGGAATTGATCGCCCAGGTCCGTGAGGAGGCGGCATCCGGGGAGCCGCTGTATGAGCGCATCGCGAAGGCGTATTCCTGCAAATCCGCGGTGAAAGCGGGGGAGAAGCTGAGCGCC
>CAZNXX010000219.1:0-4555 GCA_964577095.1 uncultured bacterium | reverse complement strand
TCCTCGACGTTCTTGCCGAAGTACCGCTGGGCGGCCGCCTGCACGCCGTAGGCCCTGTTCTCGAAGTACATGTGGTTCAGATACATCTCGAGAATTTCATGCTTCGAATACGTACGTTCGATCTGGATGGCGGTGAGCGCCTCGCGGATCTTGCGGCCCCAGGTTTTTTCCAGACTGAGATACAGCTGGCGCGCGAGCTGTCCGGTGATGGTGCCGGCGCCCTGCTTTTTGCTCAGGGTGGTGACGTCCACATAAACGGCCTTGAAGAACCGCCGCAGGTCGAATCCCCAGTGCTCGAAGAACCGGCGGTCCTCGGTGGCAAGAACGGCCTGGATCATGTTCTCCGGCACCTGCTCCAGCCGGACTTCCTGCCGGTTTTCCATGTATAATTGCTTGAGCACGCGGCCGTCCGCCGAATAGATGCGGGTCGCCAGCATCGGGTCGTAATGCTCGAGCACGGTCAGGGAGGGGAGTCCGCGGCTGAAGATCAGGATCAGCACGGCCGCGATGAACAGGAAGGAGACTACGGTCAGGATCGGTATCAGCATCCACCGCTTCCGCTCGGGCCAGAAGCCGAAGACTTTCCAGAACGCGCGCCGGATGCCGGCCGCAATTTTTTTCAGGTTCATGGGTTCTCCAGAGGTCCGGTCAGTCTGCGCGGCCGACCGACCATTTTTCAAGGGACAGGCGGCCGTTCCGGAACCGGCCGTAGGTGAAATGCCGGATCCAGTCGCCGGTGTTGAGGTAGACGCGCGATCCCCTCCGGTGCAGGAGGGGCCGGTGCGTATGGGCCATGACGACGCAGTCGACGCCCTCGTCAAACCGGCTTTCCGCGAATTCGAGATAATCCCGGTCGCGGTCCGGAAAAGCCGGATGGTTGCGCGACAGCCGGGAGAAGAAATACGCGATGCCGAAGGCCAGGTCCGGGTGGAGGCAGCGGTATGCGGCGACTGCCGCGGGATTCCGCAACACCTTTTTCAGGAGGCGGTATCCCCGGTCCTGCTTCATGATCCCGTCGCCGTGACCGATCCAGAACGTCCGGCCGCTGATCCGGGTCTTCAGCGGTTCCCGATGGATTTCGACGCCCAACCGTTCCGGAAAGAAGGGCCCGAGCCAGAAATCGTGATTCCCCGTGAAATAGCGGATTTTCACGTTCCGCGCCCGGCACCGCTCCAGCGCGACCAATGTGCGGAAGAAACGGCACGGGATGACGGATGCGTACTCGAACCAGAAATCGAACAAGTCGCCGAGAATGAACAGGGTGTCTCCAGGCCGGCAGGCCTTGTCCAGAAAATCGACGAGATCCTTCTCCCGGCGGTCCTGGAACGCGGCGGTTCCGATTCCCAGATGGGCGTCCGAAATAAAATAGGCAGAAGACATGAATGTCCGTTAATGATCACCAAAACAAAAATGTATGGAATATCGCCTGAAAATGCAATCCTTTTCTTCGTATATTGGAGCCCGTCCGGCCGCATGTTTTTCAAGGACGGGCTGTCGCGTGTCCGCGCCGCAATGTCGCTGATCGAGCGTGTGTCCGCGTCAGCCTCATCAAAGGCGATCGGCGCACCCGTCCATTGTTAAGACAATGCGCTCCCGAGGGTCCGGATACCGGATTCCAGGCGACCGCTGACGAGAGGCGGACCGGACAGGTTCGGATCAGTCATGTCTGATTTTCAATACAGGCGCTGTCACCTTTTCCTGACAATTATTCAAGCATGCCGCATATGATAAGGAATATCGCGCTCGGTATCTCCTTGATATTTCATTTTTCCTGTGAATTCATCCTATTTGGAATACTATTTGTAGTTCATAAGAGGAGATCGAAAGGACACAGATGGATTCCCTGATCCTGAAATCCCCGGCAAAAATCAATCTCGGGCTTTATCTTTTAAAAAAGAGGATGGATGGGTATCATGACATCCTGACCCTATTCCAGACGATCAGCCTGTATGATACGCTCCGCTTCACCAGAATCCTCTCCCCGGAATTAAGACTTGGGTCTGAAGGCATTCCGATTCCTTTGGACAGGGATAATCTGATATGGAAAGCTTACGATATATTTAAAAAAAACCATCACTTAGAGGGCGGCCTGGAAGTCAATGTGGAGAAGCGGATTCCAATCGGTGCTGGCCTGGGCGGAGGGAGCAGCAACGCCGCCTCCACATTGACCGCCCTCAACATCATGTTTGAAAAGGGCTTATCCTGCAAACAGCTTGAAAAAATGGCGGAGGAGATCGGTTCGGATGTGCCTTTTTTCATACAGGGCGGCACTGCAATTGGCGAGGGCCGCGGCGAGATACTGACTCCTGTGGAGATGGAAACCGATTACTGGATACTCCTGATCTGTCCGGATGTATCCGTTTCCACAGCCTGGGCTTACAGCCAAGCCAGAATCGTCTTGACAACAGAACTAAAAATGGCTATATTTGATTCGCTTTTTCAAAATCGGGATTTACGCTCTCTCCGGGCTTCGCTGAAAAACGAGCTCGAAGACGTGGTTTTTCAAAGGCATCCCCTGCTGAAACTGTTCAAGGAAAACTTGTACAAGTGGGATGCCTTTTATGCCAGCATGTCGGGAAGCGGGTCGTCCGTATTGGGTCTGTTCCATCGGCAGGAACAGGCGGAAGCGGCCCGTGCGTTCTTTTCCATTGACAAACGGGTGAAGACATTTCTGTGTGAACCGGTTCGCTCCTTGGATCGCGCATCTTGGATTTCCGAAGGGAAATTCCGGGGACACGAAAAGGCCAAACGGAAGGAGTGAACGCATGGAAATCACCGAAGTCTCCGTATCCCTGATGGACGACGAAAAGCTCAAGGCTTTCGCCAATATCGTGATCGACGACCTCTTTGTGGTGAGGGGGTTGAAGATCATCGAACATATCGGCCGCTACTTCATCGCCATGCCCAGCCGGAAGCAGAGAGACGGCTCGTTCCGAGACATCGCCCACCCCATTACGAGCGAATTCCGCACCCGGCTTGAAAAGGTCGTCCTGGACAAGTACTGGGAAGAAGTCGGCCGGAATTCGGCTCCCGGGTCCAACTGAATTCAATCCCGACGCATCGCATTTTCCGGTTTTCCGACGGAGGCCGCCTCCCGCGAGCATCACTCTGGGGCGTCGCCAAGTGGAAAGGCACGGGGTTTTGGTCCCCGCATCCGAGGGTTCGAATCCTTCCGCCCCAGCCAAACGGATCCTCCGCCGGAGCGGGGGACGGTCGCGACATCATTGAGTGAGTGACGCATGAAGCTGTTCACGTGCAACGCCAACCGGCCGTTGGCGGAGAAAATCGCGGCCTATCTGAACCTCTCGCTGGGAGACGCTGAAATCAGCCGTTTCAGCGACGGCGAGATCGCGGTCAAATACAACGAGAACATCAGGGGCACCGACGTATTCATCGTCCAGCCGACGTGCGCGCCGAGCGACAACCTGATGGAACTGCTGCTGATGATCGACGCGGCCAGCCGCGCGTCGGCCAAGCGGATCACGGCCGTCATCCCGTATTTCGGCTATGCCCGTCAGGACCGCAAGGATCAGCCCCGGGTGGCGCTGTCAGCCAAGCTCGTTGCGAACATGCTGTCCACGGCGGGCACGGACCGCGTCCTGACCATGGACCTGCATTCGCCTTCGATACAGGGGTTCTTCGACATTCCGTTCGATCACCTGTATTCGTCGGCGATCTTCGTGGACTTCATCAAGTCCCAGGCGCTCGAGAATCCGGTGGTGGTTTGCCCGGACGTCGGGAGCGTGAAGCGGGCGCGCGCCTATGCCAACCGGCTGGGCACGGACATCGCCATCGTCGACAAGAAGCGCACCGGACCCAACGCAGTCGAATCCGTCACGCTGATCGGGAGCGTGGACGGAAGGGACGTGGTTCTGTTCGACGACATGATCGACACGGCGGGAACGCTCTGCGCGGCCGCCGCCCTGGTCAAGGAATCCGGGGCCCGGCGCGTGCTCGCGGCCTGCACGCACGCGATCCTGTCGGGCCGTTCGCCGCAGGCCATCGAGGACTCGCCGATGTCGGCCGTGGTCGTCTCGGACACGCTGTATATCCCGCCCGAAAAGCTCGACGGGAAAATCCGGGTGCTCTCCGCGGGCGCGCTCTTCGGGGAGGCGATCAAGCGGATTCACAATGAGGAATCAATCAGTACGCTGTTTGACCCCACATAGAAACCAACAGGGGAATTCGATATGCCGGAAGTTCAACTGCACGTGGCGGCCCGCGAGAAGACGGGTCACCAGATCGCAAAGACGCTGAGACACGCGGGCCGTGTGCCCGCCGTGTTCTACGCGCGCAATGAGACCACCGTCCCGCTGTCCGTGGACGCACGGGAGTTCACGGCCGTCCTGCACCGCGAAGCCAACATCATGGACGTGGTTTTCCCGGACGGCACGGTCCGGAAATCCATCATCCGCGGCATTCAGCGCGATCCCGTCTCGGACGCGCTGGTGCATGTCGACCTGATGGGCATCTCGCTGACCGAAAAGGTCCGTCTCTCGGTTCCCGTCGTGCTGAAGGGAACGCCGGCGGGCGTCAAGGACGGCGGCGTCCTGGA
>CAZNXX010000218.1:0-4579 GCA_964577095.1 uncultured bacterium | reverse complement strand
CCTTCCAGCAGGTGAGGCCGCCCGATCCGGACGGCGGATCGGACGAATTCGAGCGCCGCAGGCGCAGGGATTACATTCAGTACACGCTCGAGAACGGCACTGAATACCTGCAGACCCTTTCCAAGTCGCTTCGCGCGGCAGGGATCGAAGTGCCTCTGACCTGCATCTCCGGCGGACTCGGATCGGCAGGGCTTCTGTCCAATGCGGCGGACCGGATGGGGCTGAAGTCCCTGCTTCCGGGAGTGGATCATTCGAATCTCCTTGATGGGGCTGAAACAGAAAGGGAGTCCGCGGAAAAAGGCGGCTTCAGGCTTCTTGCGGAAACTTTCGTATCCCTTGAAATCCCGCGCCTCATGGGCGCGCCTGCGGTCGTTTTCGGGATGCCGGCCTGTTACGAGAACCCCGACAGACTGCGGAGTCTGAACCTCACGGCTGCCGCGGCCGGGATCAAAGGCCTGGCCCACTCTCGTTTCGCGGACGTTTCCCTTCCCGGGGAGTTGGCGCCGGGGAAGACGGAGTCCGTTTCCGCGGCTCTGGACGTCAACGGAAAACCCGGTCCGGCCGTTGCGGCACTCAAGGAAGTCCATGCCTTCCTGCGCAAGAATGCCTGGATCGCCGACGCGGATCGTGAGGCGGACTGTCTGATCGCATTCGATTTCAACGAGCCGGTGAACGCGCTCGCGTGGGGGGCGAAGGGCAGGTCTGTTCTCACGGCCGATGAGGCCCGTGCGTTTCTGAAGGACGGACTGCTTCCCTCCCTGTGGCGGGCGGGGTGGTCTCCCGCGTTCATCGAGCTGAATGATGACGCGTTCACGTCGGACGTTTCGAAGCCGCTCGTCGTCGTCTCCTCGTCCAGTATGTCGCTCGCGAACCAGCTCCGGCTTGTCGATTTCATGAAAAAGGGGGGCCGGATTCTCGTCACGCCCGTTCTGCCGTCCATGGACGAGCGGTTCAACCCCTGCACGGAACTGGCGGATTTCGTCGGCGCGTCTCCGGTCCAACCCTTGAAAACAAAGGACGCTGTTTTCCGATTTGCGGAGGATTCCGGTATCCGTGCCGCCTCGTTGTACGGGACGAAAACGGCGCCCCGGCAGGCCGAGGCGATCGCGTCCGAGACGCCGTCCGGTAAAACCGTCGCCTGGCGCAAAAAGACGGCAGGGAAAGGGGAGATCATTTTCCTGGGGGCTGTCTGGGAGGATGACGGGGGAGACGCGGAACAGGCCCGGATCCGCATGACCGGATCATTGCTCGAGTCCCTGGGCGGCAGGCGCGTGCTGAACCTCTCCGGCACCGGACTCTGGGCCACTGCGCTCCGATCCGGCAAGCGCGGCATGATTTTCGTGTACAATCCGTCCTTGTCCGCGGCGGAAACGGAGATTCGATTTCAACCGGATGTTTCCGGGAAACCGGCTTATTCGGGGAATCTGACGCTCAAGGCAGGGGAAGTGAAAACGATAGACGTCCGATACTGAGGCGTATGATGATCACATGCGGATGAGGCCTTATGTTTCCGAAATTGAATTTCATTCGTCCCTCCGGCACTTTTCGATCCGCGATTAATCCCGTTGTTCGCATCCTGATCCTCGTTTATTTCTGGCTGGCAGGACTCCTTTTCAGCCAGGAATCGGATCATCCGATCCGCCGGTTGGAAACGCTTCCAGAGAAAGACCGCAGGGCCGCGGCGGACAGCCTGTTCCGGCCCGGATCCAACGTGTCCTTCCCGATTGTCCGCGGCGACACGGCCTGGTTCGTCTTTCGGAGCGATTCGGCGAAATCCGTTGTCCTGTCCGGGGATTTCAACCGGTGGCACCCGGTGCGGGACACCCTACGCCCCATTCCGGGCGCCGGGCTGTTCGTCCGGCCGGAACGGTTCGAACCGGACGCCAGGCTCGACTACAAATTCCGCGTGGACGGCAAGGACTGGATACTCGATCCACTGAATCCGAACACCTGCACCGGCGGATTCGGACCCAATTCCGAAATCGCCATGCCCGATTATGCCTCTCCCCCGGAAATCGCCCGCAATCCCTTGATCCCGCATGGGTCCCTGGATTCGCTCGTTTTCAGGAGCCTCTCCCTCGGGAACGAACGGCCTGTGTTTGTCTATCTCCCGCCGGGTTTTCCGGATCAGGCCCGCAGCGTATTCCCGCTTCTGCTCGTAACCGACGGTGGAGAATATATCACGCTCGGTTCGATGCGGAACATTCTGGACAACCTGATCCATTCAGGCGCCATTCCGCGGGTTATCGCAGTATTCGTGAATCCCCTCGATCGGAACCAGGAATATTGGGCGAATCCGGATTACGAGCGGATGCTCAGCCTGGAACTGGTGCCGTGGATCGAAGCCCGGTACCCGACCGTCCGGCAACCCGGAGGACGCGCCATACTCGGGGCCTCGCTGGGAGGATTGACCGCGCTGGATACGTATCTGTCCCATCCGGACGTATTCGGCTTGTGCGTGTCCCAATCCGGCGCGTTCTGGGTGGACGGCGCGGCGATGGTGGACAGGGTCCGGAAGGCTGGCTCTGTTGCGGGCAGGGTTTCCCTGGATTGGGGGACATACGAACCCGAGATACCGGAACTCAACCGGACGGTTGCCGCGCTTTTGTCCGAACGCGGGGCACGGGTCCGGACCGCGGAATTTCATGAAGGCCACTCCTGGGGCTCCTGGCGCGCTCACATCGGCGGGGCACTGAGGTTTGTGTTCGAAAAGAGGGAATAAACAGTTCATAGTTCATGGTTCATAGTTCGAAGTTTAAAGAAAAAGAATTCGTATCCGAACCACCCCGGGGTCGAGTAAAAGCGGCGTCCTGCCGACGCACCCCAGATGGAGGGATCATGAAGAACAGACCGGGAATGAACCGCGTCCTGCTGTGGGTCGGGCTGGCCGCCATGGCGATCGGCGCCATCGATCCGCTCGAGGGTTCAGTCGTTATCCTGGTCGGCGCCGCGCTGGCGCTCCTCGGAGCCGTGCTCGGGAAAAGCCGTGACCGGAAAATGCTGGTATGGGCGTTCGGGTTTATCGTCCTCGGCGTCGCCGTTATGTTCGGACTCAGCGCGATGGGAGGGGTGGGAGGAAGCACGGGGCGATCGATGTGGTGGGCGCTGACGCTTGTTCCTTACCCGATCGGTTGGGTGATGGGGATCGTTGGGGCGGTGAAGGCGCTTCGGGAGAAAATATGATCTCAGGCCGCAGGTGCGCGTCAGCGTATGAACGATTGAAGATAGTGCAATAACCAGAACCGATGTCATCCCCGCGAAAGCGGGGATCCAGCACTTTGTTCCTCTGCTAAAGGAAATAAAATATGACGATCGGGTTTTTTCGGAGTTTTTGTTCGGACAGTTTCCGTCAAACGAATAGAAAGGTTAGGAAAGAAAAGAACGGTATCAGGTGGGTCAGGCTACCCGTATTGTCCGGATATTAAAATGGATCCCCGCTTTCGCGGGGATGACATGAACAAGGTTTTTTTCAAGTATCATTTCATCGAATGGTCTCTGATGATGTCGATCACCTCACCACCCTTACACTTCCCCCTGCCGCAACCTTTTCCACTTCATTCAGCGTCGCCATGGACGTGTCGCCGGGCGTGGTCATGGCCAGGGCGCCGTGCGCGGCCCCGTATTCCACCGCCCTTTTCCCGTCCTTCAGTTCCATCAGTCCGTAGATGAACCCGGACGCGAAGCTGTCGCCGCCCCCGACCCGGTCGTAAATCTCCAGTCCGGGACGCCGGACGGATTCGTGAAAGGCGCCGTCCACCCAGGCCACGGCGCCCCAGTCATTGACCGTCGCGGTCCTGACTGCGCGCAGGGTGGTGGCCACTGCCTTGAAATTCGGGTATTCCTTCAGCGCTTTCCCGATCATCTTTTTAAAATTGGCGGGGTCCAGCGCCGTCAGGTTCTCATCCACGCCCTCTACGTCCAGGCCCAGACAGGCTGTGAAATCCTCCTCGTTCCCGATCATCACGTCCACAAGCCCGGCCAGCCGCTTGTTGACTTCCCGCGCCTTGTCCGGGCCTCCCACGTCCTTCCACAGAGACGCCCGGTAGTTCAGGTCGCACGAGACGATGGTGCCGTGCCTGCGGGCCGATTCCATGGCCTCCTCGACCAGTCCGGCCGTGGTTTCCGAGAGCCCAGCGAATATGCCGCCGGTATGAAGCCAGCGCACGCCCCATTCCCCGAAAATCCGGTTCCAGTCGAAATCCCCCTTCTTGAGCTGGGACGCGGCCGTGTGGCCCCGGTCCGAACAGCCCAGAGCGCCCCGCACGCCGAAACCCTTTTCCGTGAAATTCAATCCGTTCCGGTTCTTGCGGCCCACGCCGTCGAACGGCATCCAGCGGATCAGCGAGGCGTCCACGCCGCCCTGCAGGATGAAATCCTCCAGAAGCCGGCCGACGGGATTGTCCGCGAAAGCGGTCGCCACGGCCGCGCGCAGTCCGAAGCAGCGCCTGAGCCCGCGGGCCACGTTGTACTCCCCGCCGCCTTCCCACACGCGGAACGAGCGTGCGGTGTGGATGCGGCCCTCCCCGGGATCGAGGCGGAGCATGACTTCGCCGAGGGACAGGATGTCCCAGCGGCATTC
>CAZNXX010000217.1:0-4580 GCA_964577095.1 uncultured bacterium | reverse complement strand
TGCTGGTAATTTATGAAGGGCTTAACTGCGTGTCCACTAAAATATAGCAACTCCATCGTTCCCGAGAAAAGCCAGTCTCAAACCTACACCGAAGCCGATCGTGCGACCCGCGGCCCCGGGATAGAACAATCCCGGCATTATTGACTTCTTGCGAATATTGATTGGTCCTTTTTTTGCACGCCTTATTCCCGCATAAAACATTGCCTGATAAGGGTTTAATTCATTCTAACCTGAAATGCCGGCCTTCCGGAGAGTGACAATCTGCACACGTTCTCCGATTGATGACTGTCTGGTGAGATCCAGGAGAGAATCCATGAAGAAAACGATTATGATGCGCCTATTCCTGGCGGCACTGGCGGTATCTGCATCTGCGGAGACAGCGCACGGATCTCCGAATTCCATCCAACCGGTTTTGGATCCGCTCACGGTTTCACTGGTCTTCGATATCGCAGGCCGGGGCGACGGCGGATTCAATGATCTTGCCTGCGCCGGGGTCGAGAGGGCGGCCTCTGAATTCGGCGTACAGCCGGTCTTTGTCGAGCACAAGCGGAATCTGGAACTGAACCGCGCACTGGAGCAGGCGGCTTCAGAAACCGACGTCATCATCGGAGTCGGTTTTGCCTTTTCGGACCGGCTGAACCGGCTGGCTGCCCTGCATCCGGACAAGCGCTTCGTATGCGTCGATTACGCGCCGAAGACCGACGGCGAAGGCCGGATCCAGGAACCGCCCCGGAATCTGGCCGGGCTGATGTTCAGGGAGGAGGAAGGCGCTTTTCTGGTCGGCGCGCTGGCCGCCCTGAAGAGCCGCACCGCCCGCATCGGTTTTATCGGCGGAATGGATTGTCCGATCATCCGGAAATTCCAGGCGGGCTTTCTTGCCGGCGCCGGGGCCGTGCGGCCGGATGTCCGGGTGCTGTCTGAATTCGCTGGCCTGACGGGAAGCGCGTTCACCGATCCTGAGAAAGGCTACGAAATCGCGATGCGCCTGTACGCGAAGGAGGCGGATGTGATTTTTCACGCCTCCGGCGCCACGGGCTCGGGCGTGTTCAGGGCGGCGCGGGAAATGAACCGACTGGTCATCGGTGTGGACATAGACGAGAGCGGCAAGGCGCCGGGCCTGGTTCTGACCAGCATGACCAAAAACATCGACGCGGCGGTGTACGAGGCTGTTCGGTCCTGCATCCAGGGGGAATTCGGGGGTGGACTGAGAAGCCTGGGCTTGAAGGAAAAGGGCGTCGGTTTCGTCATCAGCGAGATGAACCGGGACCTGATTCCCCGTGACATACTGGAGCGAGTTCGGTCGCTGGAATCGGAAATCGCTTCGGGAGAACGCGTCGTGCCTGCCGTCGGAACGGCAAACCGGGCGGTATCGAGGGAAGGACTCGTCGAAATTCTGGACCGGCTTGCGGAAGAAATCGTCGACGGATTGAACAGCCTGGATCGGGATCTGAAAGAGGCTGCGGAATCGCTTTCAGGCTTGCATCTGAGATCAGATGCGGCGCGTCGAACATTGAAGGGGTTTTACAGCCGCCATCCGACGGTCATTGACTGCGGCACGGCCGGCGAGCGGGGCATCCTCCTCGCGATCGAGCCGCAGGCGCACCAGGCATCCGAAGGAGAGGACATCAGCGGTCAGGCGCACATGATCAGGCTTCTGGGGACACGCCGGCCCGTGATGAGCGGCGTGTTCCGCTCCGTGGAGGGACCGGAGGCGGCGGTGATTCATCAGCCCGTGTTCTCGAAAAACGGGGTTTTCACGGGGTCCGTGTTCGCACTTTTCGCTCCTGAATATATCCTGGCCGGCGTCATCGGACCGGTCGTCTCGAACCTGCCGGTGGAGGTCTTCCTCATGCAGACCGACGGCCGAATGGTTTACAGCAGGGACGCGTCGGAAACAGGACTCAACCTCCTCACGGATGAGACGGAACAATTCTCTTCCGGCAGATCCGAACTCGCCCGCAAGTTATCCGCGGCTGAAACGGGCGATGCCACATTCCTGTCCAGCCGCGGAGCCGGAGAGGATTCCCGGAGCCTGAGGGCGGTCTGGCGCACCATTTCCCTGCATGGCGCCGAATGGCGGCTGGTCGTCACCGCGGCGGAAGGCGCGACAGAGGATTAACCGGACCCGCTGGTCGGCCGGAGGACGGTCGGTCACACGGGCACACACTCTTCGGAGGCAACCATGAAAATATTTCGACGGACCAGGCGGATCCAGCGGCTGGTTGCGACAACGGCTTTTCTGTCACTGGTGCTGCTCGCTTCGGCCGGCTGCGGACGCGGACCCGGCAGGGACGCGGGAGTCGCGGACCCCGCTGTCGCACAGGGGTTTCCGGTTTTCGCGAACACGGTTCTTGTATCGACCATGACGGTTGTTGAAGAGTCCATTCTCGAGCAGGAAAGGATCATCGGCAGTCTTGCCGGCCTTCCTGAGGTACAAAGCGCGGATTGGAGCAGGATGAAGGAAATCGTCGGCCGGTTCCAGGCATCCATGAAAGATTCCGGTGTATACTGGTTCGCGCTTCCGGACGGCCGATATTACACGGTGGGGCAGGGGCTCGTCGGCCGGACTCTGTCGGACCGGCCCTACTTTCCCCTGGTCATGACAGGCCGTCCCGCGGTCGGGGACCTGGTCGTGAGCCGTTCGACGGGCCGGAAATCAGCGGTCGTGGTTCTGCCGGTACGGGGCGCCGGGGGCCGTGTCGTCGGGTGCCTGGGCGCGTCGATTTTTCTGGATAAGCTGGCGGGCCGGCTATCCGCTTCGCTCTCTCTTCCCGATGGGTGTTTCTTCTATGCGCTGGCGCCGGACGGCATGACGGCCGTGCACCTGAAACAGGAACTGGTTTTTGACAACCCGCTTTCAAAGGATTCGCCGAGCATGAGGACCGCGGTGGAGAAAATGCTCGCAACCGATTCCGGAGAAGTTGAATACACGTTCAACGGATTCCACAGGCGCGTCCGGTATCAGGTCTCGGGCCTGACCGGATGGCGTTTCGCGTTCGGGATCAACACCTCGACTGCGGATTCCGGGCCGAAGACAGGCCGTTGAACCGGATACCGCGGAAAGGTCCGGCGGGATCCATTCAAGGGAGGGCGCATGAAAGGATTTTTAAAGAAGCAGACGCTGAAAGAATCCGGCGGATCGGTTTTGCCCGGCACGGGAATGACAGGGGACGACGGCCGGGCCGAACACCGGGCGTTTCTCGAAGGGTTTACGGACCTCTCGAAAAAAGTCATACGGCCCGTCATGGAGCATGTCATGGAGCTGATCCGGAAGGCGGGCTTCGACTCCGGGATCTCCGAGAGAAAGGAAATGGCGCTTCCGGACGGCTCGGTCCGGAACGCGGAAATCAGGCTGACCATTGTTCCGCCGGGCTGTGAGGCCGATGCCGCGGATCCGGAACACTGCCCGGCCGTGGTGTTTTCAGTCCCCCTCTCCGAAAACGTCATCCGCGTTCAGGTGAGCCGGAAGCTGGCAGGGGGCGGCTGGAGCCCCGTAGATGTCGGCGAACTGCATCCCAGGGCCGTGACCGAGGAGGAAGTGTCAGGTCACATTCTCCGGGTTCTTGAACTGGCCGCGGAAAAAGCGTAAATTTCATCTGCCTGCCTGATCCCGTGCCTGCGGGCGTCGGTCAGCAGACGCTTCGACGGGCGCGGGAATCCGTTGCTCCGCAAACCGTGACAATTTGATACTTGGTTCAGGCCCGGAGTTTGGCTATTTTTAATGGGTCCTTTCACAAACCGGGAGAAACCATGAAAAACCGAAGCCTTCGAATGATTTTCGTATTGACGCTTTGTTCCGGAGTGCTGATGAGCCAGAATCCTTCGTATACGCCACCCGTTTCATTCGAGGCCGCATCCGCAAGGGCGGATGCCGTTGTCCGTCAGCTGACCCTGGATGAGAAACTCAGCCTGATCGGCGGACACAACAGCTTCTTCATCAAGGGGCTGGAGCGTTTCGGTTTTCCGGACCTGTACATGGCGGACGCGACCGCGGGCGTGCATATCCGTGATTCCTTCCGCAACCAGGATCTCGGAGCGCCTGTTATGGAGAAATCCACGGCCTTTCCGTGCCCCCTGCTCCTGGCCGCGACCTGGAACGCGGATCTCTGCGGGCAATACGCCGAAGCCGTGGGCGAGGAGTGCAGGGCCGGGGGCGTGTCCGTTCTCCTCGGTCCGGGCCTCAACCTCTACCGCGTGTCCCAGTGCGGGCGCAATTTCGAATACTTCGGAGAGGACCCCTTTCTCGCCGGGAGGATGATCGCGCATTACGTCACGGGTCTGCAGTCCACCGGGACCCCGGCCACGCTCAAACATTTTCTGGCGAACAACACGGATTTTTACCGCCGCAGGAGCAACTCGGTCGTGGACGAGCGGACCATCCGGGAACTGTACAGCCGGGCCTTCGAAGCGGGCATCCGGGCGGGCGCCATGGCGGTCATGACCTCGTACAACCTGGTGAACGGCGAGTGGACGGGTCAGAGCGAAGCTGTGATCAACGACCTGCTCAGGAAACAGCTCGGGTTCAAATGGCTGGTCATGACGGACTGGTGGTCCGTGTGGGACGGGGAGAAGGTGATCCG
>CAZNXX010000216.1:0-4583 GCA_964577095.1 uncultured bacterium | reverse complement strand
TCCCATTCCCTGCCGGAAATCCTCGGCCTTGACGTCCATATATCTGGGCCACGCGCCGCCCAGGTCGTATCGGAAGGAGAGATGACTCTCCGCCCACCGGAACCAGGGCGCCCGCCATCGCGCCTCCCCGGACAGAATGAAAAACAGCCGGCCGGCCATGGCCTCCTCCGGGAGCCCCCAGAACGATTCCATTCCGCCGAACCGGTACTGCTTTGCGAAAGGCGTGGTCAGATCGGCGGTGCCCCAGCGGATTCGGGGGTGCAGCACGATGCGGTGCTCGACCGGGATGTACGTCTCCATCGACGAAAACATCCGGGTGTAGGGCGCGTCGCTTCCGAGAAAGGAGGCCGATGTTTCGTATTCCAGCACGTGGTACTTGCCCGTGTTCGGAAACGGAAGCCGGTCGCGCGTGTCCACCTCGGACCGCAGGACGATGTTCCGGAGGGTTTCGGATTCCCGCGGCGCTCCGGATCCTGAAAGCGGACGCACGGCCAGACGCTCGTCCCGCAATTCGACCGAAAGGGTCCCGAAACGCTTCATCTGCTGTCCGATGGAAAACGACGTCTGCACCGCGCCGAGCCGGTATTTCCCCGTGCGGACGAAACCCGAGTAATAGTTGAAATCCTGCCGGGAGGCTGAAAACGCGGCCTTGCCGGTGAACAGCGTCTGGAAAATGCGGTCGGCCCGGAACGCCGCGCGCACGGCCCGGTCCACGGGGCCCAGCTGTCCGGCCAGGGACGCGACCGCGCCGACCCCGAACAGGTTTTCCTCCGCGCCCTCCAGCAGGCACTGTGTCCTGCGCTCCAGGTCGTACCGGAGACCCGCGCGCAGCAGGGAAAATCCCTGCTCCTTCAACCGCAGGTTCAGGACGCGCCGCCCCGATTTCGATTCCAGGTCGAACCGGATATTCTCGAAATATCCGGTGCTGTAGATGTTGTCCAGCCCCTGCTCAAAATCCGCGGCCCGGAACAGGTCGCCGGCCCGGAACGGCAGTTCCCGACGCAGAATGAAGGAGCGCGTGCGTTCGTTTCCGATGAAGCGTATGCCGGCGATGCGGCCCTCGTCGATGCGGAACACCAGCGTGTTCCCGCGGATCTCTGCGGTGTCGACGGCCGCGAGCGAATATCCGCCTTCGAGATACAGCGACCGGATCGCCCGGATGTCCGCCCTGCCCTTCCGGTGGTTGAAGACCTCGCCCGGAACGGTCGAAAGGACGGAGAAAAGCGCGGAATCGGTGAAAGCGGTGTTGCCCTCGAAGCGGACGCTGTCGATGACCGGGTTCTCGACGACGTCGAAAAACAGGACCCCGGCGGCGGTGTCGACGGCCATGGACACGGACCGGAAACACCCGCTCTGATACAGGCCGCGCCCGGCCAGGACCAGGTCGGAAATCCGGGCCGGACCGGGTTCGGGCGCGATGAAAAAAGGCGCGTCCGCGTGAAGCGAAACCCGGTTCAGGCCGGTGAAAAGGCATTCCGCGATCCGGACCCAGGTTTCCGCGTCCGGCGGCTTGAACGCGGACAGCAGGGAATCGATGACCGGAACCGCCGCTTCCGCGGCCTTCTCTCCCGCGGCCACGGCCTCTTCGATGGACGAGAAATCGGTGTTGGCCATCCCCTCCAGAACGGGTTCGATGACCAGGTCGGCCTCCCGCTTCGCGGCCGCGATCGCATCCTGCTCCATGATGGTCGTGACCTGATCGGCGACCTCCCAGGGCGCGGACAGGTTCTCCCGCGAACGCAGTTTGGACGACGTGTCCACCGCGATGACGCGGTCCACGCCGAGCGACCGGGTCTCGCGGACGGGGAGGTTGTCGACGAGTCCCCCGTCGACGAGCAGGCCGAGGTCCGTATCCAGGGGCGTGAACAGAAGCGGAATGGCCAGGGACCCGCGCAGGGCGTCGACCAGGGATCCGCCCCCGAAAAGAACCTTGCCGCCGGTCAGCAGGTCCGTGGTCACCACGCGAAGGGGGATGGGAAGCCGGCTGAAATCTCCGGGATAGGGCGCAGGCGCGCGGAGCAGGATATCCGTCAGCACGGTGGTGAGCTTCTGGCCGGCCGTCACCGCGGGCCGGAAATCGAGCGCCATCCTTTCGAACCGGATCTGAACGATGGTCCGCGACCTCTGTTCCTTCTGTCCGAGAAAGAGCTGGCGGCGCTGGGGCGCGTCCCGGATGATGCCGCCCCAGTCCGTGATCCGCGCCAGGCTGTCGATCTCCGAAGCGGAATAGCCGACCGCGGCCATGGCGCCGATGATCGCGCCCATGCTGGTCCCCGCGATCCCGTCGACCGGTATGCCGTTTCTCTCGAGCACCTTCAGCACGCCGATGTGGGCCAGGCCCCTCGCACCTCCGCCGCTCAGGGCCAGACCGAGCCGCGGGCGGATTTCCAGGTGGTACGGAAGCACGCCGTCCCTGCCGGTCGGAACGCCTTCGTATCCCAGCGAAATCTCAACCCGGTTCGATTGCGGATAGGAGTGGGAGAAAAACGGGAGAATCAGAAGAGCCGTTATGATGTCGATTTTTCGGACCATAAACGGATAAATATAATAAAAAAAGAAAGAAAAATCAAGACGGATCAAAGGGTTACGCGCCGAACCGGCCTGTCTCGTTCGGATTATTGCAGCCGATGATCGGGCAGGGATTCTGATCGTACCGAAGGTACGCGGGTTGCATCATCCGGAGAAAAACCAGTTTACCCCGGTTTGGCCGATGAATGGACAATCCGATGGAAAAGCGCCCATGGACCGGGAATCGGCCGAAAACCGACCATAAGTCGGCTTTGTTATTAAAGAGTTTATCTGTAATTCCGAGGCTGGTATGCTCTTTGCAAATATGGACCCTTTGGATAGGAATCTTGCTTTAGAAAGGACGGTTTTCCCCACGTGAAACACCGGTGCCCGAATTTTCTGCGTTCCCGATTGATCTTTGGATGGCTCTTCCTGCCAATTTTATTCCTGGCCGTTTCCGCCCATGCCCAGCTCGTGTCCGTATCCGTGACGGCTTCCGGTTCCGCGGCCGGCGCCGCGGCCATCCATACGGTGACCTTCACCACGTCTACCGCCTTACCGGCGGATGGAAAAATACGGGTCACCTATCCGGGCGATTTCAACGCGTCAACGGCTGTCATCGCCTCGTCATCCACCATGGACGGAACTCTGACAATCGAATCCGCGTCCGGAACAACCGTGACCATCGCCCGTTCCGGAGGAACGGCGCAGGCGGCGGGCCAGACGGAAATCGTCCAGATCGCGAATGTGACGAACGGAATATCTGTGTCGTCTTCCTACACCGTCACCGTGCAGACCATGGACGCCGCGGATGTCATTCTCGATTCCGGATCCTTCAACTCCTTCGTCGTCACGCACGGCCCCCTTGACCATTTTTCCGTGACCGGCCCCGGCGTCTCCCAGATTGCGGGCAATGCCTTCAGCATCACGGTCGTTGCGCAGGATGTGCACGAGAACACCGTGGATTCCTTCACCTCGACCGCGGACCTCTCGGATCTCACCGGGACATTGTCCCCCCTGCAGACCATTGCCTTTACGTCCGGAATCTGGAGCGGCAATGTCCAGGTCTTCAAGACAACGGCCGCGGACAACATCACGGCCCGGGCGTCCGGCAAGAGCGGCACCACGGCGAATTTCCGGGTAGACCCGACCGAGCTCGACCGCTTCGAATTCAACTCCATCACGAGCCCCCAGACCTCGGGCGCCTGGTTCGGCCTCACGGTCACGGCGAAGGACACGTACGGAAACGTGAAAACCGATTTCACCGGAACCGTCACGCTTTCCGAAAAGACGGCTTCCCTGGAAATCCAGTCCACGGGGACGGCGGTCACCCCGGCTTTCACGGCCGGAGCGTGGTCCGGAAACGTCTCCATCCTCACCAGCGGCCAGGACGTCCAGATCACGGCCGCGGGTTCCGGGCGTACCGGCCTGTCCGGGTATTTCAACGTGGACGCGGCCGGCCTCGACCATTTCGGCTTCACGCCGGTCGCGGACGGAGCGGCCGGCACGCCTTTTTCGGTCACAGTCACCGCGTTCGACATCAACGAGAACGTCGTCACCGCCTTCACCGGAACCGGCAAGCGGGTGAACTTCACCTACTCGGGTTCGGGAACCCTGACTCCGGCCCAGAGCGGCAATTTCTACAGCGGTTCTTGGACAGGCCCGGTGACCATCTCCAAGACGGAAAATACTCTCTATCTCACGGCGGACGACGGGTCGGGCCACACCGCGATCTCCAACGCCTTCAACATCACGGCCAGCGCCGTGGATCATTTCGTTTTCTCGTCCGTCTCCGCGTCCCAGACTGCGGGGTCCCCGTTCACCGTGACCCTGCGGGCCGTGGACGCGAGCGGGAACACCGTGACCGCGTTCAGCGGCACGGTCAATCTCAAGGACGAGTCGGGCACGGTCACGCCCCAGCAGGTCACGTTCGCGTCCGGCGTCTGGACCGGCGCGGTCACTGTCACGAAATCCCTCCCCGGCGATTTCCTCACCGCTACCGGAGCCGGCAAGAGCGGCATCTCCGGAACCTTCACGGTCGCCCCGGCCGCGGTCGCCTCGTTCAAGCTGTCCGA
>CAZNXX010000215.1:1949-4610 GCA_964577095.1 uncultured bacterium | reverse complement strand
TGGAAGGACGCCGTCTCGGACAGGCCGAGCAGGACCTGGCTGAACGACAGGCCCGCTGTGGCCGAGAAATATTTCGGGCCGGTCACGTTGAACTCCCAGTACTGACGGGCCACCGAGGAAACCCGGAATTCATCGATGTATCCGTTGAATCCGTGGTTGATTCCGTAATTGCCGCCCACGGCCACGGATTCGGAGGAGGCCCGGAGGTCCGTGGTCAGGGCCGTGGAATCCACGCACACGCCGTTCATAAACAGCCGCAGTTTCTTGAGATCCCAGGAAAGCGCGACGTTGTAGTATGTGGCGTTCATGGTGGAATCGGGCGGCCCGAGCAGAACGACCGGCTGACCCTGGGCCGTGTAGACCCGGGCCACCAGCCCCCGGCCGGGATTCAGGCTGTCGCCGTAGAGGATTTCGTACTGGCAGGAGGCGTTCCGGCCGCGCCGGACGAGCACGTCATAGTCGCCCGCCGCCGGACGCGAGGCCGACCGGAACCAGGTCTCGATCGTGAACGCCGAAGACGCGAAATCCAGCGCCGCGTGAGCGGGCATCTCCATCCATCCCGTGGTGCCGTCGAAATACAGCGCGGAAGTGCCGTACCTCGGGAACAGGATGTTCCGGGACACGCCGGGCCTGCGCAGAAAACCGGTGATGCCGCTGGCGGAGGTGTCCGTCACCGCGGTGTCGCCCCTCACCCAGTCCATGTGCCAGAGGCCGGTGGTGTATCCGTCGACGACGTAGTCCCGGACCGCGGACTGTTCATACCCGGTACCGGTCAGAAGGACGGAACGCAGTCCGCCGTTGGCCGGATCCGTGGACTGAATGTTCATCAGCGCGTTGACGACGCCCGCGGACTGGGGCGAGAACCGCACCTGAACCGTGACCCGGCCGCCGGGTCCGATGGCGAAAACGGAGGGGGATACCGTGAACAGCGCATTGGTGGCGCTGATGCCCGTCACCCAGAGTTTGCCCGCGCCGCGATTCCGGATTTCATAGTACTGGACCCGGGAGTAACGGGCCAGCACGTTCCCGAAGTTGATGCTCTCCGCGGCCAGCTGAATGCGGCCCGTGCTGACGTTGAATTCCCACGCGTCCCGCGCGACTCCGGAGAGACGGAACTCATCGAGGTAACCGTCGAATCCGTTCTCCGCGTCCGCGGCGCCGAGCGTGCCGGTCATGCCGGTGTTCGGAATCGGAATGGCCACTTCCATGGTGTCCACCGGATCGCCGTTGACGTAGAGAATCAGCCGGTTGTTCGATTTGAACACCAGTGCCGCATGGTTCCAGTCGGAAGTCAGCAGGGCGTGCAGGGTGTCGGAGACGACCTCGACCGGCTCACCCGCGACCGGCATGGTCAGGCCGTATACGCCGCGTTTGGCGGTCGTCAGGTTTTTGACCCCCAGCTCGAAAATCGTGCGCTCGCCCTCGGCCAGACGGAAAATGGTTTTCCGGCCGGTCTGCGTCCGGACCGGACGGAACCAGGTGTCAATCGTGAATCCCGCCGCCTCCGGAAGCCGGGCCGCGGAATCGAGTTTCACCGCCACCCGGTCGGCCGCGTCGAGTCGCAGGGCGCTGCCGAAACCGGTTTTCGCCGAATCCCCGGCGACCAGCCTGGCGCCGGTGTTCCGGCCGTCCAGGTAGCCGTACAGCGAGGAATCGGGCACGAGCGTGTCGCCCGGCAGGGCTTCCATGCGGTACAGCAGGTAGGTGTAATAATCCGGGGTGTACGGCGCCAGGGGCGTGTCGCTGACTCCCAGACCCGTGACCCGCACGTTCAGCGCCGGGTTGTCCGCGTCGCTGGCGAGGGTCAGGAGGTCGTCATAGGCCTGGGCGGCCGTGGGTTGAAAATAGACCCCCAGCGTATACGACCGGTTCGGATAGATCGTGATCGGCATGGCCGTGCCCGTCTTGAAATTGCCCGTCGCGGAGCTCACGGACTGGATGCGCACGACCCGGGTGCCGGTATTCTGCAGGGTCAGATACAGGGTGCGGGTCCGGTTCTGAACCACGGTCCCGAACTCCAGAAGGGACGACCGGGACACCAGATGACCCGTGAAATTCGCCTTGAACAGGTACAGCCCGGCTTCGCCGTCGGCCACGGCGATGGTGTCGCCGGACAGATCGACGGCCGCGCTGAACCCGGCGGTGTGGGCGTACCCCACTTCGACCGGGGACTGGGACACGGAGAGAATGCGCACCGTGCCGTTTCCGTCGGCCAGGATCGCCGCGTCCCCGCTCATCCGGATGTCCGAGGCCATGCCGGGCGTGTTGAAGGACATGCCGGTGACGGCCCGCGGCGCGCCGGCGTTCGTCACGTCATAGACGGCCATGCCGTTCACGCCGTCCGCGATGTACAGCGTCCGTCCGTCCGCGCCGAGGTCCGAAGCCTGCGAATTGTTGGTGCCCTCGCAGGACGTCATCAGGGATCGGTCGTCCAGGTTGACCACCTGCACCGCCGCGTCCGTGGAGATGAAGGCCACGTGCCGCGTTTCGTCGACTTCGATCGAAAGGGCCGGAAGCGAGCCGAGGGAAACCGTCCCCAGGAAAGTCGGATGGCGGGGATCGAGGATGTTGTAGATGTGCACGCCGCCGGATCCGCCGGCGATGATCGCGCGGTTTCCGTCGAAAGACACGTCATGCGCCTCGTCCGCGACGGGGATGTTG
>CAZNXX010000215.1:0-1849 GCA_964577095.1 uncultured bacterium | reverse complement strand
CGCGCGGTTTCCGTCGAAAGACACGTCATGCGCCTCGTCCGCGACGGGGATGTTGGCGAGCATGCGCGGGCTCTGCGGATTCCGGACGCTCATCACCTTGACGCCGTGGGGGCCGTTCGAGACGAGCAGCAGGGTGTCGCGGACCGCGACGCCCTGGCAGGTTTCGAGCGTGTCGACATGCGCCAGAACCGGGATGTCCGTGAGGGTCGCGGCCTGCCGGTTCAGGATCCAGAGACCGGATCGACGGCCCGCGGCGAACAGCACGTTGCCGCGGAAAGCCGCGTCGACAAAGGCGTCGCCCGTCTGCACCGAGCGGATCAGCGAGGGCTGGGGATTGAAAACGTTCAGCATGAGCAGTCCGCCGCCGCAGTCGGACACGAAAGCGGTGTTCGGCGCCGTGCTGGGCATGCTGTGCGTGATCCGCAGAGCCGAACCGTCCGTCGCCAGGCTCGCGATCTCGGCCGGAACGTCGCTGACATCCAGCACGCGGACGCCGGACAGCGAATCGGCCAGATAGGCCCGGGAGGACTGGACGAACACGTCGGTGATCGCGACACGCTCCTTTTCACCGGGAACCCAGGTGCGGTACACCGCCATGGTCGTGGGATCGGTGATGCTCACTTCGCTGAGCCCGCCGGCTCCGGCGGCCACGTAGGCGATGGCCGGAGAGAGGAAAAGCCGGGTTGCGGCGCCCGAGAGACGGAGCGCGCCCAGGCGGATGATTTCGCTGTCCTGGGTGACGTCGAGCGCCCAGATGCCCGCGGTGTCCGCGGCCACGTAGGCGACGGTCCGGATGCCGCCACCGCCCGCCCAGAGGTCGACCTTGACATCGCGGACGATGCGGTTGTTCAGGGAGAAAACCCCGACCGAATACGGGGAGACGGAGGAAGCGACGTTCACGACGCGCAGGCCGCCGGGGCCGTCCGCGACATAGGCCCGGTTCTCCCACACGAACACGCCCATCGCGGTTCCGGGCGTATCGTACGAACCCCTCAGATAGGGGGCCGTGGGACTGGAGATGTCGACGATCTGCAGGCCGGCGCCGTTGCAGGCCACGTACGCCCGCTGATCGACGGCATAGATGTCCTCCACGACATCGGGAAGCAGCAGGCTTCCCTTCTTCTCCAGGTACGGCAGGGTGCCCTTGACCTCGTAGATTTCGAGGTAGGCGCCGTTGCCCGCCAGCACGTAATTATCGGACACGTAAGCGGCGCGGTTCGGCCCGGAGGCGTTCCGCCCGATTTCCGTCATGTTGAGCGTCTCCAACGTCTGCTGGGCGTTGGCCGGAAGCGCGAATACGGCCGCCGCCAGGACGGCCCATATCGCGAAAACGGTCGCTCTTTTCATCTTTGTCTCCTTTTACGTTCGGTGTCTGAAATTCGTTCGAAAAATGCCTAACGCCGGCTGGGCGGACTCGGGGGCCCGGGCAGAACCCAGCGGGCCGGCGTGTACGGAGGCGCCGGGGCCGCGGGCAGGGCGTTCGGAAGGATGTTCGGCCCGCCGTTCGCGGCGATGTCCGAGTCGGCCATGTCCCGGCTGTCATTGCCGGGAAGGAATCCGGCGTCCATCAGGAAGCCGAGCTCTTCAAGCCGTCCGGCGGATGAAACAGCGTATTGTCCTGCGGCCGCGCCGGGCGCCGCGCCGCGGCCGGCCCCGGACATCATGCGTTCGACCGCCGCGTTCATCACGGCGAACTGCGACGCGTTCGCGGCCCGGTACACGGCCGGATCCGCCACCCAGTCCTGGGCCAGGAAGAAATCGGGGTCCAGGGCCAGCGCTTTCCTGAAATTGCCCTGCGCCGACTCGAATTTGCCCGCGTCCATGTCATTCAATCCGTTGCAGTAATGGA
>CAZNXX010000214.1:0-4618 GCA_964577095.1 uncultured bacterium | reverse complement strand
GGCCCGCCCCTGAGGTGGAGCAGCCAGCGGTCCGTTCCGCCCCGGTAAAAGGTGTGGCAGTTCATACAGGCGCCGGCCGTGAGCCGGCTGTTCAGCACGAGTTTTTCTTCGAATGTTTCCAGGTTCCGCTGGTGGATGCCCATGCGGGTGTACAGGTTGTACAGAGGGCCGAGCTTGCGGTACGTGAGAAATCCGTCGATGGAATCGGAGGAAACGGTGTTCCTCACCGTCTCGAACCGCGTCCAGGCCCCGGATTCCCGCCGGACGAAGACGTCGATTTCGAGGCTTCCCCCGGCCGCGGAGGCCAGCAGGCGCTTCCAGCGTTTCTCCGGGATGCGGATGACCGTGGACCGGCTCCGGATCGTGACCGAATCGCCTCCGGACGCGCGGAACACGGCGACCGTGCCCTTCCCGCCTTCATCCACCGAAAAGTTGAGGGGCGCGATGTTCGGCGGAATCATGACGGACGCGTAATGCGGAACGATCTTCGGCGCCCGGCCCGCTGAAACGGCATGGACGGGTCGTCCCGGCGGGGACGAACAGGCGGCCGCGATCAGGACCAGAAGCGAGGCCAGGACGGCTCCGGAACGGATGTTTTCACTGGAAGTCATCGGGGCCCTCCGCCGGCCTTGCCGCCGGCCTGTCGAATATGCGGTACACCCAATACGTGCCGCTGAACGCGTCGCGAACAGCGGATTCAGCCAGGCTCCGGTTGTTCCCCGCCCGCTTGAACGTCTCCTCGAACCGCTTGAACCGGAGCGCTGTGTCGGCGTCAACCCAGGGCTGGAGGCGTCGGGCATCGAAACCCGGCGTAACCGCCGCGTATAAGAGAACCGCTTCCTGAACGTGGCGCGGGATCCGGCTTTCCCACCCCGCAGGCCGCCGTACGGGATCGAGCGTCTCCCAGAGCCGGCGGTGATCGCCATTGACCAGAGCCAGAGCGGCCCGGTAGTCGGAAGCGGTCCGGTTTTCGGGGTTGCGTTCCAGCAGGCGAACCAGATCCGCTTCCGAGGGCCTGCCGATGGAAATGAAATCCTTTTCCGGCATGGCGTCCAGAATGCGTCGGTGCCGGGGACGGCCGTCCCGTTCCACGCGATCGCGGACGCAGATCGCGAGATCGGCCGCGGATCCGCGGCGGCCCGGCGTTTTTGCGAGATTCGAGACGAAGCTGAGGGCCGCGGCGGAGTCGCCTTTCAGCATGTAAATCGTTCCGAGCAGACTCAGAATATCCGGCGTGGGGCCCCGGAGTGTCATGGCCTCGTGCGCCCAGTGCTGGGCCTCTCCGATCAGCCCCATGTTGAAAAACAGCCGGGCGGTTTCCTCGGGCCAGGCCTTGCACAGCTTGTTGGCCGGAATCAGCCCGTTGTCCCCGTCCCGCTGGGGCCAGGCGAACATCTCATCCAGGAGCCGGCCCTCGGCCTGGAGCGCCCGGTTCACCTGAACGGACAGGATGGGATCCCATCTCTTCGCCCGCGAAGCCTGCGCCAGAACCGACGGCCAGGCTTCGCGGCGCGCTTCGAGATTCACGGCGAGCACGGTACGGGTGAGACGGCTGACCGCAGCCGTGTGCATCAGAAACGCGGCGGCGAGAATCACCAGGGTCCCGGCGGCCCATTTCAGCGGTACGGACCATTCGTTGAAACGGTTGACCGGCTTCTGAAGAACCGGCAGGGTCGTCAACCAGACCGTCACGCCGGCGGCTGCGAAGAACAGGGGAATGCCGTAAGCGGCGTGGAGCGGAATGGCCGCGTTCTCGAACGGCAGACCGTGCAGGAACGCCTGTTTCAAGGGGCTCCATTCCGCGAACAGCCAGGCGATGAACGGGATTCCCGCGGACGCGGCCAGGAGGGTCAGCCCCTCCCAGTGTTTCCCCCGCACCAGGCCCTGTGCCAGAGCCAGCGCGACACCGGCCGACAGAGCGGCTCCGCCGGCCAGCCAGTAGCAAACGATAAACCAGGCGAGCATGGCCGGAATCCGTATCCAGGGGATGGCCGGGGACTCATACCGGAAAGTGAAGAGCAGCAAGCAGGCGCAAGCCCAGCCGAGGGTCAGGCTGAAGGGCGTTTCATAACGGGTATGGGCGGCCAGGAGGAACGCGGCGGGTATCAGGTGAACCGAATGCACGGACCAGAACCCGGTCAGGTGCTCGATCCATCTGCGGAGCAGTAGCGTGCCGGTCCAGACCACGGCCGTGATTTCGAGGCTTGCCAGCCAGTCCGAGGTCCATCCGCGCATCAGCCAAGCGCTGAGCCAGTCCATCAATCCGCCCGGGAAGGCGAGATGTTCGGAGAGAAAGGCCCGGCCGCTGAAAAAAACCGGCTGTTGAGATTCGAGGCTGAGCGTGGGGCGGATGCGGAACCACAGAATCAGGAAGAAGAAAATGAAAAATACAGCCTCCTGAACCAAGGGGCCGAACAGCGCGAACTTTGAATTGGTCCTGATTTTTTTCCTCATACTTTCTACCTGGAAATGGAATAATTGATAAAATATACGATTTAATGGCCAAATGTCAAGGAGAAAAATGCGCATAAATACATGAATTAACAGAGGTTTTTGGTTCGTTCCGCTGTGGTCCGGATCCGGCTTGAAGAGTAGGATTAAGGGATGAATAGGATGGATGGAATATAAATATCTATGATTAATTGGCTTAAAATGCTGGCAGGTGCCAGGCACTTCTGAGGTGCCTGACACTTCCGCCCTGGAAAGTTACGCTCCGGGCCTTCAATAATTAAGACAAAAGTAACGATTGGTCCTGCGCAGTTGGAAGGTTCCGAACCTCCCGGAGCGTGAGGAATGGGAACCAGCCGTTTCCCATCAAATCCCTTGTTTCTCTATCTTTCGCCCTGTATTTTACGGTTCATGAAAAAGCGTATTCTCATCACAGGCGGAACCGGTTTTCTCGGCGGACACCTCCTGCTCAAGGCCCGGCCGGATTGGGACGTGTACGCGATTCACCGCGGCCCGGCCATGGACGCCCCGGGAATCCGTTGGGTCAAGGCCGACCTGACGGATTCAGGGGAAACGGCCCGGGTATTCGAGTCCATTCAACCGCACAGCCTCATCCACGCGGCCGCCATGAGCGACATCGACCGTTGTCAGGCAAGGCCGGACGAGGCCCGGGCCGTCAATACGGAAGCTTCCGCGAGCCTGGCCGGTCTCTGCTGGAAAACCGGATGCCGGATGGTGTTCGTTTCCACGGACATGGTGTTCGACGGCATCCGGGGCCTGTATCGCGAGACGGACGCGACCGGACCCGTGAACGGATACGGCGAAACCAAAGTCGCGGCGGAGCGGGCCGTGGCCGCGGAATGCCCGGCCGCGGTGTGCGCGAGGACCGCGCTGATTTACGGGATTCCGGCTTTCGGCGGACGTTCCTTTTCGAACGAAATGATCTCCCGGCTTTCGGGAGGCGAGGCTGTGACCCTGTTCATTGACCAGTTCCGGACGCCCATTCTCGTCCAGAATCTGGCGGACGCGCTTCTAGAGCTGGCGGATTCCGATTTCGACGGCATTCTGCATCTCGGCGGAGGCGAGCGGATCAGCCGGTACGATTTCGGACTGATCGCGGCTTCGGCAAAGGGGTTGCCGGCAGACCTGATCCGGCCGGGCCTGATGAACGAACCCCGTCCCGCTGCACCGCGGCCCGCGGATGTGTCTCTCGATTCCTCGAAAGCGTCCGCTGTTCTATCCACGCGGCTCATCGGGTGTGACGAGGGTGTGCGATTTTTATAGGCTCAAAACGCATAAAATTCGGTTGATATTCGGCAAATTTTCGTTTATATTTAGACCACATGCCTTTCCCCGCTCACATCGAGGAACCCTTGATCGCGGCGAAGGAATTCGTCGACGTTCGGACGGTCCGCGTCCGTCTGGGGGAAGGCGCCGATCCGAACCGGGCGGTCGAGCCGCTCCAGAAGCTTTTCGACGAGCTGTTCCGGAAAGGCGTGACGCGGGTGCTCTTTGACATGCAGAACGTGGAATTTCCGAACGCGAGTTTCATCGCGTTCCTGATTCAGCGGACCGTGGAGGCGAGGCGGCTGAACGGGGACATTCAACTGCTGAACATGTCCCTGAACACCAAGAATCACGTCTCCCTGTTCTCTCCGGTCACATTCCTCTCCTTCGACGAACAGACCGCTCCCGGACTCGAGGAGACAGAGGCTCCGGCGGAGACCCGGGAAGGGGAGGGCAAGTTCGTCGCGGTGGAGGAGGGCGTGCCGTACAAGCTGCAGGTCGGCGCCACGCTCGACGCGCTGAACAAGCTCACGGATTTCGTCACCTCGCTCGCCTGGGGCGCCGGGTTCGAGAAGCTCGAGGTCAGCCGCCTCAAGATCGCGGTGTACGAGGCGGGCATGAATGTCATCGAGCACGGATACGAGTTCGCGCCGGACGAAAGCCTGTACGTTGAAGTGGTCAAGGAGGCCGACCGGTTTCTCGTGACCCTCGGCGACACGGGCCGCAGTTTCGACTTCTCGGAAAACCCCGTGTACGACGCGGAGGAGGCTTTCCGCGAGAAGCGCCGCGGGGGGTTCGGACGGTACATCGTCGAGCGGTCGGTGGACGAGGTATACTACCAGGGCGGGGAAAAAGGCAACCGGCTCACGCTGGTGAAGTATTT
>CAZNXX010000213.1:0-4637 GCA_964577095.1 uncultured bacterium | reverse complement strand
GTGGTCCGCAACCGGCAGGCCGTTCTGTCTCCGAGCTGGTCGCTCCATTCCGGCGTCGGCACGCGGCCGTACGCGTTCGTCTGGGGCATGGGCGGCGAGAACCAGGCGTTCGACGACATGGACGCCGTGGAAGTGAACCGGCTCCTGTAAACCCGAGCGGAGGAGAAGCGTCATGATACTCGATCAGTTCAAGCTGGACGGAAAAGCCGCGATCGTCACGGGCGCCGCGCGGGGCCTGGGACAGGCGATGGCCGTCGCGCTCGCCGAGGCGGGCGCCGACATCGCGCTGGTCGATCTGCTGCCCGTCGATGAAACCCGCGGATTGGTGGAAGCCGCGGGCCGCCGGGCCGCCGCGGTCTCCGCGGACCTGTCCTCCATGGAGGCGGTCCCCGCGATCGTCGAAGCGGCGCTTGAGGCCTTCGGCCGGATCGACATCCTGGTGAACAACGCCGGCATCATCCGGAGGGCGCCGATCCTGGAATTCAGCGAGAAGGACTGGGACGACGTCATCCAGATCAACCAGAAGGCGCTTTTCTTCCTGAGCCAGGCCGCGGCCGCGGTCATGGTCCGTCAGGGCCGGGGCGGAAAGATCATCAACACGGCGTCGATGACGTCCTTTCAGGGCGGCATTCTCATTCCGTCGTACACGGCCTCCAAGAGCGCCGTCATGGGGCTGACCCGGCTCATGGCCAACGAACTGGCGCCGCACGGCATCAACGTCAACGCCATCGCGCCGGGCTACATGGCCACGGACAACACCCGGGCGCTCCGCGAGAACCCGGAGCGGAACAAGGCCATTCTGGACCGGATTCCCGCCGGCCGATGGGGAACGCCCGCGGATCTTCAGGGGATTTGCGTGTTTCTCGCCTCGCCGGCGTCGGATTACATGAACGGCTACACCGTGGCGGTGGACGGGGGATGGCTGGCGCGCTGAGAGGCTGAACCGGAAACGGAAGCGGGTTCCGGTCGCCCCCGGTCAGGGGGCGATTTCGTTCAACACGAGAGTTTCGATGTTGTAGGCGGTCTTGTCGATGCCTGTCACGCGGAAGAGGATCTCGAAATACGGGGGAATCCGCCCGGTTTTCTCGATGAACATTTTCTCCAGGCCCGCCCGGCGCGAGGGCATGGTCAGGGTGGCGCTGATTTCGGGCACGCCGAGCGAATGGTACGAAGCGATGATGAAGATGACGTTTCCGTCCGGCCCCGGCAGTTTGCACGCGAGCACGAGGTCCTCGTTGGGGCCCGGCGAATGCAGGCTGGTTTTGAACACGACCGAGCTGTCCGCGCCGGGCGGCGTGTAAACCACCCGGTGCGGCGCGATCTCGAAACGGAAGTGGGACTTCAGAAGCGTGTGCTTGAGCGCGTACAGGGCCTTGATGCTGCCCAGGTACAGGATGTTGTATTCATCCAATATCTGGGGACTGACATCGGAAGCCTTCCGCAGAATGGGCTTCTGGTTCGCGCTGAAAAGCATCGAGAGAATGGGCGGAAGGCTCCAGATGCTGTGGTAGGGGAAATAGGGTTCCGCGGAGAGGTCCGCCTGAATGCCGGGGTAGAGGGCGCGCAGGTCCTCCGCGGAATTGACGCGGGGATGGCGGATGCTGACCGTGCCGCCGTATTTCGGCAGATTGTCGTTGAAGAAGAAATGATCGCCCACGACCAGCAGAATGGGCAGTTCGGATTGCAGATACTCCTTCCAGAAGGGATCGTCCGTTTTCAGAACGCGGTAGCGGGCCAATTGATGGTCGATCATCCGGTTCCGGACCGCCTGAAAGACGCACAACCCGGCCAGAAGCGCCACCAAAACCCAATGGCCGTTTCGAATCAGCAGGCGGGCCAGGTTTCCCGGGGCGAGCCGGTCGACCGAAACAGGCATGAACAGCACCTCGTAATGCCCCTTCGGTATCTTCAACCGGATTTTTTCTGTCTTTCCTTCCTGTAAATAATAGTTTTCCAGCTTTTTTCGCAGGGTGTAGGTATGTGACCGCACCGTGGTGTCCTCAGCAGGATTGAAGGTGGCGTCCTTGCCGAAAACCTCCATGGCAATGGTCGTTTCCTTCAATTCGCGGCCCTGCTCCGCGGCCTCCACGAGATAGGAAAGGAAAGTCTGGTGGATTTTCGAATGTGAAAATTCCGGACTGCCGAGAATTTTTTCGAGAAGTTTTTTGCGGTTGTTATCGAGGGTCATCGGAAGTCCCGCAGGTCAGGGTGTTCAGAGCCGTTGCATCGAGAACGAACAAACCGCTTGTAATTGATACAGTTAGCCGATGACTAATCGTGCTGAAAACATGATAATGATGAATTTACGACTCATTTCCATGAAAATCAAGGGTAACTTTTTCGGGCGCGCCATTGTCGAAATCTGTTTTTCACCGTTTTTCACCGTTATTCACTTCCATTTTCGCTTCAAATATGGTTAATTACCCCATCACAGACTTCCTGCAATCCCTGATTACAATCACTTTCAGAACGGCTCCGCCCTGAACCGAGAGGATCGGGCTGCACCGGTTTTTTTCCGGATGACCACCCAAGGCGAAGGAGACGAATCCCATGAAATCGTTCCTGAAATCCCTTTTCATTCTCGCGCTGTTCGCCGCCGCTTTCGGGCAAACGACCGCCGTGTACGGCCAGGGAAACCTGAAGGGCATGGTGACCGATTCCCTGACCGGCAAGCCCCTGGTGGGCGCGAACGTCTACCTGGCCGGCACTTCCCTGGGCGATGCCACCGACCTCGAGGGTCTCTACCGGATCGAGCAGATTCCGGCGGGCGCCTACACGCTGAAGGTTTCCTACCTGGGATACCGGACGACGAACATCCCCGTGCGGGTCGGGTCCGGTTCGACGGAAACGGTCTCGGCCGCGCTCACCGCGGATGCCATCAAGGGGAAGACTGTGGTGATCCGGGGCCAGGCCGTCGGCCAGGCCGCGGCCATCAACCAGCAGATCACGTCGAACACCATCGTGAACGTGATCTCCGAGGAGAAGATCAAGGAATTGCCGGACGCGAACGCGGCCGAGGCGGTCGGCCGTCTGCCCGGCGTCTCGATCCTGCGGTCCGGCGGCGAGGCCAACAAGGTGATTCTCCGCGGCCTGGAGGACAAGTTCACGCTCGTCACCATCAACGGCGTCAAGGTGCCGGCCACCGACGCCACGAGCCGGGGCGTGGACCTGAGCATCCTGTCTCAGAGTTCCCTGACCGGCATCGAGCTGTACAAGGCCGTGACCTCAGACAAGGACGGAGACGCCCTGGCCGGCAGCATCAACATGGTCACCAAGAAGGCCCCCGAAAAGCGGCTGGTCCGGGCCGACATCAAGGGCAATTACAACCGGCTGATGAAATCCGCGGACCAGTACGACGGGTCCTTCCACTACGGCGAGCGGTTCTTCGGCGGCGTCCTGGGCCTGCAGGTGATGGGGAACGCCGAAAAGCGCATCCGCAGCAACGAGCGCATCGACGTCAACTACAACCAGTCGCTCAGCGACGGGACGGATTATTTCATCAACGACTTTTCCGTCGAATTCACCGATGAAATCCGCAAGCGCGACGGCGGGAGCCTGCTTCTGGACGTGAACACGCCCGACGGCGGATCGGTCCGGTTCAACAACATGTTCGGCCGGACCAAACGGAGTTATTTCCTGTCGACCCGCGATTATCCCTCCAACGGCGGCGGGGACCAGCAGGGCAACCCCACCTTCAACTACCGGGACCGAGAGCAGGAGCTTCAGACCTTCAGCAGCTCCGTCACCGGCGACAACAGCCTCATCGGCCTGCACCTGAACTGGGGGGTTTCGTACGGACAGTCGGATTCGGAATTCCCGTTCGACTACGAGACGATTTTCGTCGAACCCTCGGGCATGGGCGCCTCTCCGATGTTTCACACCCGGCCCGAGCAGCTGATCGGCTACGCCGTGAACAATTTTTCGGAGGCCGCTCTGTACTGGGCGTATGACCGCCGTCAGGACAACTCCGACAAGGAGAAAACGGCGTTCCTGGACGTCGCGCGGCAGTACCGCATGGGGCCCTATGTGTCGGGCGAGTTGAAGGTCGGCGGCAAATACAAAAGCCGCGACCGTTCGAACCGCAGGGCGGAGGATTTCACCCCCTACTACCTCGGCCGCTGGCAGCAGTACGAACTCCTGCCGGACGGGACGCACCGGCTCAAGGATTTCACGGGAACCCCCTTCAAGGAATGGCTCGACGCCGGGGGCGGATTCATCTCCCTCAGCCGGTTTTTCCCGGGAGAGGCGGATTTCCGGAAGGTGTACGGCTCCTACACGCTCACGCCGCTCATCACCCGGAACTGGATGCGGCAGTGGTACGACCTGAACCGTTACGGCGTCGATGTGACCAAAAACCAGCGTGAAATCTGGACCAACCCGCTCATCCGGTACGACGATTATGACGTCACGGAGAGCGTCGGAGCCGGCTACTTCATGAACACGCTGAACATCGGCCAGGTCCTCACCGTGATCACGGGTTTGAGGGTCGAGAGCGAGAACAACGACTACGTCTCGAACTACATGCCGAAATCCGTGGCCGGTTTCCCGGTCCCCTCCAATTCCATCAAGGACACCACTTCCTCCGCCGACCAGACCATCCTGCTCCCCAACGTCAATGTCGCCTGGAGCCCCCTGCC
>CAZNXX010000212.1:0-4683 GCA_964577095.1 uncultured bacterium | reverse complement strand
AATCGGATTTGCCGGCCGCGCCGGGGTTCTGACGGGAAGCGGCCGCCTGGATGGTTTGCGCGTTCTGGATGCGCTCCTTTTCCACGGCCTGGATGCCTTTGTTGTAATAGCGTCTGGCATTGTAGAAAATGTTGAAATAGGCGCACCCGGCGAAGGTCAGAAATAAGACAGCCAGCAGGACGGGAATGAGTCTTTTCATGGATGGCGACCCCACCGTGAGAATGATTGAGACGGCCCGAAGAGACGGATCAGGGGTTCGTGTTCGGAACCCATTCCAATCCGACGCGGCCGATCGGAGACCGCGGGCACGTTCCCGAGTAACTTACATTCTATCTAACTCATTGTCAAGATAAAAGTTGCGCGGTTTTTTCAATCCGGATCATCTTAAACCTGGACCGTGTCACGCGGGAACCCGCTCCTTTCTTCCGGAGTGAAACCATGATTGCTAAAAGGGTAAAAAATGCATATATTTAAAGCCGTCCTATTTTTACCCGGGCTCAAATCCCGGGAAAACCGGAAAGGAGTCTGACATGAACCTGAGACCGATCACGGACCGCGTGCACTGGTTGGGCGTGGTGGACTGGGACAGACGGCTGTTTGATTCGCTGATCCCCCTGCCGGACGGCACCAGTTACAATGCCTACCTGGTCCGGGGTACCGAGAAAACGGTCCTGCTCGACACGGTCGATCCCCCTTTCTGGCCGATGCTGGAGAAGCAGCTGGCCGGAGTGGATCAAATCGATTTCGTCGTTTCGCATCACACGGAACAGGACCACTCGGGCGCCGTCCCCATGGTGCTCGCGAAATACCCGAAGGCGGTGCTTCTGTGCTCCGAAAAAGCCAAGCCGCTGCTTATGGATCACCTGCACGTTCCAGAAGGCCGGATCCGCGTGGTCGCGGACGGCGAAACGCTGGCGCTGGGCGGCAAGACGCTTCAATTCGTCTACACGCCCTGGGTGCACTGGCCCGAGACCATGGCGACCTTCCTGAAGGAGGACGGGATCCTGTTCTCGTGCGATTTCTTCGGTTCCCACCTGGCCACAACGGATCTCACCGCCGTCGACCGTCCCCGCGTGTACGAATCCGCGAAGCGGTATTACGCGGAAATCATGATGCCCTTCCGGAACGTGATCCGCAAGAACCTTGAGAAAGTCGCCGGCCTCGGAGTGAAGCGCATCGCGCCCAGTCACGGTCCGATTTATGACGATCCCGCTTTCATCATGGACGCCTACCGCGACTGGATCTCCGACACGGTGAAGAACGAAGTCGTGATCCCCTACATCTCCATGCACGGCAGCACGCGGAAGATGGTGGACACGCTCATCGCAGGCCTCGTGGACCGCGGCGTGACCGCGTGCCGGTTCGACCTCGCGTCAGCGGACATCGGCAAGCTCGCTATTTCGCTCGTCGACGCGGCCACGATCGTCGTCGGTACGCCCACGGTGCACGCGGGCCCGCATCCGAACGCGGTTTACGCGGCCGTCCTGGCGAACGCCATACGCCCCAAGGTCCGGTTCGCCTCCGTGATCGGGTCTTACGGCTGGGCCACCAAGGCCGTCGAGGCCGTGGCCTCCATGATCCCGAACCTCAAGGTGGAGATCATCCCGCCCGTCCTGTGCAAGGGCGACCCCACCGGTGCCGACGAGAAGGCCGTCGACGGCCTGGCTGAGGCCATCGCGAAGAAGCACAGGGAAGCGGGGCTGTTCGTCTGAATCGCCCGTCGACCGGCGGTCAAAAGCCCGCCGCTTCACGGGGGGGAGACGTGCCCGGCGCCTTGAAGGTTCCGGGCACGTGACTGAAACGGACGCGGGCCGGAAAATCGACCTGATCCGTTCCCGTCTAAAACAGGCCTACCGCCTGGTCTCCCCCTGCCGGGCGTGCCCGCGGGCCTGCGGCGTGAACCGCCCGGCTGGAGAAAAGGGGCTGTGCGGCACGGGTTTCCTGCCGGAAGTGGCTTCGGACAACCTGCACTTCGGGGAGGAACCGCCCATATCCGGAACCCGCGGGTCGGGCACAATTTTTTTCTCCGGCTGCAGTCTTCGCTGCGTGTTCTGCCAGAATTTTCCCATCAGCCAGATGCGCCACGGAAAGCCCGTCACCCTGCCCCGTCTCGCGGGGATGATGCTGGCGCTCCAGGAGCGGGGGGCCCACAACATCAACCTGGTGACTCCCTCCCACTTCGCGCCCCAGATCATGGCCGGGCTCCTCATCGCGCTTCAGAAGGGACTGCGGATCCCGATCGTCTACAACTGCGGCGGATACGAATCGATCGACATGCTCAGGCTCTGGGACGGCATCATCGACATCTACATGCCGGACATGAAGTATTCCGATCCCGAGCCGGCGCGGAAATATTCGGGCGCCCCGGATTATCCGGACGTCAACCGCGCCGCGATTCTGGAAATGGCGCGCCAGGTCGGGACTCTGGATCAGGATGACGGGGGAATCGCGGTCCGGGGTCTGCTGATCCGGCATCTCGTGCTCCCGGGGGACGCGGCTGGAACCGAAGCGGTGCTGCGTTTCGTATCCGATCGGGTGTCTGCCCTGACCCGCGTCAGCCTGATGCGCCAGTACTTTCCCGCGCATCGCAGCCACGAAATGCCCCCGATGAACCGCAAAGTCACGGACGCGGAATACGACCGCGCCAAATCCCACCTGGCCGCGTTCGGGCTGGAGCACGGGTGGACACAGGAATGAGGAAACCATGCCGTATCCCCAAATCCACCTGAAACCCGAGCGCGATCTGAGCCTCCGCAAAGGCCATCCCTGGCTGTTTTCCGGCGCGATCGCGCACGCGGATCCGTCTCTTGTTTCAGGCGACGTGGCTGAAGCCGTCTCCTCCGACGGCGCGCATCTTGGAATCGGATTCTTCAGCCCCGGTTCGGACATCGCCTTCCGCCTGCTCGCGGCGGATCCGGCGATCACGGTGGACCGGTCCTTCTGGAACGACCGGATTCGCCGGGCGGAACAACTGCGCGCGAAAACCGTCCCGCCCGGAACCGACGCGTACCGGCTGATCAACTCCGAAGGCGACGGATTCCCGGGCCTCGTCGTGGACCGGTACGCGGACGTGCTGGTCATGACCGTAGGCACAGCCGGCATCGAGAAACACCGGGACGACATCCTGGACGCGCTCATCGACGGGGTCAAACCCGTGACCGTTCTCGAGAGAAGCGAAGGCCGGTCCCGGAAACGTGAAGGCCTTCCGGACCGGGTCGGAATCGCGCACGGCGACGATCTTCCGGACCGCGTGGAAATTCAAGAAAACGGACTGAAATTCGAGACGGATCCGCTGAACGGCCAGAAGACCGGCTTCTTCCTGGACCAGCGGCCGAACCGTGAAATCATCCGGACCGCGAGCCGGTCCCTCCGGGTCCTGAACGGTTTCTCATACACGGGCGCATTCTCGGTCTATGCCGCGGCCGGGGGAGCGGAACAGGTGATATCCGTGGACGTGTCTGAACCCGCCTGCGAATCGGCGGTGCGCAACCTGGCGAAAAACGGGTTTTCGGCGGAACATCACCCGGTGATCGCTGGCGATGTTTTCCAGTACCTCCGGGAAACGGATGTCCGGTTCGACATGATCATCCTCGATCCGCCGGCATTCGCGAAAACCCGGCAGGACGTGAACAAGGCCGCGCGTGGATACAAGGACGCGAATCTCCAGGCGCTCAAACGGCTCCAACCGGGCGGTTTTCTGATGACCTTTTCCTGTTCAAACCATGTGGACGCGGATCTTTTCATGAAAATCGTTCACGGGGCCGTTCGCGACGCCGGCCGGACCGGCCAGGTGATCAAGCGGCTCGGACCGGGTCCCGATCACCCGGTTCTTCTCGGCCACTCGGAAGGATTTTATCTTAAGGGTTTGTTATTAATGGTTTTATAGATGCAACCGATGCGACTCATTTTCCGTATACTTCAATGCAACCATCGGAAGAACGACAGAAAAGCCGGGAGAAAAGCATGCGGAAAATCACTCTTCTTGTCATGATGGCCGTTGGCCTGCTGGTCTTCGTCCCCCAGACCCTTCAAGCCGACAGCTTAAAATCTCCGGAGGGAATCTGGATCGGCAGCCTGGACGCGATGGGTACCCGTCTCCGAATCGTGTTCAAGATCGCGACGGTCCCGGAGGGCGGATGGAGAACAACGCTGGACAGTCCCGATCAGGGCGCCAGAGACATTCCGGTCGCGGGAACGTCCGTTCGCGGCGACAGCCTGATTCTGGACGTCGCAGCGGTCAGGGGGCAATTCGAAGGTTCGCTCAACGCGGCGGGGGATTCCCTCCACGGAAAATGGACTCAAGGCGGCATATCGTTTCCGCTCCATCTGTCCAGAGCCGAGTCCTCGCCTGTGACGGTCCGATCTCAGGAGCCGGTTCCCCCGTTGCCGTACGTTTCGGAAGAGGTTCAATTTCGGAACGTCTCTGCCGGATTCGATCTCGCCGGGACATTCACCAAACCTTCCGGCAAGGGACCTTTTCCCGCGGTCGCGCTGATCACCGGATCGGGATCGCAGGATCGTGATGAGTCCGTGTTCGGCCACCGGCCCTTCCTGGTTCTGTCGGATCACCTGACCCGGAAAGGGATCGCCGTTCTGCGTTTCGATGATCGGGGCGTCGGGAAGTCCGGGGGGAATGCAGGGGAAGCAACGACCCGGGACCTGGTCACGGACGCGCTCGCGGCC
>CAZNXX010000211.1:0-4711 GCA_964577095.1 uncultured bacterium | reverse complement strand
TTCAGCTTCAACAACGGCGGCAACCTGCTGAACCGGTACGAGCGGAGCACCGGCTACTGGGTCGGCAAGCTGGACCTGACCAGCCAGATCAACCGGGTCCATCAGATCAAGACCGGATTTGAGACCCGGTTTCACGAGCTCAAACTCGACTCCTACACGCTCACGCCGGGAACCGTGCCGGGAACGAGCGAGGCGGTCATCCCGTTTCAGCCGGACGTGCCGGACATCTCGAGCGTGCAGCGGGAGGTGTACACCCGGAATCCCTTCGAGTTTTCGGCCTACCTCCAGGACAAAATCGAGCTCAAGGATCTGATCGTCAACCTCGGGGTCCGGTTCGATTACTTCGACTCCCGGGGTGTGGTCCCCGCCGATCCGAAAGACCCGAGCATCTACACGCCCATGCTGGAGGAGCACACCTTCCGGCCGGGCACCACCGATTCGCTTTCCGTATCCGAACGCAGGGCGCTCATGGAGAAAAAGGCCAGAACCAGCCAGGCGGTCAGCCCGCGCCTGGGCCTGTCGTTCCCGATCACGGACCGCGGCGTGATCCATTTCTCCTACGGGCATTTCTTCCAGATCCCGGATTTCCAGTACCTGTACAGCAGTCCGGACTTCAAGCTGGGCATGGGCGGCGGCAACTTCACGCTGTCCAACGCGGAGCTCAAGCCCCAGCGCACGGTGCAGTACGAGGTCGGGATTCAGCAGCAGCTGACGAACGATCTGGGCGTGGACGTGTCGCTGTTCTACCGCGACGTCCGCGACTGGGTCGGCCAGACGCCGCTGCAGCCGACCTACAATCCCGCCGTCCAGTACGTGATGTTCATGAACCTGGATTATGAAAACGTCCGCGGCGTCACGGTCAAGCTGGACAAGCGGATGTCCGCCAATTGGTCGGTCCGGGTGGATTACACCTACCAGAAGGCCGAGGGCACCTACACCAGCCCGACCGACGCCTACACCGCCTACGCCAACCACCAGCAGAAACGGCTCGCGCTCATCCCCATGGGCTTCGACCAGCCCCACACCCTGAACGCCCTGGTCCGTTACCAGCTCGGCCGGTGGATGTTCTCGGCGATCGGGCAGCTGACCAGCGGCACGCCGTACACGCCCTCCTTCCCTGCCGGAGAGGCGTTCGGCAGCGCCGCGGCGAAGGGTCTTCTGCAGAACAGCGAATACACGCCCATACGGCGGAACGTCGACCTGACCGTCAACCGCGGGATCACGGTCGGCAAGCTCCGGATGAACGCGTTCGTCAACGTGTACAATCTCCTCGATTTCCGCGACGCGCTGTCCGTCTACGGCGACACGGAAAAGGCGGATGTCACTTCGACCATCGATCCGGTGAAGCAGGGGTACGTCGCCTCGCGGATCGGCACGGTCGAGGAGTGGGCCAAACAGCCGAGCTGGTATTCGGCGCCGCGCCAGATTCAGGCCGGTCTGTCGGTCGGATTTTAATAAAACCGCAAGGAGCAGATCATGAAACACCATTCCGCATGGATCGGCTTTTTTCTCATGGGTCTGGCGCCCATGCTGGCGGGCCAATCCGCGATGCAGGGATTGCACGGCGATTTCCAGTACATGAAAATGGGTCTGCACGCGGGCAACCAGATCCGCACCACCTTCTTCAACGACGGCACCTACGGGACGAACGTCTCGCATCCGAGCGGGTCGTCCAGCGCCATCGCCGGCGAATGGCCGATCAATTCGGGTCACCTGTGGCTGATCGACGGCGACGAATTCGTGGTCTCCGAGGTGATCGACGAAAACGGCGAAATGAAGCACATCAATTCCACGGTGCACAGCAACGGCGATCCCACCCTGCCGACAAGCTCCGGCAACTATTCCCGGGGGGACTCCGACCCGGTCACGGGCGAGTGGTGGACCTTTCTGCCGCTTCCCGGTTTCGCCAGGCACCCCGGCGATTCGCTCGCCATGAGCAAGTGGCCGGCCTCCTGGCCCCCGTTCTGGCCGGACAAGTCGGACGATCCGGTGGATCCGGGATGGGCGGGCCGGTGGAACGGGTATTTCGGAAAAGGGCAGATGAACGCCGATGAAGAGGCGTTTTTCGTGTCCGACGACTACAACAAGAAGGAGTTCAATTTCTATCCGGACGCGAACGACCGCAGCCGGAAGGGCCTGGGCATGCGCATGTGGGTGCGCAGCTTTCAGTGGTCCAACCTGCTGGTGCAGAACGTCCTGTTCATGCTGTTCGACATCGAGAACATCGGCACCTACCACCACGACAAGATGGCCTTCGGATACAAGATCGGCAACAATATCGGAGACACGCAGACCGCCGGCGATTCGGGCGATGATTGCGGGGCCTACGATCTGGCCGCGGACATGGCGTACATGTGGGACAACGACAACATCGGCGGCGGGGGGTACACGCCCGTGGGCTACATCGGCGGCGCGTTCCTGGAAAGCCCGGGAAACGCGGTGGACGGAATCGACAACGACGGGGACGCCTCGGGCGGCAGCGGCCCGGTCATCGACGAGGCCATGTTCCGGGCGAAGGTGCTGATGGCCGGCGATCCGATCATCCTGGTCGACTACCAGACGTTCGAACGCACCCTGACCGCAATGCCGGACGACACGCTCCGCATCCCCTACGAGGACCAGATCCTCAAGGTGTACCCGGGATACAAGCGCGAGGAAATCGAAAACAACCTCATCGACGACAACCTGAACGGATTGATCGACGAGAACAACGGCACCCGGTTCGGCGCGCCGCCGAACGTCACCCACCGGTATCTCTACACCGGCCTCAAGTACATCGATTACTTCACGGGAGCGGGCCGGGACAACCCGCTGATCGACGAACAGCGGGATGACGGCGTCGACAATGACGGCGACTGGGATGCCCTGCTCGACGATCTCGGCCAGGACGGCGCGCCCTTCACGTCCGATCCGGGCGAGAAGGACGGCAGGCCGACGGCCGGGGAGCCCCATTTCGACAAGACGGACATCAGCGAAACGGACATGCTGGGGCTGACCAGCTTCAACCTCTACGACTGGGCCACCTACAGCCATGACGACGACGAGGCCACGTGGGAGAAATGCAGGCCCGGAAAGCTGGACGCGATCATGGAGAACGTGAACGTCGAACTGTTCTGGGGATCCGGCTACTTTCCCATGGCGCCGGGCGACATTCAGCGGTTTTCCATGGGGCTGGTGCTCGCGGTCACGCTCGACGAACTGATGGTCAGCACGCAGTGGATGAACACGGCCTACGCCGAGAACTACAATTTCTCCCGCGCGCCGAACATCCCCACCGTGAACGCCGTGCAGGGGAACAACCGGGTCACGCTGTTCTGGGATGACTGGGCGGAGGACTCGGATGACCCCATCACGGGAAAGGATTTCGAGGGATACCGGATCTACCGGTCCACGGACGCGGGCTGGGGCGACATGCCCCTGATCACGGACGGCCACGGATCGTACGCCTACCGGAAGCCGATCGCCCAGTTCGACCTGGCGAACGGCATCAACGGATTCGCCCCGGTGGGCGTCAAGGGCGTGCAGTTCTACCTGGGCGAGGACACCGGCCTGAGGCATTCCTGGACCGACACCACGGCCGTCAACGGGCACCGGTACTATTACGCAGTCACCGCCTATGACCACGGCGATTTCGGGAAGATGATTCCGCCCACCGAGTGCACCCGGTTCGTCTCCATCGGACAGGACGGCCAGGTTCAGGAGAAGGGATCCAACGTGGTGGTGGTGCGCCCGGAGGCCCCGTCCGCGGGTTTTCTGCCCAGCCGGGCGGATCTGCCGCACCTGCTGCCCGGCGGCACCACCTCGGGTGACGTGACGCTGAATCTCATCGATCCGGCCGCCGTCCGGGACGGCCATGTCTACCGCGTCACGTTCGAAGACACGTTGAAGGTGGTTTTGAACGCTCCGGACACGCTGTACACGAAATGCCTGAATCTCATCGACGTGACGAATCCGGCCTCGCCGGACACGATGATCGGACGCCGTGTGATGGCGGGCCTCGAGGACAAGCTTCCGCTGATGCACGGGTTCGAGCTGTCCCTGCGCAACGAGGCCCTCTGCGCGATCGACACGGGCCGGACGAAGTTCAACCATTCGGACATTTTCGTCCCGAACGTCCTGCCGTATTCCTACCGGGCGGAGCCGGAGAGCCCGATGTCGCGCGACATCGACATCATTTTCGGGGACAGCGCCTCGGTGCTCGACCGGTCGGTTCAGTGCCTGCGGCGGGGTAAAATCGTGGAGGCCATGGACGTCAATTTCACCGTGCTGGACGCGGTGTCGGGCGAAAAACTGCCCTTCGGTTTCTTCGGCGCGGACGGCAGCGACGGCCGGTTTTCAAGAAGCAGGACCAAGCAGGACGAGATCCTGATTCTGAACATGGACGCGGTCGATACCCTGCGCGCCAGCCTGGCCTTCAACATGAAGCGGAGCGAGGACGATGATACCCGCCGCAATCCGGGTTTCGGCGACACCCTCCGCATCCGGATGTTCAAGCCCTTCCTGTCGCGGGACGTGTTCGAATTCACCCTGCACGGAGAAGCCCTCGATGCGTCGGTCATCGCGTCGTCCCTGGACGACATCCGCGTCGTGCCGAATCCGTACATCGTGGCCAACGGCTGGGAGCCGACCAACCCGTATGCGGACGGACGCGGCGAACGGCAGATTCACTTCACGCACCTGCCGCCGAAGTGCACGATCCGCATTTTCACCG
>CAZNXX010000210.1:0-4737 GCA_964577095.1 uncultured bacterium | reverse complement strand
GTCGAGAGCACCAGGTGGCCGGTGAGCGCCGCCTGCACGGCGATCTGTGCGGTTTCAGTGTCGCGGATTTCGCCGACGAGGACCACGTCCGGGTCCTGGCGCAGGATGGCGCGCAGGCCCTTGGCGAAGGTCATGCCCGCCTTTTCATTCACCTGCGACTGCCGGATCAGGGGCATCTTGTACTCGATCGGGTCCTCGAGCGTGATGATGTTCCGCTCGACGGTGCTCAGCATGTTCAGGGCTGCGTACAGCGTGGTGGTCTTGCCGCTTCCCGTGGGGCCCGTCACGAGGATGATGCCGTAGGATGCGGCCAGCATTTTCTCGAACCGCGTCAGCACGTCCTCCTCGAAACCGAGGTTCCCGAGCCGCATGAGCGCGGCGCTCTTGTCGAGCACGCGGAGCACGCAGTTCTCGCCGTACGCGGAGGGCAAAGTCGAAACGCGGATGTCGATTTCGCGGCCGTCGCTGACGCGGATCCTGAGCTTGCCGTCCTGCGGCACGCGGTGTTCGGCGATGTCGAGGCTCGAGAGAATCTTGATGCGCGAGATGATGGCTTCCTGCAGGTTCTTCGGCAGATGAAAGGCGTCGCGGAGCACGCCGTCCACGCGGAAGCGGATGCGGAGCTCGGTCTCCTCGGGGTTCAGGTGGATGTCCGAGGCGCCTTCCTGGATGGCCTGCGTGAGAATCATGTTGGCCATCTTGACGACGGGCGCGTCCTCGGCCTGGCGCACCAGGTCCGCGGCGGCCACTTCCGTCTGGTCCGGCTTCTCCTGCTCCGCCTCGATGACCTCGAGCATCTCCTGCATCTCTTCGTTCGAGACGGGGGCCAGGGACGTGGAGGCTTCCGCGGACTTCGGGTAATACTTGTCGAGCGCCTCGTCCAGGGCCGACTTGGACGTCAGGGCCGGCGAGATTTCCAGGTGCGTCACCTGGGTCGCCTTGTCGATGGCCTTGATGTCCTTCGGGTCGGTCATCGCCAGCAGAAGGGTGCCGTCGATGCGGAACAGCGGGAAGAAGCGGAACTGGCGGGCGACGCCGCCGGGAATCAGCTCAATGACTTCGGGATCGATCTCGTAGTTCTTCAGGTCGATGTAGGGCACGTGCCAGAGCGAGGCCTTGGTCTCGAGGATGTCCTCTTCCTTGGCCAGCTTGGATTCGAGGAGGACTTCCTCGAACGACTTGCCCTTCGATCCGTTCTTCAGTTGGGCGAGCGCGGCCTTGGCCTGCTGGAGGCTCAGCACCTCGCGCTCGACGAGAGCCCGCGCCAGGGTCCGGTCGATGTCCCGGTCCTGGACAGGCCTGACGGCGGTCATGTTCGTCGGATTAAGCATTGAGGTACCTTCTCACGACTTCAAGCACCTGCGGCAGCCGGAACGGCTTGAGCAGGAACTCATTGGCGCCGACCTGCTCCCCGATCTTGCGCTCGCCTTCCGTGGCCCGCGACGTCAGGACAATGATGGGGATGTCCTTGAACCGCTTGTCGAATTTCAGCAGACGGGCCGTTTTGAATCCGTCGAGCATCGGCATGAGAATGTCGAGAATGATGAGGTCGGGCCGCCTGTCCTTGACCGTCTGAAGGGCTTCGAGTCCGTGCGAGGCCACCTTGACCGAATAGCCGGCCTTTTCCAGCGGCTCCTTGAGAAGACGCGCGATCAGGGGATCGTCGTCCACCACGAGAATCTGCTTGTCAGGAGTCTGACCGGTCTGGGGTACGGATGCGGGTGCGGTCCGGGTCTCGACGGCGTCGTCCAGAAGGGGATTCCCGTGTTTCTTCTCTTTTTCAACCGTCAGGGTCATGCTCTCTGCCTTCTCTTTTGCGGCTATCGTTCTTACCTGTAGAGACCCAGATACCACTGGATCAAGGATTCCCCCGCAAGCAGATATGTCAATGTTCCTAATGCAATAAACGGACCAAATGGGATCGTGTTTTTCAACTGCAGACGCTTCCGGATCAGAGCAATCATTATATACACACAAGCCGCCACACCGCCGAAAAACAGGGCTATCCACACGGCCGGAAAACCGACGTAAATACCTGTCATTGCAAGCATTTTTACGTCGCCCATGCCCATGGCGTCCTTCTTCATCAGGAACTTGCCGGCGATCATGAGTATAAGAAGAAGGCCGGCGCCCGCGACCATTCCGGTCAAACCGCTTTTCCAGGTCACCTGCCACTTTACAAAGTGAAATGCGGCCAGGAAGATAATGCCGGCAATGCTTGCCGGAATCACCAGTTTGTCCGGTATGAATCCCGTATCCCAGTCGATGAAGGAAATCGGGATGAGGAAGAGCGCCAGCGTGGCATAGGCCGCGAACGCGATGGTCCATCCGTACACCGCCAGAAGGGCCAGTATGATGAAGGCCGTAAGACCCTCAACCAGGGGATAACGAGCGGAAATTTTCTCCCCGCAGAACCGGCACTTGCCGCCCAATACCGCATAGCTGAATAGCGGCACATTGTCATAAAACCGTATCGCCTTGCCGCACGACGTGCACCGTGACCCCGGGAACGCGAGGCTCTCCCCTCTCGGCAGCCTGTGGATGACCACATTCAGAAAACTGCCGAGCGCCAGCGACACGAGAACGAGAATCAGTATGGCAACGGGTTCCACCACGGCTTCCTGCCTTGTTTTATCGAACCAGCAGCATGCGGCCGGTCTTCGCGAACCGGTCCTGTTCAATGCGGTAGAAGTACACGCCGCTCGACACGGGAAGTCCGGCTTCGTCGGTCCCGGTCCATTTCGCCACGCCGGAATCTCCCGCCCTGAAATCGGCGTCCACCAGCACGGCCACGCGCTGTCCGAGGATATTGAACACCGTCAGCTTCATATGGCCGTTCCTGTGCAGGCGGTATTCAATGGAGGTTTCCGGGTTGAACGGATTCGGGTAGTTCCGGGAGATCGTGAAATACCCGGGCTGTTCGATGTACGGACCGCCGCCCTTCGGCCCCTTCGACTTCAGAAGCACGAAGTACATGTTGTCGTCCGACGATCCGCAGTTTCCGCCGAGCACGACCTTTCCGGCTTCGAATGTCCTGCGGAGAAGCTCGAAACGCACGCCGCGGGAGTCCACGATCTGCTCGCCCGACGCTTCCCAGTCCACGAGCCATTTCGGGAGCGAGGCGATTCGGCTGTCGTAGGCGACGCTGATTTCGGACGGTTCGGACAGCTCGAAGGTGAGGAATTCGGCGTCCCGCCTGGTCTTGTCGTCATTGGCCGTCCGTATCCAGAGGCATTCGGAGGACGAATCGGGCATCGACGCGATGGTGTAGTCCCGGTCGATGTAGTAGGCATCGCCCACGCCGGTCTGCGCGACGGTGTACGAGGGAATGTTCAGCTTGGACAGCAGCGTGCCGTTGACCATGGTGGGCGCGACGAACACGAGGTACATGTTCTGGTCCGCGTTCCCGCCGTTGCCGCCGAGCACGATCTGGCCGCCGAGCGATTTCATCGAATAGAGCGCGTACACGGTGTTCCGCGAGTCCACGATCTGTTCGCCGGTGGCCTTCCATCCGGCCAGCCAGGCGGGCGCCGAGGCCAGCTGGCGGTCGACGGCCGCATACACGGTGGCGCCGCCCCTCAGCTCGAAGGACAGGAAATTGGCGCCGGTGGACGATTTGTCCTCGTTCAGCGTGAGAATCTGGGCCGCGCCGGTCAGGACGGCGGGCGCCTGGCTGATCGTATAGGACCGGTCCGCGTAACCGGGCATGCCGGGGGTGAAAATCGCGAGGTCGGTGCCCGTCCGGCTCGGATTGCTGACAGCCGCGCCGCGGGCCATGAGGTACTTCACGGCCGCGGACCGGGTCAGCGTGTTGGGAGAAGCCGCGCGGTCGCGGATGTTCTTCGCCGTGATCTGGTACCGCTTGCCGATGCGGTGGGCCGTGGTGACCAGGTGAACCTTCACCTCATTGCTGTCCAGTTTGGCCGACTGAACGGTCACGCTGTCACTGACGGTGTAATTGGCCGGGTTCTGGCTGCTGGCCGTTTCGACGCGCTCGGAGAAAACCAGGTCGATCTGGGTGGTCGACACGAAATCGATGCGGACGAGCGCCGGCGGCGTCTTGTCGGCCAGAATGCCCGAGCCGGAAAGCGAATAGCTGAACCAGGTGGACGGCTTGACCGTGTTCGGCACCGTGGCCTGATCTCGCACGTTCCGCACGTTGACCCCGTACCCCACGCCCGGGATGTGGGTCGTGGTGTTGAGATACACCTTCTTCATGCTGGATGTGTCGAGGGTCACGCTCAGCACTTCCACGCTCGGGTCGATCGTGTAGTTTTCGCGGTTCTCGGCCGAAAAGGCGTCGAGCGGCTCGTTGAACACGAGTTCCAGCAGGCTGGGATGCCGCAGTTTGCCGTCGATCAGCGCGGGCGGCGTGGTGTCCGCGGCCAGGTAGTTGTACGACCAGGTGGCCGCCTTGACGATGGCGTTCGCGACGGGCGCCCGGTCCTTGATTCCCTTGACCTTCAGGACATAGTTCGTCTTGGACGCGTGGGTCTTGGTCTCGAGCTGAACCGTGTTGAGCGAAGCCAGCAGGCTGGCCTGCGTGATCTGCACGGGCGGCTCTATCGTGTAATTGGCGAGCAACTCGGCGGATTCGCGTGAAACGGCCTCATCGAAGGTCACCACCAGGTTCATGGGCGTCCGCAGGCTCACGTTGACGAGCTGGGGCGCCACGGTGTCGGGGGGCGTGAACTGGTACACGGCGCTTTTCGGATTGCCGAGGCCGTTGGGCACGAA
>CAZNXX010000209.1:0-4762 GCA_964577095.1 uncultured bacterium | reverse complement strand
AAGGCCGTCATGTCTGCGGTTACGCGTCCGTGGAAACGACGGTCTCGGGAGACACGCTCATCACCATACCCATGAGTGCACGGCCCTTTTCCGAAGCCGGGCACAACGCGGCGCCGAAATCCTCTGCCGCGGTCGTCGTGGACGGCCGGGCCGACGACCCGGTGTGGGCCGGCGCGGCATGGGGCGACATCGACCACGTCTGGCTCGGCGCCCCGCCGTCGGCCGACGATTTCACGGGCCGTTACAAGATCGCCTGGACGCCGGAACGGCTCTGCCTGCTGGTCGAGATCCGGGACGACGTGGTCTCGGACCAGCACGCGGATCCCCTGTCCAATTACTGGCAGGACGACTGCGTGGAAGTGTTCATCGACGAGAACGCGTCCGGCGGCAACCACCAGTACAGCTACAACGCCTTCGCCTATCACGTGGCCCTGGACGGGACCGCAGTGGACGCGGGCGCGGACGGCCGCACCAAGAACCTCTCGAACCACATGGAGGTCGCCAGGATCGAAAACGGGGACGTGTCCGTCTGGGAGATCGCCATACGGATTTTCGGGGAGGACTTCAGCGACACCCGGCTGGACAATGTCCCGCTGACGCTCGGGGCGGGCAAGGTGATGGGATTCATGGTGGCGTACTGCGACAATGACGGCACGTACGACCGGCAGAACTTCGTCGGGTCGATTTTCATCGCGGGCCGGGACAAAAACGTCGGATGGATCGACGCGACTGTCTTTGGAACGCTGGATCTGCTGCCGTGAATTCAGGAGATAGAACACGGATTGAACGGACGCCGAAGGCGACGGATTTTCACGGATAGAGCGGGTATTTCATGGTAATTCACTGATTTCGATTGCCTCAAGCCTGACTCATCCGCCAGAAAAACAGAGCCTTCCGCGGGCCGCAGGCCCGCGGGAGGTTTTTTTGTGCCACGCACATTTCAGGGGCGACGCGCCGCGTCGCCCCAATTGCCCGGATCGGATTTGTATCAACGAACTATAAAAATCGACCCCGGGGTCCGAGGGACCCCGGGGTCTTCCTTTTCCATCAATCCGTGTTCGCTTTCTTCTTCCGCTTCGCCCCGCCGGACGGCTTCTTCCTGCGCTCCGAGATCCGGCTGATGAGCTGGGTCATGGAAGCGGCCAGGAACAGGAAAAGCAGAAGGACGAATCCGGCCCGGAACACGAACCAAGACAGAAACGCCAGGACAATCAGGACGACTAAAGTCCTCTGCGACAGAATCGCCGAGCGGCAGGCCGCCTCGATCTTCCGGAAAACCGGCACGGCCGCGCCCCATGCCCGGACTGCCGCCCGCCACACCGGCCGCAGTCGGCCGCGGTTCCGGAAAACCAGCCAGGCCAGAAGGGCCAGCACGGCCAGCCGGAGAAACGCGAAAATCCCGGACCGGACCGGCCATACATTCACGGACAGTTCGTCCTCCGGTTTCACGATGGTGCGCGCGAACCGGACCAGCTGGCCGGTTCTCGGGATGACGACCTGTATCGGCATGACGCCGGCCCCGCCCGGGGACGCGGACTGCACCGTCGACTGGCTGATCTCGTCGAGCTTGTTCCCGAAATCCATCTCCGCCCGCATCTGGCGTACGACCTGCTCCTCCTCCATGGGCACGTTCCGGAACTTGCTCTTCGCTTCGTTTCCCGCGTAGAAATCCTTGAGCTGTTCGGCCGAACCGGCCTCTCCCATGACTGCGGGCGACGGCGCCTTGTCGTACCGCACCTTGCGCGACTGCAGGCCGAACGCGCGGATCCCGCGGATGGCCTCCTCCTTCTCGAGCGTGCTCCTGAAGTTGAAGTATCGGTAGTCGTTCGGCAGGTAGACCGACCACACGACCTGGCTGGCCATCACGTCCGCGGGCGGCAGAATCACGCCGCGGCCGCCCATCCAGCGGAAAGGCCCGACGGCCCGGCAGGTGATGACCTCCACCGGAAAGGTCTCGAGCCGCGAGCCCGAATAGCGCGAACGGATCAGGGGCACCAGCAGGCGGCCGTCCGAGCCCTTGGACGACTCCACGGGCTCTCCGCCCACGAACACGCTCCACACGTCCGCGTCCTCCGGCAGGCGGATTTCGAGGAACTGCTTTTCGGAGTTCCGGATCTGGTAGAGAATCCGGTTCACCTCCTTGCCGTCCTCAGTGAGCAAAGTGACCGCGTTCACGGACACGGCCGAGGCCATGGGCACGATGATTTTCTCGTGGCGCTCCACGTCGAGCACCAGCGTGAACGGATGCTTCACCGTCCGGTACGCGAGCAGGAGCGGTTTCTCCGACCGGTTGTACAGGGCCGGCGGAAGTTTCTGCACGGCCACGCGCTCCAGCCCCTCGGACGAAACGGCCTTCACCTCGGCGCCCGTGTTCAGCGCCACGCCGACCGCGCCGGTTTCGCGCACCGCGCCGGACACGCGCAATCCGCGGAACGCGTTGGCTTTTCCGCCCTCCGTCAGGGGCTTCTCCGTCGTGACCGTGAACAGCACGGTCCCCTCCCTCGCGTAGGTGAATGGGACGGTGACGAGCCTCTGGCCCGCCTGGGTTCTTTCCTGCCAGGCGCCCACGGCGTCGCCTGTCACGGACAGCACGTTGAGATCGGCCGGCACGGACAGCACCGCCTGCTCCACGCCGCTGTGCAGGACATTGAGCGCCACGTCCGACACCACGCGCAGGCCGCCGTCCTCGATGGACAGCAGATGGTTCACGTCCGCGTACACCTTCGGCGGGAGTTTTTCAGCCGCCGGGACCTTCTTCCGCCAGGCCACCTGAATCGACGCGCCCGCGGGAATCACGGCTGTGACCACGGTGCCCGCGCCGGCCGGCGCGACGGAAAAAGTCTGGGCCCGGGGCACATCCACGTCGATGTTCCGCATCGGAAGCTCGAGCCTGAGGAGCCGCACCGGCGCGGGCAGAATCGCGAGATCGAGGCGCTGCGGCCCCTGGTCCTCCGCGGCGGGCACGGTGAACACGGCTTCCACCGTGTGTTCGCCGGGCCTGCCGATCAGCGCCTGGTGGGTGCCGCCCTCGGTCACCACGAGACCGGGCGCGCCGTCGGTCCTCACTTCCTCGAGCGCCGTGTTCTGGTACAGCAGGGGGATTTTCAGCCAGGCGTTCCTGCGGAGCACGTGGATCCGGAAGGACGCGGTGAAACGGGTTCCGTTCCGGCCCAGCCGGCCGGAATACGCAGCGCGCGTGATGAGATAGTCCACCGGAGGCGCTCCGGAGCTGTCCGCGGGCGGCTTCATGGCCTCCACGAGACCCGTGAACTCGGCCCTGGAAAGCACGACCAGTCCGTTCCGCACGGCCGGACCGGATGCCGGCTTTTGACCCGTCTGAGCCACGAGCCGGTTGTACGTATCAATCGGCAGGACGATTTCATTCTCGTCCATCCGGATGATTTTCCTGAATTCGTCCCATGGAACCGTAACTTTGCCCGCGTCCGCGGTTCCGTTCTGGCCGAAGGCGGAGGAGAAGAACCCGGCGATGAGGAGGCAGAAGGCCGGCCGGCGGAGGATTCCGCGTCGGATCGGGTCATTCATGAGGATCTCCTTGAGATAGGACAGTCTGCTATAATATAATCAAAAAAAGACTAAAGAACACGGGAGGATTGAAGAGGGTTGCATATAGAAATGAACGGACGGCAACGCGTGGAGTTCCTCCCATTTTTTGTCATCAGGAGAACGGATGATGATTCCTCTGCTCTCATCCCGCGGGACAAATATTTGTTTATTAAAAGGTAACCGGCCATTGGAATGGGACGGACTGTCTCCCGTAATTTATGACATTCCGGTAATAATTTCCACCGGTCCTGTCACGGTTCTGAAAATACTTGACAATAATGGATTATTTTCCTATTTTAATATAGTCCCTTAATCACCAGCCGAATTTATTGATAATCGAAATCATACTTCTTCCAATCATCCGCACGACAGGTCCCGAATGAGTTCATCATCCTGAAACCAGGTCCGCAAAGCATTGTCCCCGTCTTTCTCATTTCGATTCGACCGTTTCTTCCGCGTTTTCCGCGTCCCGGACGCAGGAATCCTTAAAGCGGCATAACGGCCGGACCGCGTCCCCCGGCAGCCGGTCGGAAGCCCGGGCCGGATGCGTGCCACTGAAAACCAAGGAGGTTTTTGAATGGATATATCCGATCTCAAGAAACTGAAAATCGCCGAACTCACCGATCTGGCCCAGAACATGAAAATCGAGGGCTATTCCGGGCTCCGCAAGCAGGAACTGATCTTCAAGATCCTGGAGGCGCAGACGCACCAGGACGGGAATATATTCTCCGAGGGCGTGCTGGAGATCCTGCCGGACGGGTACGGATTCCTGCGCTCCAACGACACCAACTACCTGCCGGGGCCGGACGACATCTACGTCTCGCCCTCCCAGATCAAGCGCTTCAGCCTGCGCACCGGCGACGTGGTGTCCGGCCAGATCCGTCCGCCGAAGGACAACGAGCGCTTCTTCGCCCTGATCAAGGTCGAGGCCATCAATTACGAGAACCCGGACGAGGCCAAGAGCAAGATTCTCTTCGACAACCTGACCCCCCTGTATCCCAAGCAGAAGCTGAACCTCGAGGTGGATTCGCGTGATTACACCACGCGCATCATGGACATGCTCACGCCCATCGGCAAGGGCCAGCGCGGCCTGATCGTCGCCCAGCCGCGCACCGGCAAGACCATCATCCTGCAGAAAATCGCCAATTCCATCGCCAAGAACCACCCGGAAGTCACGCTCATCGTCCTGCTCATCGAC
>CAZNXX010000208.1:0-4805 GCA_964577095.1 uncultured bacterium | reverse complement strand
CCGGAGCCGTCCCTGCCGTCCCACACGGCCGCGTGATTTCCCGCCGGCATCGACGCTTCGACGAGCACGGCGATTTCCCTTCCCGCAAGATCGACCACCGTGAGCCGGACGCGGCCGGGCCGGGCCAGGCTGTATCCGATCCGTGTCGTTGGATTGAAGGGATTCGGATAGTTCTGCATCAGCCGGTTTTGAAGGGGAAGGAGGCTTTCCGGATCCTCGACGCCCGAGGGCGCGATGCGCACGAGATAGTCCTCCACCTCTCCGTCCACGGCCAGGCCGTACGGTTTCAGGTCGCGTTCGGTGCTGAACCGGAACCGGGCATTCCGGTCGGACGGGAACAGATCCGCGGGAACGAAAAACTGAAGGACGTTCGTTCCGGCTGTGAGCGGGGTGTTCAGGAAAATCTGGTCACCCTCCGACATCCATCGTCCGCCCCCGTGAAAATCAATCCAGCCGTTCAGAAATCCGGGACAGGATGCCTCCACCAGGCATTCGTTCATGCGATTCTGGATCAATTCTTCCGGCAGGGAAACGCCGTCCTCGTCGTCCCCGTCACCGGCGGCCGATTCGTCGGGCTGACCGTCCTCTTCCGCATCCACTCCGGACCCGAGATAAACGCCGGGGCGGATGAAGTGTCGCGCGCCGTTCCATTCCTTGAGTGTGTAAAAGTCCGCCCCCGGAGAGAAAACACTGCCCATCACGTCCCCATAGTCGAATACGGCTTCGAACCGGTCGGTTTTCAGCTGAAAGGCGAGGTCCCATCCTTTTCCGACGGGTGCGGTCTGAAGCGTCCGGGATCCGATGGAGGGGTACGCCGGATCCCGTATCACGACGGCGTCATCCCGGAAATAGTGCGTTCGGGTCAGCCATCCCCATGGATGTTCCTCTGGATGTCCGCCGTAAACCGCCGCAATCGAAAACCAGTATACTGAGGAATCACCCTCCTGGAAGAACCGGTCGGAGGGCGGCACGTCGAACGAATAGCGGAAGCAGCGGGTTTGGCCGCGCTCCCAGGTCTTGAGGGTATCGGTCTCCGCGAGCGCGGAGCGGTTGACGCGCCATTGACGCACGCATTCGGCCGGGCCCCCGAAAACCGTGTCGCCGGACGCCGGGGCCGCGGACCACAGCCCGATCTGGAAGGCCTCCGGCGCTTCCGGAGGCGGAGCCGTGGAATCCCAGCCCGCATAAGCGCCCCAGAAAACGATGCCGGTCACGGGCCCCGGATCCAGGCAGATCCAGTCATCGGCCACGATCCGGTTGCCGACTGCGGACGCTTCCCCCCATCCGTCGGAGAAGAAAACCAGCCCGTCCGGTTCGATGAAGACCGGAAATTTAAGAAGCGTCTGGTCCCACTTCAGAGGAAATCCTCCGGTTGGAATGATGGAGAAGGGATGGTCCTCGATTTCGCCGTTCAGCGCCGGACCTGAGACTCCCAGGCCACGGACCTGACTGAATCGAAACCGGGCGAAAGAGAGCCCGGGCGACGCCTCGGAGGGAACCGATACGGTCAGCGTCGTCTGGCCCGTAACGATCGTCCGTTCATCCGCGATTTTTTCTCCCACGTCGTTCCAGTCGCCGTCCCGGTTGAAATCCATCCATGCGTTCAGGATGCCCTGACCGGTCGCGGTCACGGTCAGCGCCGCCCCCGATCCCGGCTCGATCGGCGAATCGAATGCCACGCCGTCCGCGTCGTTCATGCCGCCGGCATCGTCGCCCGCCGCGATCGAATCGGACAGGCCGTCCGGTTCCGGGTCCACGGCGCGCCCGAGGCAGAGTCCGGGCGTGATGAAATGCGACGGTCCTCCATCCGAGTTCAGGGTCGGATAGGGAGCGGGCGCGTCTCCCCAGTCGAAGTCCTGTCCGGACAGCGGAACAAAAAAGTAGTCCTCGGTCTCTCCGGTCGCGTATCCGGCGGATGGACCGCTGCCCGCGCCTTTCCCGCCGGAGAGCCACTCGCTGTTCCACTGCATTTCGGAGAGCGTCACGCGCATCCAGACCGGCTGGGGAACCGCGGATTCCGGGTGGTACGGGATGAAAGACGGCGTGGGCAGCGTGTGTGTGCCCGCGGCGAGACCGGACAGGGGCTGGTTCCGGACGGCCCACTCGTTCGCGGTCGCGCCGGAGGGGCATTTCGGAGAGTCGTCCCAGTCCCCGTCCCGATTCCAGTCGATCCAGACATTGACGAAGAGGGGAACTCCGGGCCGGACGACCGTCACTGAAAAATTGAATGCGACCGGCAAGCACTCCGTCAGCACGAGCGGCGTCTGAACGCCGTCATCCCCGCCGTCCCGGTCGCGAAAATCCGCGGAAGGCAGGAGGTTGTTCACGCCGTCTGCGTCCCATCCGGTATCGGCTTCCTGTTCGAGTGTCACGATGGATCCGAGGAAAGCGGTTTCGGACGGAGAAAGGTGGAGCGGGCCGGCCGGTTTTACGCCCGCATTGAAGACGGTGGGGAAGGAAGCTTTCACGGCCGGGGTCCCGGACGCGGGATTCGCGGCGTACGCGGTCATGTCCGAGCCCGATCCGTTGCTTCCGTCAGGCGCGTCGCCGAGGTCACATTCAGGCGACTGTTGAGCGTCAAAGGAGACAGGGACCGATGCGAGGGCCGGCGGATATTCAGCGATAGGCAGGAAGCCGACTCCCATCAGCAGGAATGCACCCGATCCGATCAGACGACCTGTTTTCATGCATGGCCTCCGGGAAAAAAAGGACATCTCTGCGCGCCGAGCCCTGAACGGCGCCCAATAGAATCAATCACTTAAAAATGTTCGGCGGGTTATTGGAAAAGGCTGCAATTCGAGTGCCGGAAATAGATGGCGGTCAAGTGCGAAGGGTGAAGCGCAAAGGGAAGAGCGTGAACCACAAAGGGGTAACTGCGAACCATCCAGTTCCTGAATTTAAAAAGAAAAGGGGACAGGCGGTTTCGGCCGTCGTCCCCTTTTGCCCCTCACAGAATCTTCTATTTCATTGCCGGATCCGGATCCGTTCCGCCTGCGCGGCCAAGGCCGGGGCTGGGAGTCGATGCTTTTCAGTCGTGCGGAAACGTCATCTTTTTAACGTCCACGCCCCTGAGCCCGGACACTTCCTTCACGAAGGCATCGATCGATCGACGGTCTCCGGCCAGTTCGAGAATGATGATGCCCGCCGGATCGCAGAAATTCTCGGACACTTCATGCAGACCGATCCGTGTCTTGATGACGCAGCCGTGTTTCGACAGGATTTTCTGCATGTCCGGAGCCTTGCGGATCCGGTCGCGGATGTGGATGCCGACGATGACATGTTGTGGTTTCCTCATGGCGCGGTCTCCCCGTGGGTTTCGTTTCCGGTTTCAATGACGATGTCGATGCGGCGGTTCTTGCGGCGGCCTTCGTCCGTGTCGTTCGAGGCGATGGGCCTGGATTCCCCGTATCCGGCCGCGAACAGCCGGGAGGCGTCCACGGAACAGGCGGCGAGCAGGTATTCCCGCACGGCTTCGGCACGCTCCGTGGAAAGCCGCAGATTGGCTTCGGCCCTGCGCATCCAGTCCGCGGCCGTCCGGAAATGGCCGGGGGACAGGAACGCGGCATCTAGGCCGGCAGCCTTGGCCCTGGCCGTTTCCGCTTCGCGGAACAGTTACGATTGGACGTTCTGGGCCCGCAGACCCGTCTATCCGAGGAGCGGAAGAATCCCTGTCGAAAACGCGGCTATCGCATTTCGGTTCATGCAGGCCTCCGTGAGTTGGAACGATCAGGGTCCTAAGAAGGGGCGCATGCGGCGGAAGTGAAAAGGCGGGATTCGTCGGAGAGGCCGTGGTCCTCTCCTGCGGGTGTTACTTCTTCTTGACGGATCCGGATCGGATGCAGCTGGTGCAGACCACCTTTTTCGCAGGTTTTCCGTCCACACGGACGTTGATCGTCTGCAGATTGGGCAGCCAGCGGCGGTTTTTCAGATTATGGGCGTGGCTGACCCGGTGACCGGCCATGGGTTTCTTGCCGCAAATTTCACAGACGCGTGACATAAATTCCCCTGCTCATTATGGACTGGGTTCGATAGTGACAACGGAAAAACGAACTAAATAATACAAAAATCGAAGGAAAAAAGCAACACTTTTATGGATAATTGCTTCATTTTTAGCGCTTTTAAGTCAATCTGTCCGGTCCAATCGGGCCAGGAAAGGCCTGAAAGTCCTTGTTTATCAAGGCTGGAAAGCCTAAATTACCGGGCATATATGCGGATCTTAGACCTTGAAATTCCAGAGAAGGCGGTTCTCGCGCCCATGGCCGGAATCGCGGACTCCCCTTTCCGCCTGATGGCCCGGTCCTGCGGCGCGGGCATGGTGTTTTCCGAGCTGGTCAGCGCGGACGGCCTTGTCCGGAACAGCGGGAAAACCCGCAGACTCATGGATTTTCTCCCGGAGGAAAGGCCTTTCGGGATTCAGCTGTTCGGCCACGATCCCGCGGTCCTGGCCGAGGCCGCGAAGATCGCCGAAGCCCTCAAACCCGACTGCCTGGATCTGAATTTCGGGTGTCCGGCACGGAAGGTGGTGCGCCGCGGCGCCGGTGTCGGCGTCATGACCGACCTGGATCGGATGGGGCGCATCGCAGAAGGGGTGGTCCGGGCCATCCGGCTGCCCGTGTCCGCCAAGATCCGGACCGGGTGGGAGGAGGGAAGGCCGGTCGCGGTTGAAGCGGCGAAAATCCTGGAATCCTGCGGTATCCGGGCGGTGACCGTGCACGGCCGGAGCGGACAGGCCGCGTTCCGGGGTTTGGCGGACTGGTCCGTGATCCGGGCTGTCCGGGAGTCGGTTTCGATTCCGGTGATCGGAA
>CAZNXX010000207.1:0-4830 GCA_964577095.1 uncultured bacterium | reverse complement strand
GAGCTTGCCCCGGACATGATCCGGGGGCGGGCTCCCTCGCGATGACACCCCGAGATTGCCACGGGCTCCCGCTTTGCGGGAGCCCTCGCAATGACATCCCTCAGGATATCATGAACAACTCCAAGGGCCGTAAATTAACCAAAAATGACCTGCTTGTCAAGGTAATATTTTCTTGATTTTACCCTAAATTTTATGTAAAATGTATTTTCCGATTCATTAAATATTCAAGGGGAAATGAATAAACTATTCAAAATCTCCGTGCTGACTTGGGCCGTTTCCGCACCCCTATTGGCTATGGACGGGCTCGAGCCCTATGACCGGTATTTCACGCAATGTTGTATGCGGCTTGACTACGTGCACACCGGCACCTCAACCGAGGAAATCTTCTCCTTCGACGAGGTCTGGAAGGAGCCCCTCTGGCCCGGAAGCCGCACCCAGCTCATCGACGGCCTGAACATGGGCGACAGCCGGGTACGCGTGCTGGACGATTCCACCGGTGAACTGGTCTACTCGCGGGGATTCTGCACCATTTTCAACGAGTGGAAGACCACGGCCGAAGCGGTCAAGGGCCTGCGGCGGTCCTTTTCCGAATCCGCCCGTTTTCCCTGGCCCAAGAAGCCCGTGCGGGTGTGCATCGACGGCCGTGACAAGACCGGCGGGTGGTTCGAGAAGTGGTCCGTGCGGCTCGACCCGGCATTCGTCAACTGGCGGCGCGAGAAGCCCTTCTCCACCGTAGCCGTGACCTCGCTGATCGAGAACGGCGACCCGTCGGTCAAGGTGGATCTCGTCCTGCTTCCGGACGGATATCAAGAGAACGAGATGTCGAAGTTCCGCAAGGACGCGGAGCGCATGCTCAAGACGCTCTTTGAAACCGAACCGTACCGGAGCCGTAAAAAGGACTTCAATGCGCGGCTGGTGGAGCTGGCGTCGAACGAGTCGGGAATCGACGACCCCAATTCCGGCAAGTCGCGGGACAACGCGCTCTCGACCACGTTCAACACGTTCGAGACCGACCGCTACGCCCTGAGTTTCGACAACAAGACCATACGCAAGGCCGCGTCGCTCGCGCCCTACGACCTGGTGATCATCCTGATGAATGACCCCAAGTACGGCGGGGGCGGCATCTACAACCTGTACTCGATCGGGTCCACGGACAACCCCTGGGCCGAATACGTGTTCACCCACGAGTTCGGGCACGCGTTCGCGGGCCTGGGCGACGAGTACTACACCTCGGATGTGGCGTACTCGGAATTCTACGTGCCGGGCGTGGAACCCTGGGACCCCAATGTCACCCAGTGCACGAAACGGGACTCCCTGAAATGGCGCGGCCTGGTCGAGGACGACGTGCCGGTTCCCACGCCCTGGGACAAGGACGAGTACGACAGCCGACAGGCCGAGTACCAGAAGAAACGCGGCCAGCTGAAGTCGCAGGGCGCGGCCAAGGCAGCGGCGGACAGCATGGCCAGGGCCAATGACCTGTGGTCCGGGGAATTCCTGAAAACCCGCGCCTATTCGTCCAGAGTCGGCGCGTTCGAGGGAGCCGGTTATTCATCCAAAGGATTGTACAGGCCGGCGGTCGACTGCCGGATGTTCTCCAAGACCATGGCCCCGTTCTGCCCGGTGTGCAACCGGGCGATACGCCGGACCATCGAATCGCTGACACGCTGAACCCGGGGCATCAAAATGAATCCATTTGATTCCGTCTCCAGAAAGGAAATCCCCCTCCCGACCCGGCGCATTCCGGGTCGGGTTGCGAGGCCCGGCCGGACCGATCGGTAACTGTGTCCACTGAATAACGCCAAGCGACTTATGGATAACTCGCCTCGACTCCGCTCGGCGAGCGGGATTTGAAGCGAATCACAAGGAGAAACGCCGATGAACTCGAAGAAGCTGATACAGATCGAAAACCAGTACGGGGCGCACAACTACCATCCCCTCGACGTCGTGCTCACCCGGGGCAAGGGCATCTGGGTGTGGGACGCGGACGGCCGCAAATACCTGGACTTTCTCAGCGCCTACTCGTCGCTGAACCAGGGCCACTGCCACCCGCGCCTGGTCGCGGCCATGACCAGGCAGGTCAAGAAGCTGACCATCACGGCGCGCGCGTTCCGGAACGACCAGCTCCCCTGGCTGTGCAAGGAGCTCTGCGAGCTCACCGGCATGGAAATGATGCTCCCGATGAACAGCGGCGCCGAGGCCGTCGAAACGGCCATCAAGCTGGCGCGCAAGTGGGGCTACGCGGTGAAGGGCGTGAAGAAGGAAAAGGCCGAGATCATCACCTGCGCCGGCAACTTCCACGGCCGCACCACGACCATTGTCGGGTTCTCCACCGAGCCCTCGTACAAGGCCTTCTTCGGCCCGTACACGCCCGGGTTCAAGAGCATTCCGTTCGGCGACATCAAGGCCCTGGAAAAGGCGATCTCGAAGAACACCGTGGCCTTTCTGGTCGAGCCCATCCAGGCCGAGGGCGGTGTGCTCATTCCGCAGGCCGGGTACCTGAAGCAGGTCGAGGAGATCTGCAAAAAGCACAATGTGCTGTTCATCGCGGACGAGATTCAGACCGGTCTCGGACGCTGCGGCAGACTGCTCGCCTCGCAGTGGGACAAGGCGAAACCCGACGTGATCATTCTCGGCAAGGCCCTGTCGGGCGGGTTCTACCCGGTGTCGGCCGTGGCCTCGTCGAAGAAAATCATGGGCCTGTTCACGCCCGGCGAGCACGGGTCCACGTTCGGCGGCAACCCGCTGGCCTGCGCGGTCGCGCGCGAGGCCCTGAAGGTGCTGGTCTCCGAAAAGCTCGTCGAGAAGTCGGACAAGATGGGCCAGTACCTGGTCGAGAAGCTGAAGACCGTGCAGAGCAAGCACATCAAGGAAGTGCGGGGACGCGGCCTGCTCATCGGCGTCGAGCTGTACCCCGAGGCCGGCGGCGCCCGCCGCTTCTGCGAGGCCCTGGCCAAGGAGAGACTGCTCTGCAAGGAGACGCACGACAATGTCATCCGTTTCGCGCCTCCGCTCGTGATCTCGAAGAAGGACCTGGACTGGGCTTTCGGAAAGATCAAGCACGTGCTGGAGACGCTGGAATAGACGCTCTCTTTTCAAGTCCTTTAAAAACCGCCCCTTATGATTGGGGGCGGTTTTTTTTCTCCGGCTTTCAGACTAGAATTCCAGCCCACGGCTTCAGCCGTGGGAGGTCGGATTATGTATATTTCCCCGGTAACCGTTTCAACGGTTTCCAATAAGAAACCGATAAATCGGTTTCCGGGATAAATATGTATCCCCATCAATACCCCACGGTTAAAACCGTGGGCTGGAGGGCGGCTAGGCCGGCGGACCTCAGGGCGACTTTGATCCGGAAATCAGTCCTCCTCCCCCCTGTCCAGCCTGAGAAGATTTTATTTGCATATTAGGTTATATTTCACTATCTTAAAGTGTATATCACTCCACGAAAGGAGAGAGAGTTGAACATCTACGTCGGTAATCTACCGAAAAGCGCGTCTGAGGACGCGATCCGCGAACTGTTCGCGGCGCATGGCCAGGTTGATTCGGTCAAACTCATCAAGGACAATTTCTCCGGCGAACTGCGCGGTTTCGGATTCGTCGAAATGGCTGCCTCGGCTGAAGGCCAGGCCGCCATTCAGGCCCTGAACGGCTATCAGATGGACGGCCGGGCCCTGACGGTCAATGAGGCCAGGCCGAAGCCGGATCGTCCGGGCGGCGGCGGAGGCGGCGGTCATCGCGGTGGCGGTGGCGGCGGCTTCAGAGGCGGTTCAGGCGGGGGCGGACCTCGTCGCTGGTAAGTTTTTCAAAAAAGGGAACCTTCTTCATGGAGGTTCCCTTTTTCTTTTCAGCGCAAAAAAAACACCGCTTCAGGCGGTGTTTTTTTATGGGGAAAGGAAGGAGGGAAATCACGGTCTGATCCGTTTTTCCGGATTTAAAACCAGTCCAAATCCCTGAGCGCGGGAATTTCCTTTTTCATTTCCATCTGCAGGCGCTCGAGATCCTTGGCCGTGTCCTCCAGCGCCTCGGCCCTCTCCTCGATCAGCTCGGCCTTGGCTTCGATGGATTCGGACGCCTCGTCCATGTCCCGGTCCAGGTCATCGGAATCGTAGTCGGGCAGGAGGAGCTTGAATACGCCGACCACGGCGGTTATCCCGATCCTGGCGCCGTCCAGCCCGATTTTCGCGCCTTCCATGCCGATGCGCCCGGCTTCGCGGTTGATGGAAATGGCCTTGCGCCTGTACTCCCGCGTCAAGTCCTGCTGTTTTTCGTTCGTCTTGACGAGCCTGTCGCGGACGTAGAGCTTGTTCTCCGCCGTGATCTCGACGCATTCGTCTTCGTTTTCCTTGTCGTAGATCAGCACGTCGCCGTGCTGAATCGATATCGCCACCCGGTCGTCGTACGAGATCTGGGGCCGGAACGGAGAGATGCGGTAGTTATCTCCGAATCTGCACGAATCGCTGTCCGCGCCGGTCAGAATTGCCGGGATAAGCATGGCTGCCAGCAGGATATTCGTTCTCATGACGTCCTCCACGATCTTGGTTACATTCTGGATTACGAAGAAAAGAGCCCAGGGTTTCGTGGGATTTGCTTTTTTCGTGGAAACTGGGTATTTTACCGTGCCTTGGAATCGTAGGTCCGAGATGCCAAGAAGGGACTATCGGACAATTCCTGTGACCGACCCCGGGGTCCCGTTGATTTGAGATCGATGCCAGGCTGTCTGTGTCAGGTCGTTCCGATATGGGACCCCGGGGTCGTTTGTGAAAAATGTCCGAAAGCCTCGCCTTCCCGCTTCGCGGGACCAATCGACAGATTCCCGCTATTGAAGGGCTTCGC
>CAZNXX010000206.1:0-4883 GCA_964577095.1 uncultured bacterium | reverse complement strand
GCGGTCCGGGCCGCGATGTGCACGACGTCCGCGCGTCCGTCCTCCCGGGCCGAGCGGATATGCGCGTCTCCGATCATGCCCGCGCCGATGAGGCCGATTCTGATTTTTCCCGACATTCCTTCGGACTCCGTCGATTCTCGGTGAACCGCCATCACTCAACGTTTAAACGTTCGAACGTGTAAACGTTCAAACGTTTTTCATGGCCTCTGTTTGTCGTACTTCAGCGTGACATCCTGTTTGCCCCGGAAGGAATCCGACGCCTGGCGTATGGACAACAGCCGGCCGCCCTCGCTCAGGGTCCAGATTTCCCTGCTGGTCATCACGGAAACCTGTTCGCCCCGGACGAATGTGACTTTGGAATCCAGGAAGAGCGTATCCCCTGCAACAGAGCGCCGGGCCGTAGTGACCCGGCGTGCATCAAATAATTTCGAGCGGATTTCAGCGCCATCCAGCCGGAGTCTCTCCGTTTCACCGCTCTCGTCCCCCCACTCCTCCACATGGACCCTGCGGACCGTCAGCGTGTCCGCGTCCAGAAAGGACTCGAGCCGCGCGGAGACCGAACCCGCGGCCATGTCGCCCAGCGTGCTCCTGTATTCGTTGAAATGCCATATCCCGGAAAAATCCGTTTTCTCGGGATCCGGAACTTCGGCCTGAACGGCAAGGCCGGGAAGCCCGCACGCGGACCGGTATGGAGCCGCATGCTTCACAAAAGCGCTGTCCCCGTAGTTGAGATATCGCGGATCGGAATACAGCTGGCGGTACCGTTCCTTCGGCGTGTTGCGGACCATGCCGGCCCATGTGACGTAGTACGCCCATTTCGGCTGGCGGTCGAGCACTTCCGGGCCCGGCGGGTTCCCTACTTCTCCCAGCACAACGGTTTTCCCTTTGGAGAGCGCCGTAAGGCTGTCGTAATAGGAGGGCTTGAAGTCATTGCCGTACACATCCAGGGCGAGAATGTCGAGATACCGGTCGCCGGGATAGAAGTGGGAAAAATTCATTTCCGGCTGATTGGGCCTGTCCACACTCCACACCCAGACCAGGTTGTCGAGCTTGTGGACTTTGGTGTACCGCTCGTACAGCATGCGGTACAGGGCGGCTGTTCCCTTCGGTCCGTGCCTGCCCCCCCACCAGAACCATGAACCGTTCATTTCATGATAGGGCCGCCACAGCACCGGAACCCGCGCGTCACGCAGCCTGGCCAGGTGAACGGCCACTGAATCCGCCTGCCGGAGCCACTTCGTGTGGAGACGGGTGCCGGGGGTCAGCAATTCCTCGAACTGGCTGTCCGTCAACTGTCCCTGCACCGTGGCCAGTGATTCAGGTTCCGCCTGTCCGAAAGGCGGATTGAATGTCACGGGTTCATCCGCGGTGGGCGGAACCGCATGCCAGCAGAAGGTGACGATGCGCCCCAACCGATGCTGGCGAATGGCCTCGTCCGCGTTATCGGGCCGCGCCAGATAGGAATCCTTGTCCCCGTCCCGGGCGAATCCCATATCCGCGCTCCAGACCGCGGGCGTTCTGCCTGTGTAACGGGCCGCGAACTGCGAATTGTGGTCCGCCGTGCTCGGGTAATTGTGCTGTCCGGTCAGGATATGCCTGCCCGAAAGCCCGGACATGAAATGCATCAGGGCCTTCGCCTCCGGCGAGGCCTGCGGGTTCGAGGGCCGAACCGCCGCGAAAGCCGGCAGCAAGGCAAACACAACGGCCGGCGCCAGGAAACGGAAGAAGCGTCTTCCGGAACGCATGTCAATCCTCCACTCTCGGGAGCTTCTCCCCCGGATCAAATCGGACCGGTTTGTCCCCGGACGCCGCGCTTCTACGCCTGCCGGATGTTGTCGCCGGTATTGTACCCCTTGTCGCCGAAAGGCTGGAGTTTTTCGATCCAGATCTGCTCGAGCAGGGTCAGCTCGTCTTTGACGTCGAAACCCGGTTCGTCCTTGATTTTGACCGTTTCCAGAATCTCAAATACGAAGGCATCGGCCCCGAACGCGTTCCATTCCTGCTGAAGCGTCCGGTTCCGGTGCGACCCGATCTCCAGCATGAACCGGTGGCTGTTCAGCGGGCCGTGCAGGTTCAAACTGCTTCCGAGAAAAACTCTGTCGTTGACCGTATTCCGGATCTGAAAAACCCCGGCTTCGCTTTTTTTCTCTTTATATTCGCGCTTGATGTCCTGTATCGAAGAACTCATTTCCCGCTCCTGTCCATGGGTTGCCGCTGAAACGCCAAAAACCGCCTGTAAGCCAAACCAATTTATATATTACATCCGTCATTGTCAACGTCCGAATACCCGCGTGCGGCATTTCGGAGGCGCAATCCGATCCGGGATCAGCCCGGGGCTTGACATTGTTTCGCGTTTTCGTTAAACTGAATCATGCCGATTTCAGCTTCAGATACCTGTCCGGACCGGACCTCCGCCTCCCTCATCCGGATGCTCCTGATCGTGGTGCTCTCCAACGCCGTTCCCGTGGTGGGTGTGGTGTTCCTGGGATGGTCCGCTTTCCACCTGGTCATCCTGCTGGTGACCGAGGCGGTCCTTGTCCTGTTCCTGGACTTCATCAAGCGAGGCCTGAAAGGATCGGCAAAGAGGGTCGAGAAAAACCTCCGCGACCAGGCGGAAAAAATCCTTTTCTTCGAAACGGTGTTCATCCTGTTCTTCGGGATGTTCGCCCTGATCGTGTACGGCCGGGGAAGTGCGGATCACCCGTCCTTCTCCGCGTCATTCGGAGCGGTCTGGCTCGCTCTGACCGGACCCCTCCGCTGGCCCCTGGCTCTGGTCGCGGCAACCCGGATTTTCCGGTTGTTCGGAGACCTCCGCTCCTCCGGGGTTTTCGGAGGGGAGGCCCGACGGCCGCTGGCCCTGGATGGCGGGGGCTGGATGCTCCTGCTCTTCTTCTCCGTCATGCTCGCGCCGTTTCTCGCGGACGCGGGGCCGAATCCGCGCAACGGCCTGTTCGCCCTGGTGGCGCTCAAGACAATCGGCGAATGCATCGCGGCATGGGCGGCCTGGACCGGCATGGACGAAGCCGCCATAAAAAACTCCCGGGAAAAAAGAGCCCGGGAGTTCAGGTGAAGGAGGGTGAGGGAAAAAATTTATATGAACGGATCCGTCCGGCACAACAGAAACCGTCAGATCCAGGTCGTGTCCTCCAGGTCTTCAAGTTCCCGTTTCAGTTTTTCCATGCCGCCTTCGAGCTTCTCCTGCACGCGCTCCAGCTGTTCCTTCAGCCTTTCCTGCGATTCCTCGTCCATTTCGATCTGAATGTCGAATCCGGGCCCGGGACCCCATCCGGACTGCCGGTCCCGGACTCTGGGTTCGTCCCAGGTCTCCTCGATTTCGACGTCGAGGGTCTGCCTCACGCCCTTGCGTATGACGGTCAGCTTCGCCTCGTCCCCTTCCCTCAGATCCGACAGGGCATCCGTGACGTCCGAGGCTTCCTCAATATCCTCGTCTTCCACCCGGACGATCACATCCCCGGCCTTGAGGCCCGCCCGGGCCGCGGGCCCCTCTTCATCGACTTCGAGGACCAGCGCGCCGTTTTCAGCCTTGAAATATTCGGCCAGGTCCTCGTTCAGTCCGGTCAGGCGGACACCCAGACGCTTCGATCCCGGAAAGGTCATCCGGAACACGCGGCGCTGGGACTGTTCCGGCTCCCGGTAGGACCGGCGAATACGGCCGGTTTCAGCCATGATTTCCTGCCGCTTGCCGTCCCTCAGAATGCCGATCTTGACTTCCTTCCGCGGGCCGATTTCCCTGATTTTCCGGACCAGATCCTCGGGCCTGCGGATCTTTTCCCCGTTGACGGATTGTATGATATCATCCTCGGCCAGTCCGGCCTTGTCGGCCGGGCTGTCGTCCACCACATCCGTGATTTTCACTCCGGAATCGGCCTTTAATTCAGCCTTGTCCTCAGGCGTCAGCTTTTCGGCCAGTACGCCCAGATAACCGGACCGGCCCGTTCTGCGGTCGTCCCGGTCCTCGTCCGGGCCCGGAGCCGCTGCCATTACGGAAACGGATGCGGCCGCAAACAGGGCCAGCATCAAGTGAATGTTCCAATTGCGCCTGTTTCTCATGGGTGCCTCCGAAGCATATTCTCACTATTCAATACGCCCGGAGACGGAAAAAGTTGCGAAAAAAAGGGGATGCGGGGAAACGAAGGAAGGATCAGTCGCGGCCGGGACCGCTTTTCCCCAGCAGGCCGGACAGCGTGTCGGCCAGCAGATAGTCCGCCACGGGCTTGATCAGGGCCGGGCAGGACGCGGCCCGGGATTGCGGATTCTGATTGTGCATGTTTTCGAACGCGGTGACGAAGATGACGGGCGTGCCCGGACGCTCGAGTATGCGCTCGGCTGCCTCGACGCCGGTCATCTCGCCGTGCAGGTGGATGTCCATCAGTGTCGCGTCCGGTTTGTGCCTGCGCGCGGCCTTCACCGCCGCCTCACCCGAGGACTCGTGGCCCACGACAGAATATCCGAGATTCTTCAGGGTTTGCCGGAGATGCAGGGCCACGATGGCGTCGTCTTCGACGATCAGGATGCGGTGCATGATGCCCTCCGATCAATCGACCTGCGAACGAAGTTATCGGTAGGGTGGGCCGCAGGCCCACCATCTCCACCTCTCGGACTCTTGATGGTCCCGGGGTCCCACCCCGGGACCCGATATGATCGGGGCTCCGCCCCGATGAGCAGCCCTGTTTGCTTCGCTGGAAGGAGGGCGGAGCCCTCCTGATTATCCGCCCCAGGGCAGAGCCCTGGGGCGATCCTCGTCGCAGATCACAGCCATAAATAGAAAAGGCCGATCGGGTGGTAACCGGATGGCCTTTTAAAGATGCGTGTGGGCGATACTGGAGTTGAACCAGTGACCTCTGGTATGTGAGACCAGCGCT